>CANOET010000005.1 GCA_947564835.1 uncultured Eubacterium sp. | reverse complement strand
ATCCCTGTCCCCGGCAAAAGTGCGCCCGCAAAGCCGCATATAGCAAGGCTCTTTTCGCCCCTACTGCGTAACATGAGGGCATAAAAAAAGCGGCGTTCCTGTTCTCCCGTGTAGGGATAGAGAAACGCCGCGTTTGCGTCGTATTCAGTTTTCATTTATTCTTTCTCAATGCTGTGTGCTGGTGGCTGGGCTGGCAGGGTTCCGGGCGGCATATCAAGGCTCTTTCCCTCAAAAGTAGTAAATTGGTAGTAAATTCAGCTTGAAATCCTGCTTGTATGCCCGTAAATCAAGGCTTTTTTGAGATAATCAACCATTTTGACAATAAAATCATACATAGGGCACATTCTAATATATCATTCCGTTTGCACACAAAACGAAAAAGCTACCCTATATATCAGCTTTATTATACAATGAAAATAATTTCATTGGAAGATTGTTCTATTATTTTTAAATTTTCAGTACCATTTTCCAAAACAGCCAGAGGTATTTTGTTTATGATCGGAAAGCAAACCGAAAATTCCCTATGCCGTGTATTAGGCGATAGCGTACAATATCAATGGCATGAAAATGATAACAAAATAGTGATAACTGACGTTTCTATCAATTGTAATACCCGGGACAGAAAAAATGTTTCTTTAACAGGTATTCCCCGGATGGTTATGGAAGTATTATCTCATGCAACGGAAGAATATGACCGTGGTGAAAAAATGGATATCTGTCAAAAAGTTGGTGTCTCTAAGTATTGGATTGTAGATTAGAGAAAAAAAAGGTTGAAATTTATTTAAATGATGGAAAAGAGGATGGCACAACAAACGGTGAATACAGTGCCTGAATTTTGTGTCAGCGCAAGGCGGGGGGAAGGAAGCGATGCCGGGTGCATCGTTGACCGACGACAACGCAGCGATGGCACAAATAGCGGGTGCTGTATTCACTGTTATTTCTACAATGCAGTACTAGCTTTGAAGAGTTGTTTCATTTATAAAAGCCCACAAGGTACGAATGACATTGCGTTGTATTTTTTTGTTTTCCCGAAAGGGTTTGGTTGGCCAGGGGATGTGGCTGACCGGACGACTCTGCGGGCTTTACAACACCCGAATATGCGTTTCATTTATAGCTATCGAAAATCATTCGATGAGTGGGATATGGCTTTATATGAAGCTGAATTTCAGATATTGTAAAGCCTGCCCGCAGCCCGCAGAGCCGTCCGGTTAGCCACATCCCCGCCCGCAGAGCCGTCCGGTTAGCCACATCCCCTGGCCAACCAACTCCCTACCCTCCATAAACCTCCAACATCTCATACACCCGCAGAATTTCCCCAACACTCCATGCCTGCGCAAAACACCCCCTGGAAAAATCCGGGTTTTCCCCATCGTAAATCTCCGGCAGCTGCCCAATACACCCTTCGCCCATCGCGCTTTCCAGCACTTCCAGCTGATGCCTCACCTTCCTGAGTGCATCTTTTGCATACTTTCTCGTCTTTCCATAAGCAAGATAATACGCCCCCAGCGGAAATACCCACACCGTCCCCTGATGATACGCCAGGTCACGCTCCATCTGGCTCCCGCCATAACGCCCCAAAAACTGTGGATCCTGTATATCCAGCGTACGCAGTCCATACGGTGTATACAGCTTTTCAAACACCGTATCCACCACCTGCCGCTCCTGTGCTTCTTCCAGCATCGTAAACGGCATAGACACAGCCCAGATCTGGTTGCACCGGATCTGCTCATCTGCTTTCGTCCCGGACAGCACGTCTTTCAGGCACCCATTTTTCGCGCTCCAAAATTTATCCCGGAAGCTCTGTTTCGCTGCCTCTGCCATCTGTGCATAGACAGCCGCCCCTTCCCGCTGCAGCTTCCGTGCATACAGATCCATAATACAAAGCGCATTATACCAGTACGCATTGATCTCCACAGGCTTGCCATGGCGCGGCGTCGGCAGTATTTCCCCGATGCGCACGTCCATCCAGGTGACCTGATCCAAATCCTGCCCGGCAAGCAGCAGGCCATCTGTATCCATACGGATGCCATAAGATGTCCCATTCTTATAACACCTGATAATATCTTCCATTACAGCCCAGACTTCCTTTAAAAAATCTAAGTCGTCCGTCTTCTGCACATACAGGTACACTGCCTGGATATACAGCAGCGCCGCATCAGCGGTATTATACTGCGGCTCATCTTTGCCCTCCGGAAACAGGTTCGGCATAAGCCCGTCCCTGCAGTAAGACGCAAACGTACGCAGAATACTCTTTGCCGTCTCAAACTGCCTGGCCGTAATACAGCACCCTGCCAGCGCAATCATCGTATCCCGCCCCCAATCTTCAAAAAACGGGTATCCGGCCAAAATCGTCTTCCCGCCCGTAGATGCCCGCTCAGCAATAAACTGTCCTGCGCTTTTTACCAGCATTCCTGCCGCTTCCTGCTTCATTCCGGAAACACGCACCAGCTCCCTGCGGTAAGCAGCTGCCTCCCAAAGCGCCTGGTCCGCAGAAATCCGGATTTCTTCCATACTATACAAAATCTCCAGCTCCTGATACGTATGCTTTGGCACTTTCTTTAAAATACAGTGATTCGTATGCGTGTTCCCTTCACTCATCCTGCCGTCGCACGCATCGTACGCGTAATACAGCCCTTCTGTAAAACGCTGGGAAAACTGCTGCACGATACCATTCGTCTGATAAAAAACCGTCAGCCCGTCAGCCCGGATCATCCCTTTTTCCAGAATAAATACCTGGCTGCGCTTTGCAGCCATCCCCTTTGGCCTAAACAGCAGATGCGGCGTCACTTTCAGCCAGATATCGTTACCGCTTTGATTATCCACCTCATACTTTACAGCGGCCAGATTTTCCCCCTGCTTCATAGCAACCTTTTTAACAACCTCCACGCCGTTTACATCATACGTCCACACCGGATAATCCTCAAAACAAAAGGCAGAAAGATACAAATATCCCTCTTCCCTGCGCTCCTTTGCGGTATAATCCTGGCTGGACAAATGCAGGGACGGACTGTCCTGCCCCGGCAAAGGAAGCAACTCCTCCCCGCATTCCCCCGTGCTCCACAGAATCTGTTCCTCCAGCCTGTGAATCATATGCACACGGCGGTTCGGCGCATGTGTACACGCCATCAGCAGCGCATGGTCATTTCTTGTATTGGAACCGATCATAGACGCACTTGAAAATCCGCCCAGGCCGTTCGTCAGCAAATAACAGTTTTCCTGGCCGCGCTCCATGGTTGGCCAATTTTGTTTGCCATAAATAAATCTCATATGATATACCACCACTTTCGTTATTCCTTACATCTTGTTTTAGAAATGGAACTTTTCATTTTGAACCGGCTAAATGTGATTGGTTTCCCAGACGTGTGGGGGGCAACGGGAAACAGCATCATTAAGCTGGCCCCCCCCCAGATTTATGGGCCGCGGTACACGCACCCGACCCACGTTTCCGGCTGGTGAGCGCAGAGCCAATCTACCCTTTCACGGCCCCAGACATTCCATCTACATAATACTTCTGCAAAAACATAAACAGCACCGCAATCGGTATCGAGATCAGCACAGCCCCTGCCGCAAAGCAAGTATACCAGTTATCAATATATTCCTTCTCCAGCATCCGCCAAAGCCCGATCGCAACGGTGTAATAATCCGCATTTGCACGGCAGATTACCTTTGCGAAGATAAAATCTACCCAAGGCCCGATAAATGACGTGAGCACCGTATACACAATGACCGGCTTGCTCAAAGGCAGTGTAATTTTCCAGAAAATCTGCCATCTCGTACACCCGTCAATCAATGCCGCCTCATCAATTGCCAGCGGGATCGTATCAAAAACCCTTTTGCAATCTGGAACCCCAGCCCCGCGCCGCCGGAGTAGCAAAGGATCAGCGCCAGGCGGATCAGCCCGCCTTCTGACAACCCCAGCGCCTTTAAAATAAAGTATACCGCTACCATTGACATAAATCCAGGAAACAGGCCGAGGATCATTGCCATATTCATATAAGGCTTGCGCAGCTTGAATTTCAGCCGGGACAGGCAGTAAGATACCGCCAGTACGTATAACGTCGCCAGAATACAGGAGCAAATCGCAATGATCAGCGTATTCATAAACATTTTCGGAAAATTTAACAGTGTCGTATCTGTAAACAGCTTGATATAGTTATCAAACGTATAGCCCTTCGGAAAAAATGACGACACATAGGAACCTTTTTCTGCACGAAAGCTGGTCAGCACTACCCAAAAGATTGGAAATACCCAGATTACGGCAAGAACCGCCAGGATCACATGTACGGCCGCATCGGTTACTTTTTTCTTTTGGGACGCCGAACTCATTTTCTTTTCCGCCATTTTTAAAATCCTCCTTCCTCTTTGTAAGATTTACTGTTGCGGTAGGCAAGCAGGGAAACAGCTGCCAGAATCATAAAGGTCAGAATGCCGATCACCGCGCCGACATTGTAATACTGCTTATCGATCGTCAGCTTATACAGCCAGGTTACGAGCAAATCCGTACTGCCCGCGGTGGACGCCAGGTCAGTTACCGGGTCGCCGCCGGAAAGCAGGTAAATAATGTTAAAGTTGTTTACATTTCCGGTAAAGGTCGCAATTAAATACGGAGTTGTGATATACAGCATATACGGCAGTGTAATTTTGGAAAAAATCTGCATGGCATTTGCACCGTCGATTTTGGCCGCCTCATACAGTTCTCCCGGAATATTCTGCAGCACGCCTGTCAGCTGGAGCAGCGTATACGGCACGCCAACCCAGATATTGATCACGATAATCGTTACCTTTGCCCAAAGGGAATCGGTGAAAAACGGCAGCGAGCTGTCCTGCGCAATCCATCCAAGGTTGCGCAGCAGCACATTGACCGCACCGTCCGGCTGCAGCATCGTACGCATAATAAGCAGCGATACGAAGGAAGGCACCGCGCAGGATAATACAAAACAAAACCTCCAGAAAGATTTTGCCCGCGTCCCCGGACGGTTAATGACCATCGCTAAAATCATGCCGAAAATATAATTCGTAAATGTTGCAAAAAACGCCCAGACAATGGTCCAGGTCAGCACAGACCAAAACGTGCTTCCTAAAATACTCGTCGAATCAAACAGTGTCACAAAGTTTTCCAGCCCCACCCAGTCGAATAACACCAGATGGTTGCCGACTGCGTACGGTTTCTGCCCAAAAGCAGATCATAAGCCCCGTCAGCAGGATGGTCGCTACGCCGTACAAAAGGATCAGCACAGAATTATCCCCTTTCGTATACTCATAGATCTGCAGTGTCTCGTTCCAGACCTCTTCCTGCTCTACGCTTCCAAGCGACGGCAGCATCGACAGGCAATGAAAGCCATTCGTAAACATAAAAACCAGGTATAAGATTTCCACTGCCAGGAATACCAGCCCTTTTGCAGCTTGTTTATGTAACAGGTTTCCAAGCCCCATGACCAGCATGGACAGCTTTGTCTCCGGCCCTCCCTGCGCCGCCGCAGCCTTTATCGTATAAGGCGTCGGAAACTCATTGACTCTTTTTTTCAGCAATTCCATTTTCTCACCTCATCTCCTTTTTTTGATCAGATTCCGTCACTGTTCATCGCGTCATGCATGGCCTGCGTCTGCTCTTTGGAATTTTCATGTGTGACAGATTTGTTGCGGATCCCTTTGCCCATATTTTCCACCGGCACCCAGCAGTTGGACATTTTGCTTACCGTCGGCTGCAGGATGGATGTGCGGTTAAACGTGTCGTTCTGCGCGCTGACCAGCTCATCCGCCGCGATTTCCGGCTGTTCCAGCAGTTCCAAATTGCAGGGCACGACTGTCTCCAGCTCATAACGCAGCTTTTGTGCCTCGGCAGACCCAAGATAAATAGCCAGCTGAATGGAAGCCACCATATGTTTGGATTTGGAATTGACCCCGACGACCTTAGATCCTGCATATGACATCATCTGCTTTTCTTCCCCGTTCAGGGTAAACGTCGGCAGCGCTGTCACGCCCATATGCTCCCCGAGGATTTCCTGCAGATTGCCCGCTTCCCAGGAACCGCTGAACATCGCATTCACGCTTCCGTCACGCATCCCGGCGATCCCCGAGCCGTCCGCGTCAACGACAAAGTTCGGATTTGCCATCAAATCTATCAGGTAATCGGTCACCTCTTCGGCCTTTTCCCCGGAAAAATCCACACCGGCCTCTTCCACCGTCCCGTCTTCAAACAGGGTGCAGCCGTTACCGATATAAAATGCCGGCAGATACCAGGAGTTTGTAAACGGAAAAGACACCACGCCTTTTTCCAGCATACAGTCCAGATTTTTCACATCGTCCTCGCTGAACACACGCTTGTCATAATACATAAACCAGGTATTCGTCGTAAACGGCACCCCGTAAATAAATCCGTCCACCCGCACAGAATCCGTAACCGCCTCTGAATTGGTCTCCATAATCTGATCCGCATAGATGCCGCCGAATTTCGCAGCTGCTTTGGCATTAGTCAGCTTCGTAATATTATCATTGGCAAACATAAATACATCCGCACTCGCTTCCGCATCCTGTGTCACCGAATCCGCCGCCGTCGCTTCATCCGCCACGCCGTATACAAAATCAATATCGTATTCCGGATGCTGTTTTGCAAAATTCTTGCAGCAGGTCTGGAGCCATTCCCCTTTTTCCTTGGACTGGTCTCCGGACGGCGCCCAGACCATCAGCCGCATCGTTTCTACCCCTCCCCGCTCAGAATTTGACGTCCCGGCCATGCCGCAGCCGCTTAAGGCAGAAATGCCAAAGACCGCTGCCAGCAAAAGAGCCAACCGTTTTTTCCGCATCTTTTTCATAGCTTTTCCTCCTCTTGGATTTTCGTTTCGTTTAGTTTCGTTGTTGGTATAATATCACAAGTTATCCGTTTTGTAAATATGTTTTTTGACTAATTGAGCTGTTTTTTCTCTCTGTCTACTGTAAATCCACGAAACATAACTGAATTTTTCGTGTTTTCGCTGAATTTTCTGTGCAAACTTGCGTTTTCGCAGCTGCTTTTGTATAATTGGAATAACTTACAATATGCTGCCGGCCGTTGGCCCCTGCCGGCAGCGCAACTCACTAAAGGAGGGTTCTTATGCCAACGATCAACGATATAGCAACCAGGCTCGGCATCGCCAAAAGTTCTGTTTCCAAGGCAATGAACAACGCAGATGATATTTCGGAATCCCTGCGCAAAAAGGTACTGGAGACTGCCGTGGAGATCGGTTACGAAAAAACCCGAAACCGAAAAAGCGATCCAAAGAAACTATGCATACTGGTAGAAAATATGGATTACGAGAGCGCTTCGGGATTCGGGCATGATATCGTACTCGGATTTGAGCAGATGGCAGTCCCCGCTGGATGGTCCGTAGATACCATACGGCTGACAGAGGAAGCGCAAAAAGAATCTTCCTATGATGTATTTATGTTAAGCCATCAATACGAAGGAGCCTTTATCCTGGGATTTTCCCTGCTGGACCCCTGGATGCAGGATCTAAAAACAGCCCGGACACCGACCGTGCTTTATGACAACTATATTCAGGAAAACCCGCTGGTTTCGTATGTGGGGGCAAACAACAAAGAAGGCTATGATATGGCTATCGCCTATTTAAAACAGCTAGGGCATACCCGGATCGGGTATCTTGGCGGCGATATGAATTCTATGATTGGGCGGGAGCGGTATATGGCCTATGTGCATGCCATGCAGCAGCACAGCCTTTGTGCGGAACCCGGCCTGACCGGGCATTCTTATTTTGTATCGGAATGTGTACAGAAATACCTGCCCGCGCTGCTGGAACAAAAGGCTACGGCAATCCTGTGCGAACATGACGGCCTGGCCACTTCGGTGATGACGCATTGTATTGAGCTGGGGTATAAAATACCGGATGATGTGAGTATTATCGGATTTGATGATGCGGCGTTCAGTGCGTTTACTTCACCGCCGTTAACGACGATCCGCCAGGACCGCAATGCGCTTGGGAGGTGCGGGTATTATGCGCTGAACAGCCTTTTGAACCAGACGTTTATCAGTTCGCTGCTGCTGCGGGCGGAGCTGGTGGAGCGCGGGTCTGCGGGGAAGGCTGCGGGGTGAGTGGCGGGCTGGGGGTTTTGGATGCCCGGATGGATTTGTGGGTGGTGGGCTGGGGGTTTTGGATGCCCGGACGGCTCTGTGGGCGGCGGGCCGGGGTGCGGATGCGCGGGCGGCTCTGCGTGTGGCGGGCCGGCGCATCCCCTGCCCGCAGAGTCGTCCGGTTAGCCACATCCCCTGCCCGCATATCCAAAAAAGCGCCGGAATCCAGGCCATCCCCCTTCATCCGGCGTCCGCATATCCAAAATTTTTCCCCGATTATCCTTCTTTTGCATATAACACTTTCAAAATAATCGGCGTCAATATCGAAGATACAATAATCAGCAAAATAACTGACGTAAAATACACTGGTGTCAGCAACCCGGCTGACAGCCCCTTTTGCGACACGATCAGAGCCACTTCCCCCCTGGTCATCATGCCCACACCGATTTTCAGCGAATCCAGCCGGTTAAACTTACAGATCCGCGCCATCAGCCCGCATCCGATAATCTTTGAAATCAGCCCGACTGCCACAAATGCCGCCGAGAAAATCAGGATGCCTATGCTGACACTTTCTACATTTGTCTTTAGGCCGATGCTTGCAAAAAAGACCGGGCCGAACAGCATATAGGAATTCGTATCCATTTTTTCCGCTATGTATTCTGAATCCCGGATGGAACAAAGGATAATGCCCGCAACATACGCGCCTGTTATGTCTGCGATTCCAAAGTATTTTTCTGCAATATACGCCATTGCCAGGCAGAATGCCAGCCCGGCTATCGGAATACGCCTCGTATGCGGATATCTGGTATCCACACTTTTAAAAATCTTGTAGCTGACCAGCCCGACCACGACCGCAAATACAAAAAACAGCACCGTATTGACCAGTACCCCCACCGGATCGGAATCCGGGCTTTTAAATCCAATCACGAACGTAAGAACAATAATACCGATCACATCGTCGATAATTGCTGCGCTTAAAATCGTCGTACCGACCCTGCCTTTTAGCTTGCCCATTTCTTTCAGTGATTCTACGGTAATGCTGACTGAGGTAGCCGTAAGGATCGTGCCGACGAATACCGCCTTGTAAAACTCCTCTGACCCCCACGGGGCAGCGCCGTAAAATGCCATATAGAGTACAGCGCCGCAGGCTAATGGGATAAACACGCCGGCACAGGCAATCAGCGCGGCGATCGGCCCTGTTTTCATCAGATCTTTTAAATCCGTCTCAAGCCCTGCTGAAAACATCAGCAGGATTACGCCGACCTCTGCCATCTGGATCAGAAATTCGGACTGGTCTACCCAGCCTAAAATACTTGGGCCGATCAAAAGCCCGGCAACAATCTCCCCCACTACCTGGGGCGCTTTGCATTTCCTGGCTGCAATGCCGCACAGCTTGGCGGCTATAATAATGATCGCCAGGTCTTTGAATACAAGATAAGATTCCATAACTTTTTCCTCTTTCTTTTTGTAACAGTTCAGATAACCCATTGAACTGTTACGTATCCGGCCATTTAAAATCGCTTCGCGATGGGCCGGATACCTGCAGCCGTTATGTTTTCATACGGTCAGCGCAGTAAATGCGCAGACCTGCCTGAACTGTTACTTCTTTTTTCTAAGCTCCAAACGATATTTTATCTCTGCTGTTGTTTTTTGTCAATCCGTCAAACAATTCTGCCGGCAGATATATGCTTCCATCAAATCCGCTGCCAGTTCAATCATCTCCGGGCAGGGACGTTTTTTATAATACTCTGCTGTGCGCTCACTCGGCACCGGGCTTTTATCTTTCCCTTCCAGCCCCAGCAATTCCCGGCAGACAATCGATCCCGTCTCCGCCCGGAATTGTGCGGCCAGCTCCTGGATTCTGGCGTAGTGTTCTTTTTTGGCCTGCATGTCTTTCGGGTCATCATATCCATATAATGCCCCTGCCACCAGGAACATGCCGCTGACAGCGCCGCACACTTCACGCAAACGCCCCATCCCGCCGCCAAACGACGACACCATGCGCAGCAGCTTCTCCTTTTCGATCCCAATCTCATCGCAAAACGCAAGCGCTACTGACTGCGTGCAGTTATATCCTTCCATAAAAAATGCTTTTGCCTGTTTTCCTTTTTCTGACATCCTATTTGTTCCTTTCTTCTTGCTGCCATCTGATCCTGCGGCAGTCACTGGTACCTAATTGCAGCCTGTTTTTCGATATCATATCGTAGAACTGCTGCACTATCGCAATATCATATCATAAAACTGCTGCACCATGGCAGTATCATATGTTTACCTGGACAGCCGGGTTGATTGTTGCGGCCCTGAATGATACACATAAAAAATAGCACCCCCGCTCCAGCAAAGCGAAGGCGCTTTTTTTATGAACCACTTCCGCCGGAAACGGATAGGTGTCAGCTATCGTGCCAGCTGCCTTGATAAGCATATTATATGCCACTTTTTCGCATATTTCAATACTCAACAACAGAAAAAGGCTGGATGCTTGGCAGGCCACATTTTTTGGCCTTGTCCAAGCAGCAAGTGCTTGAACAAGGTGTGAACCCCAGATTTCCCCGCCCGTCATCTGCGCCAGGGCGGCCAGCCGCACATGGTAATGATAGGAGCCGGAAGCCAGGCCCTTTCCCGCTATTCCCAAACCATCCACGGCGCCCTCCCCGCCGCTGCCATCCCCTCCAGCTTCTCCTTCTCCCGCTTCGTATCCATACACTGCCAAAACCCGTCATGCAGGTAGGCGCACAGCTCCCCGTCCGCCACCAGCCGCTGTACCGTCTCCTGTTCGAATACCGTCTGGTCATTTTCCAGGTAACGGAAGATCCCGGGCTCCAGCACCATATACCCGGCGTTGATCCGCGCCCCGTCCGCTTCCGGTTTTTCACGGAACGAAAGCACCCGCTGCTGCGCCCCCGCGATTTGCAGCACCCCGAACCGCTGCCCGGCATGCACTGCCGTTAACGTGGCTGTTTTGCCATGCCCCCGGTGGAACCTGACCAGCTGTGAAAGGTCCACGTCGCTGACCCCATCCCCGTAGGTCATCAGGAACGTTTCATCCCCGATATAGTCCTTTACCCTGCGGATCCTGCCGCCCGTCATCGTATCCAGGCCGGTATCTATGACGGTTACTTTCCAAGGCTCCGCCGCGTTGTTATGTACGGTCAGTTCCCCGCCTTTGCTGAAATCAATGGTGATATCGCTGTTGTACAGGTAATAATCCGCGAACCATTCCTTGATGACATGCTGTTTGTAGCCTGCGCAGATGATAAATTCCCGGAACCCGTAAAACGAATACAGCTTCATGATGTGCCATAAGATCGGCTTGCCCCCGATCTCCACCATTGGCTTCGGCTTTAGGTGGCTTTCTTCGCTGATGCGGCTGCCGTAGCCGCCTGCAAGTATTACGACTTTCATTTTGGATATTCCCCTTCTTTTTTCATTTCTGGTACTGCATTGCTAGTACTGCATTTCTCGTCCTGGTGCCACATTGCCGGAACTGGTACTACATTGCTGGATCTGGTATTTCATTGCTGGATCTGGTATTTCATTGCTGGATCTGGTACTGCATTTCTGGATCTGGTACTGCATTTCTGGATCTGGTATTTCATTGCTGGATCTGGTACTGCATTTCTGGATCTGATACTGCATTGCCGGCACATCATTCAGGCGCTGTAGCCGACGTCCATTGCACAGCGCAGTGTGCCAGTGCCCCATCCGGCCATTTATTTCCGCCTGAACTTTCTTATCAGCGCAGCACACAGACACGCCAGCCCCGTGAATACGGAAATATACATTCCCTCTTTCAGCCACGGCGTATGGTAGGTTAGCCGGACAGTATGCCTTCCTGCATCCAGGTCCAGCGCCATATACATCACATTCGACCGGTACAGCTTTACCTTCCTGCCGTCCACAAATGCGCTCCACCCTTTGGAATAGGGGATTGCCAGGTTCAGCAGCTTCGGCGCGGCAAGCGAAATCTCCCCCGTAACCTCATCCGTCCCGATTTCTGCCTTTTCCAGCACGGTTTCCCCGCGTGCCGACAGCTGCTGTGCATAGCCGTCCATCGGGAGGCATTCCACCCGCAATGCGCGCAGCGGATAAATCCCTGCCCGGCCAAAAGACACCGTGACCGAAGTCCGCGCTTCCTGCGCATAGCCCAGGTTGACCGTGAAATCATGCCGCCCGCTGTAACAGCTGTGTTCTTTGTTATAATACGTCAGCACCTTCCGGCGCCCGTCAGATGCGGCAACTGTCAGGCGGGTATCCGGCGGGGCTTTCCAGAACCGCTTTTCCCTGCGGATGTTTTCCCGCTCCGTCTCAGACAGGTTTTCCCAGTTGGTGCGGTTATACAGCCGCAGCGGGTCATTCTCCTCCGCCCCGAAATACAGGTCGTACGCGGGCACCCCCTCGAAATCCAGCCCGTCTATGGAAAGGTATGTTTCGCTGTCCGCCAGGCCCTCAAACTCCAATGTCACGGACGCGCCCGCCTGCGTTACGACAAACCTGTCCTTCTGGATGGACACCCCGCTGTCATTGCACCGTATGGAATGTGCCCGTTCTTCGCTGTGCAGTGACAGCTGCGCCTCTTTTGCGCCGCCCGCATAGCCTTCCAATACGGCCCCCTGCAGCAGGGCCTCCTGTTTCTGCACGGCTGTAAGCGTTTCCCACACTTCTTTTGATATACAGCCGTCATAAGTATAAGCAAGCGGCAGTGCATGGTCATTCCGGAAAACCGCGCGTTCATCCAGGAACGGGCCTTCCGCCATCCGGATCTGGTCTTCGGTCAGCGCTTCCACGCCCAGCTCCATGCAAAGACGCTCCAGCGCGTCCTCCCTCGCAGCGCCTTTCAGGTTGACGGTTGCCGCATGGGAGTAGCCGTACGGCACAAAACCGGCGTCCCAGACAGGGGCCGCATAGTACCGGACGGCTGCCAGCGCCGTCAGTGCCGTCCGGTCATCATACCCGGTGTAATTCACCGCCACCTCTTCCATTTCCAGCCCCATAACCCTGCGGAACTCCTGCACAAAGGGGTTCGACAGGGACCAGTAATACTGCGTCGAGGAAGGGCCTTCCAGAATCCCTGCGTTTAACGTCAGCCCCCGCCCGCTATAACGGTAAAAATCCTCCGCCCCGTCCGCCGCGGCCGCATCCCGCACAGCCGCTGTCTCATTCGCTGTCAGATCTTCCAGCACATGGCCGGATCCCCAGCTTTGGGCCGCATAATTCCCCGCGCCCGGCGCGTTTGCATAAAACCAGAAGCTGTTGGTGCAGATGCTGGCCGCCACAAGCGCCAGCCCCGCCGCCTGCCGCACCCGGCCCGCCCGTTTTCCATCCTGCCCGCTCAGGCAGGCTGGCAGGGCCACAAACAGCAGCGCCAGGCACACAGCCGTAAAGGCCATAACCGTCCGGGAACGCTCCAGAGCCATGCATACGGCAAAATAAACAGCCTCGCCCGCCGTCACCGCCCGGCTGTCCTTCCCGCCCGGCACAAGCTCCAGCAGCGGCTGCCACATCACTGCCAGTATATAGGCGCCAAGCATCGCAAACGCCCAGGACCAGCGGTTTGTCACATACGAAAACCCGTTCAGCGCCCGGCCAAGGAACGGCACGCACATAATCAGGATACCTGCCAGAAACAGCGCCTTGAGTAGATCATTCTTTTTTCTCCGAAACAACAGTACAACCGCCGGCAGCACCGGGGCGGCATACCCCATGCACGTCCAGTAGTCATCCCCCGTGGAAATCAGCAGGGAAGGCAGCCTGCTGTAATACGCATAAGAATAAAACAGGCTCCCCTCATCCCCGCTGGAAACACGCGCATCCGAGAAAAACAGCATGCATACCGGCAGGAAAATCCCCGCCGCCAGCAGCACGCCCAGCACAGATGCCGCGCCAATCCGCAAAAACAACAGCCGTGCCTCCCTCCTTTTTTCACGGCTCCCCCGGTAACACACTGCCAGGCGTATCAGCACATATAGGGCCGTCAGCATGGCCAGCATATAGAAAAAGTAGAAATTACTGACGGCAGACAGAAAAACAGCAAAGGCCAGCAGCCGGCCGTTTTTATTT
Source organism: uncultured Eubacterium sp. (assembly GCA_947564835.1). GTDB lineage: Bacteria > Bacillota > Clostridia > Lachnospirales > Lachnospiraceae > Eubacterium_J. Next base: position 33,434 of record CANOET010000005.1, on the reverse strand, counting down.
TTCAGCACCTTCTCCACCCCGGTCAGCAGCAGCGGGAAAAAGACCATCGGATTCAGGAAAAACGAGTGCCTTTGCGCATTAAAAAGCGCCCAATAGCAGAAGACATACGTCAGAGAACCGGCAAGTATGCCATACATTTCCAAGCAACCTGTCCCCGGGCGGTCTGCTGCCGGGCTGCCCGCCTCCAGACAGAACATACAAAACAGCAGCCCCGCAAAATAAAGGCGCAGCAGAATGATGGCATTATAATACAGGTGCATGTACCGCACCGGAACGAAAACAGCCCCCAGCGTAAACGGGTCACCGACCGCATAATAATGGAACGCCTGCAGCACATCACTGCCTTCCCCGATATTAAAATCCCACGCCGGAAAGGCCAGACCATGCCCGGCAAGAAGCTCTTTTAAAACCGCGCGCAGGTATCTGGCATAATATACAAGCGCCTTATAATGCTGCACCCAGCCGTCACCGTTCCAGATCAGCGTCCTCCCCTTGAAAAAATACCAGGAAAACACAAAAAGGGACACTGCCGCAAATAACATCGTATAACAGGCATAAAGCTTCCTCCTTCCCGCTTTCGTATGCAGCGGCTGTCCGGCAAACACATTCCTTACAAACCTGCTGCACACATTTCCAACCCCCGTCCTTCCCATCGGACCTTCCTCCTTTATCCCGAATTTTTTTATATACACCAGGCGCCCTGCAGATACCTTCCGGACAGACAGGCCCATACAGACCTGCAGATACCTTCCAGACAGGCAGGCCCATACAGACCTGCAGATACCTTCCGGACAGGCAGGCTCATACAGACCCGTCTCATTTCCGGTTCCCATCCCGTCCGTCCGCCTTCCCTGCCTGCTCCCGCATTCCGCTTATGCCCGGGCTGCTCTCCGCCACGATATAATGCGGCCGCTTTTTTACTTCCAGGTAGATTTTTGAGATATACTGCCCCATAATCCCCATACAGAACAGCTGGATCCCTCCGATCAGTGTAACCACGCAGACCGTCGACGCCCACCCGGCCACCGGGTCGCCCCACACCAGCCTGCGCACCGCGACCACCGCCACCGCCAGAAAAGACACCGCCGTCATCACCAGCCCGAACCACGAGGCCAGGCTCAACGGCACCTGGGAAAAGTTTATAATCCCATCCACGGCATAACAAAACAGCTTCCAAAAGCTCCATTTCGTCGTACCCGCCGCCCGGCCCGTATTCTCGTACTCCAGCCAGTACGTCCGAAACCCGACCCATCCGAAGATCCCTTTGGAAAACCGGTTGTATTCCCCCATCCTGACGACCGTATCCACCATTTCCCGCTTCATCAGCCGGAAATCCCGCGCACCGTCCACGATATCCGCATCCGAAATCCGGTTGATCAGACGGTAAAACTGCCTGGCGAACCAGCTCCTGACCGCAGGCTCCCCTTTCCTGGACACCCTGCGCGCCGCCACGCTGTCATACTCCCCCGACCGGAGGATCTCAAGCATCTGCACCAGCATCTGCGGCGGGTCCTGCAGGTCCGCATCCATCACCGCCGCATAATCCCCGCGCACATGGCAAAACCCCGCGTACATCGCCGCCTCCTTTCCGAAATTCCTCGAAAACGACAGGTACGACACATAGCCGTCCTCTTTCGCCAGGCCGCGCAGGATATCCAGCGTACCGTCCTTAGAACCGTCGTCGATAAACAGCAGTTCATACTCCGCAGGCATGTCCTGCACCGCTTTTCTAAATTCCTGGTAAAATACAGGTATGGCCTCCTGCTCGTTGTAGCAGGGAACAATAATTGACAGCAGCATAAGCCATTCCTCCTTGCACATAGATCCGTTCCCCATAATTGTCAGACATTTTTATAATAAAGATACCGTCCCGCAACCGCACATCAAAACACGTCCGGTATACTTGCGGGGAACGGTTTCCCGAAAGATCTTGATTAGCTAGGGGATGTGGCTATTTTAGGTAACATTCTTAGAATAATCCACCGTATGATAAATCCCGCTCGCCCCATATGTATGCGTCGGATGCCGATACTGCACCGGCGGCAGATTCCGGTATTCCCCATACTGCTGACGCAAATACGCATCCCAATCCGCAGGCCCCCGGAACACCTCTCCGTCAATCACAACCTTGCTTCCCCCTGCAAACCATTTCTTTTCAAATTTCCACGGAAGGCAGAAAATAAAACCGTTCGACATAATATAAGCCTCTGTCTCCTTATGGTTATACCATCTCCTAACGATCTCATATACAGCAAACAGCAGCTTTAACGGTATCCATTTTCCAACCGATACCAGCAGCTTGATCAGCCGTTTCCTCTGCACTGGCTGATCTGCATATTCCTTGAAATCCACATAGGCCCTGTGCCCCATGCAAAGCCCGTACAGCCCCTGAAGCAGTTTCGCCTGCCTGCCATGTTTTTTTTCATCATCGGATGCGTTGTCCAGAATATAAATATCCAGCGGAATATGGTTATCAATATCGCTGCGCCCTTTGCCGCGTATTTTCTGAAAGGTAATGACCGGTACCTCCTCCTTCATATAGACAAGCCTTGACATGTAATCCAAAAAGGCGCCGTGTTTCATATCGCAATAATCGACAAACAAAAATTCCTTTCCATCCCACTCTTCTTTTGCATGCTTCTTCAAAATCTCAAAATCCCGCCTCGTCATCGCAACATCCGCATCGTCATCCCACGGCACAAAGCTCTTATGCCTGACAGCGCCGAGAAGCGTCCCGCAGATCAGATAATATTTCAGCCTGTATTTCCTGCAGACCCGGTCCAGCTCCCGTAACAACACCCGGTTGCATTCCTGCGCCTTTTTCAAAATATCCCGCTGTTTTTGCGTATGAATATCCATTTCCAAATGCTCCATAACCTCTCCTTGTTTTCATCTTTCTATCGTATTATACAAGCGCCCTTTCGATCAGCCTGCGTATCTGCGAAGAACTCGTACTCTTTGTATATGGAAGAAATTCCATTGCAGCCCCGAGCTCCTGCAACCTGATCTTTTCTTCCTGCCAGTCATGCAGATGATCATCACCCGAAAAATGCACATCGTATTTCAGCTGTTTCCATGCGTCAATTTTATCCGTATTGGAAAAATCCACCCGCACGGCCTGGTCCACATCCGACAGTGCGCCTATAATCGCTATCCGCTCTTCATATGGTATAAACGGCCGTTTCCCTTTATAAAACTCTGCCAGCTCATCAGACAGCACCCCGACAATCAGATATTCGCAGTATTTTTTGCAATTCCGAATCAGATTCAGATGCCCGATATGAAATAAATCAAACACACCCGGGACATAGCCTGTCTTATATTTTTTCTTTTTTTCTCCCATAGACTTCTTGACCCTGCCTTTCGCAATTCTGCCCTTTTCAAAGCGTACTCATAAATGCATTGTAATGTTCTAAAACTTCATTTGTCTCCCCAATCTCCATAAACGTTCCATTGTCAATCCAGAACACCCTGTCGCAAAATTTTTTCAGCGTTTCGGTCGCATGTGAAACAATCAGCACTGTCCGGTTGCTCATCATCAGTTCCTTCATCTTCTGATAGCTTTTCTTCCTAAAATGCTCATCTCCCACGCTCAACACCTCATCCACCAGCATAATATCTGTATCCAGAATCGCCGTCACCGCAAAAGACAGCTTGGAATACATTCCGCTGGAATAGGTCCTGACCGGGCGGTCAATAAACTCGCCCAGTTCCGAAAACGCAATAATTTCATCCATATGCGCCTTCACATAATCCAGCCTGCACCCTAACAGCATCCCCGACTTTAGGATATTCTCCCGTCCGGTATTATTTCCATTGAAGCCGATTCCGATCGCCATCAAAGACACACGGTTCCCCTTCGTATCAATCCTCCCCTCATCCGGCCGGAAGATTCCTGCAATGGAACGCAGCAATGTCGTTTTCCCCGAACCATTGCGGCCTACGATACCCAGAATCTCTCCCTTTCCGACCGTGAAAGAAACATCGCTGACCGCCCGTATCGTCTCTGCTTTTTTTATATCCTTATTTAACAGGCTCTGGTGCAGTGACATATGCATCAGGTTTTTATAATCAATACTGACATGGCTGACTTCCAAAGCAATTTCACGCATCATCCTACACCACCTTTACATAGCTGTTCTCATTCTTATACACGATATGTACACCCACGCAGCACAAAAACACTGACAGGATCCCCCAGATCACCAGAACCGGCACATTTACAGCCGTATGGTAAAGCAGGGCGCTTCGCATGGTACTGACCAGCATTGCCACCGGATTCAGTACCATCATACACATATTTAACGGCTCCGGCAGCGTCGTCATAACATCATAAAATACTCCTGATAAAAACATCAGCATATTTAAAAGGATCCCCACTGCATAAGACAGGTCATCCACATAAACGCCGAAATGCAGAAAAATCATCCCGATTCCAAACGCAAACAGCAGCAGTACGAAGTAAGCCGGAAGCACAAGCAGCGTTGCCGGCCCGACCGGGATCTTGAAAATAACCATCATCACAACGAGCACAATAAAAGAAAATAACAGTTTAAAAATATTTAAGATCATATTCGATAATAACAGGATAAACTTCGGCACATACACTTTCGTAACAATATCCTTATTATTCCGCACAAGCTTTACACTGTAATTCACAGTCTTGTTAAACAGATTCCACATCAGCAGTGCAGAATACACAAACGTTGCATAATTGCGGATGGAATTTCCCATTACCTGCCCAAACACAATCACGTACACGATCATATTAAAAAAAGGTTCGAGCAGCCACCACAGGCGGTTCAGATAGGAGTTTGCCACCTCTGCCTTTAAATCCGTCCTGGCTGCATAAACCATATATTGGCCGTAATTGGCAATGTCGCAGACAAACTTCTTCATTTCATACAACGGGCCATGATTATCCCCGTATCCTTCGCTGCTTTTTTCCTCCAACACCTTCAGGCACATCCAGCCTGCACAGAAGGCAGCCAGCAGAATCCCCTCCAAAATCATTCTTTCCAGAAAAAAGGAAGCAGACAATTCCTGGCTTTTCTTTTGAAACGCCTCATTCATCAACAAGCGGACACCGCCCGCCCCGGTATACACCACTCCGTCCGGCGTATACTGCTTTTCTCCTTCCCCTGCAGCGTCCACATAATTTGCAAACTCATATTCTTCCCATTTTGCAAGCAGCATGGATTTGACCTGCCCATAAACAGCCACTTCCCTGATGTCCATCTGGTCTGTCTGGTCAAACAGAAATTCGCACGCGCCTCCCTGCGCAATTTCAAGGTTGGTTTTGAAAACCGTATACTCCCCCTGATCCGTCGTAAACCGGTAAGTCAGATCCCGGTTATCAAACGGATAAAGCGCTGTCACCGCTGACAGGACTAAAAACAAAATAATCAGCATAATCCCTGCGGCTTTTCTTTTGATCGGTTTCTCTTTTTTCATGTATTTCCTTTCTTCGCCATCATCTTTTGATAAATACGGTCCTGATCTACCTGTGACCACTTGTAAAACTGCCCATAGATCTGCATATTCCGGTTTGATGCAATAAATGCCTGTTCTTCCTGTTCATAAACCTGCCAGGCATCCTGCAGACGGTATCTTTGGATAAGGTCCTGCATCGGGACTGCCTGCCCGATTTTGGGCAGATACATATAGGTATAAATCAATGCACGGTACATCACATATCCGGCCGGACAGTTATCCAGCGCAAATTCCTGATCGAAAAAATACAAGTCATTGTGTATGCAGAAACAATTCACCGGCACCATATCGGTCAGCGCCCTTTTTAAAACCGTGCCATACCTGATACCTCCGCCGTATTTTTTTATAAAGAAATTATCCTTTTCCGGAACATGCTCTGAAGACTGCAGGATTTTTTGATACAGCAGATCCAGCCATGCGCGAAACTCCTCCGGCTGGGCGAATACACATGCATGCAGCACATTGGAAAGTGTCGGCGCTTTGATATAAGGCATGGACAGCCTGCCATCGGACAAATGATGTTCCACCACCTGAATCCCCTGCCGTTTCAGCTGGCCGATATGCTCCAGGATCTTCTGCAGGCTGTTTCGCCCCGCCTGATCCAGACAGACTTTTTCTGCTGTTCCGTCATCCCGTATCGTTGTCGCGAATCCGTGTTCCCTGCCCCTGTCTGAAGACACGGCTGCATAAATCACCGGACAAAAATCTCCCTGCACGGTACCTTCTGCAAGAAACGCATTTGCAAAAAACGGCAGCACCTGGTTTTCCATCAGATCCGCATACAAGTTTTTTTCATATGCCACCAGGCCGGAGCTGTCCGTATAATACGGCACCAGGCGTTCCTGGATGCTGCTTCCCTGCAGATACGCATCCGAATAAATCAGCTGCGCAAGCCTGTGGTCCGGAAGCGGATAATATAATTTCCAGCGCAGCCCGGCCTGCTCCATAACCGAAATCAGCTCCTGCCTGCTGAAAGAATATCCACTGGTCCCGAATGGATAACGGTTAATCCCATCAAAAGGCCGTCCGGTATGCGGATCGGGCGCACCGCAAAAATACCGGATTCCATAACGGTTATCCACCGCCAACAGCAAATGCCCGTCCGGTTTCAGCAATTTTGTCAGTTCTTTCACATACCCGGCATATAAATCCATGCAGCTGCTGCCCGCAAACCGTTCCCCAAAGAGATCCGCCACAACGATATAATCAAATTTTTCCGGGAAATCCACTGTAAAGCCCGGCTCTGAAATATCTCCGTGATACACACACAGGTTCTTTCTGCGGCTGTATCTTTTCCGCAGCCATACCGCCCGGAAATCATCTGCTTCCGCTGCAACGACCAGCCTGCATCTGTCACAAAACAGCCCCGTCAGTGCGCCGAATGCTGCCCCTGCCTCCAAAAGGGCAGCGTCTTCCTTAAATTCATACCAGTAAAACAGCCCCTTGCGCATACTGCTCAAATGGTAAAACGGCTGCCACGCTTCCACATTTCCAAGCGCCCGGTCATAATCTTCGGATGCATTGCCTGCAATCAGCCTTGCAACTGCCTGATCCGCTTCGTCCGCCTGCAGATCCTCCCCGCATGCCCTTCCATACCACTCAGCCATTAATCCCTCCTGATCTTCGTTTGATCCAATTCCTCCAAAACTTCCTGCATGCTTTTTCGTTCCCCATACTGCCCTGCCAGAAAATCTTCCATATTAAAGCAGGATCTGGCGCTGTATACCTGATCCTCCCCATAACACGCACTGAACATATGCCTGTCCATCCTGGAAGAAAACCGCAGAAAGCCTTCCAGCGGCAGCGACACTTCCTGCGGGGAAAACGTCACCGCATCCGCGGCATCCGCGAACCGCTCATAAAAATCATCCAAAAAATCCATTGCTGCCCGCTGGATTGTCTTTCTGACAAACCTTTCATCCGCCTCCATCCGGATATCATCAAATACCGGAATAACCCCCTTTTCAGATACCCGGTAATCCACGCAGGACGGCCCCGGCTCCGACAGCAAATATTCCCTGAAAAAATCAGGTGCATCCGGCCGCAGTTCATAAAATTTCCAGACCGTAAACGGATACTTATGGTTTGCCTGCCGCTGCCCCAGCTCCCGGCTGCCATACACATACGCTGCGTCCAGCTTTTTTCCGGCCGCATCGCAGACAGCCCCCTGCATCCGGCCGCTGTATCCCATGTCAAACAACAGGTCGTCCTCCCGCAGCATGCTGCAGTACGCCCGGATCTCCTCCACTTTCTTCCGGTGTTTTTTCTCAGAATACAAATGTTCTAAAAAAAATGACACAAACTGATGATACCCGTACCTGCTGGTAAATTTCTGTGAAAGATCCGTCTGCATGGCCTTTAGAACCTCCTGGCCATCCTCCCGCATGCAGAATTTCAGTAGTTTTGTCCAGCTGTCCGGCGAATAGAACTCCGCAATCAGCGGAAGCTCATAAAAATCTGCCTTTTCTTTCAGCATAACCGGAAGCAGCGATTTTCTGGATACATATAAGTATGCCGCCTGCGGAAGCTTCGGATGGTACTTGCGGTACTTTTCATAAGCAGCCATCACAAGCCACCCGTCCCTGGAAGTAAACACGATCCTTTGGTACGGCTGCCTGTCTGCAATCCCGGCCAGCCAGGCAACCAGGCCAGCCAGATGCATACCGACGGCATGATAGCCGATCAGATACGGGTCCATATTATAATCCGTCTGCGGGTGGAACGGCCGGAATGGCTGGTCAAAGTATTTATTTGCAGCCAGCGCCTGCATACAGCCGAATCCGACCGAACAATCATCCAAATTCCTGCTGATCGTATTTGTGCAGAAATACTTAGCTGGTTTCGTACAGTGTTCCTCAAACAGCTTCAGGGTACGCGGCACATAGCATGTATGAATCCCCAGCTGCCGCGCTATTTCTATGTCTGTCGACAGATTATCTCCGGCATGCAGCAGCTGGGACGGCTCTGCATCAAGCTCATGAAGCGCCAGCCGGTACAAGTCCCCCGTCCACTTCACTTTCCGGTCTTTGGACGAGAGAAACAGCCGCTCGTATTTCCCGAAGCCTGCCTTGTTTAAAAGCCTGATCACCGTTTCCTCATCCAGATACATATCCGAAATAAAAATAACTTTTTTCCCTGCAGCAAGCGCCAGGTCATACACTTCCCTGACTGCCTGTCTGCATGCGCAGTACCTGTATTCCAGCTCCCGTTCCAGCTGCAGCAGCTCCCCGCAGACTTTGGCCGGAATCGCATAGGCCCTCTGCATATAGCCATAGATTTCATCTATGGATACATCCTGCCAGTCCGGATGTGTCTGCATATACGCTTCTCTGCACCCCCGTTCCGCATGCATACGGATTTCATAAAAATCCGCATTGGAAGAATACAGCAAATGAAACTGCCGGTCCATCAAATGATACAGATCCTGCGGCCTTAGGAACGGCCTGGTCAGCAAGGTATCGAAAATATCAAAGCTGATATACCGGTAAGCCCCGTTTACCACCTGCTCTTTCCATTCCTCCATCCGGTTATCCCAGGCGGTTTTGCATTCATGATAAAAATAATCGTTTCTTTTTAAATCCGGCGCCTGCCTGTAAAACGATTCCAGCGCTTCCTGCGCCTGCCCGCGCTCTTCCCCGGATGCCAGGCAGCCCTGAACCCCTTTCCACCGCCTCGCATATAACGCACGGAAGCTTGCCAGGCTGCGCATCTTCCATTCCGGCTGTCCGGTTTTTTCCAATACATCCTGCACAAAATCAAAGGAGATGCATAAATCGTGGATGCATTTCCTATACTTTTCCAGCGTCATCCCTTCCGCATCCGTAGCATTGCCTTTGTGATGGATATAATAATAAGCGCCGCTGTGTACAAAACAGGCATCCTTTGCAAATAAAAAGAAAACCCCGGAAAACGCAAGGTCTTCCGTCATAACCAGATGCCTGTCAAGCGTTTGAAAATACGGCAGGCAGCAGCCGACCAGCCTGCGGCTGTACAGCTTGTTCCACACGGTATGCCATGCAAAACAATTCCCTTCCTGCCCCCAGAATTGTTCCTGAAGTTCTTCCCCTTCCAGTTTCTCAAAAGAAAATGCCGCATCGTGCAGATTTTTCACATGCAGAAATTCTTCCTCTTCCGCCGTTTGTCCGATCACCAGATCCGGCTGCTCCAAAACAGCTTTTTGCAGCATCACCCGGCAATAATCCATGCTCAGCAGATCGTCACTGTCCAAAAACGTAATATAATCCCCCAGCGCATGCTCCATGCCGGTCACACGCGCCGCAAAAAGCCCCCAGTTCTTCGGATGGCGGACCACCCGGATCCGCGGGTCTTTCGCAGCCAGGAGACGGATCTTTTCCCGGCATCCATCGTCCGATCCGTCATCCACAATCAATAGCTCCCAATGACGCATTGTCTGGCGCAGTACACTGTCAATGCACGGTTCCAGATACGCCGCCGTATTATAAACCGGTATAATAATAGAAAGCATCCTGTCCATCCCTGTTACTCCTCTCCCTGTCAGCTGCGCCATATCGTTTCATGCCGGACCACCAGCCTTGCGCATACACCAGCCTTCTCTAAAAATCGCTCAATAACGATACAGCCTTCCTACATGTGACTCATACCCCAGAAATTCATCTTTTACTATGTACTGATGGAATATCTCATTCTGGATCTCTGTAAAATCCGGGTACAGATAATCCAGATAACTGTCATCCGCCTCCGTCACATCCAGCCCTTCCAAACTGCCTGCCACATCCGCCAATTGGCTGACATATGCAAAAACACCTTCCTGCAGCTTCCCGCAGTATGCAACCTCTTCCTTACTTCTTTTCTCCTGCGCATACACCAGATTGCCTTCCTGGTCAAATGCAGCCGCCGGAGGGTCCGGCGATGTAAAAACGCATTCCATAAACAGCGAATTTTCCATAATTTTTGCATTCCGGCTGACAAAAGAACGCACCTGCATCGTATCTTTGCGGGAATCACCCGAGAAAAACCGGTAAAAATAATAACCGTACAACTGCATCTGAAAAATCTTCTGCAAACTGTACTGGCTCGTCCCGGATGCAAAAAAATCAAAAAATGCTGTCTTCCCATACGTTCCGATTCCGCATGCACGTCCATACAGCCGGTACTGCTCCCGAATCTGCTCCGCCCTGGCCAGGATCTTTTCAGAATGACGCAGCACATAGGATTCCCGGCTTTCGAAAGCTTCCCCCTGATACGCAAGCAGCTCCTCCCCGCGCAGTAAGAACCGCTCCGTCAGCAGCTTTTGCACCGGCCCGCCGAATGGTTTTTGCAATACCTCTTTCAGATCTTCGATATCAAACATCCCCGCCATCGAACACAGCAGCCGGGACGCCGGAAAATAAACGCCCTGCGGATATCCTTCCATGCCGGTCTGCTCCAGGATCCTGTGATAGAGCTTATCCACCAGATACCCGTCCCGTGCGCCAAACAAAATCCACTGTACGCCGTCCTGCCTGACCTGATTCATAAACCAGACCATAAAATCCATAACAAGCGGCGCCAGAAACAAATATCCGATCTCTTCAGCCCGTGAAACCCTGCCTTTTCCCCTCATCTGAAAAAGCGCAAACGGGGAATTGAACATCGCCGCGGCAAAAAAACCTGCTTTCAGATCTGCATACCAGCCGTTTCCCTGCCCGGCCATCCTGCTGTAGACGGAAATCTCCATCATTTCTTTCGCGCTAGGGATACAGCATACTTCGATTCCGCACGCTTGAAAAATCCCCCGTTTCGCTTCGCCCGCGGTGCCAATATATAAAACAGAGTTCTTGCGCCCTTCTTCGGAAAGCCTTTCGTACAGCCGCTTTTCCCCTTCCTCGCTGGTCAGCCGGATGTGCTGATACCCGGATATGCCGTACCTGTTTAAAAGTTCTTTGGTATCCCTGCGTGATAAACAGGTGTCTTCCAGCAGAATGACATATTTTCCTTTTTGCACTGCATATGCAAAAAGGCTTTGCATGTCATATCTTGGAACTGTCAGTTTCCTTAAAAGGTTCCGTTCCATTTCCAGCAGATGTGCGGCACAATCGGAGGATATGCCCGTTTTTTTGCGGATTCTTTCGTAGATCTGCTCTAATGCCGGATCTGTACCTGTCTTTGGGCCTGCTCCCTGCGCTGCCCCCTCTTTTTCTTTTTGCTCTGCCAGCTCCTGTTGGCACTGCCTGCGGATATCCGGAAAAGTGACGCCGGAAAAACCAGCCTGCCGAAAAGCTTCCTGAATCTGTTCCCGTCTTTTGAACTGCTCACACATAAGCTCATATAATACTGTTTCTGACAGGACTTTTTTCATGAACAATGCGCCGTAGATTTGAAAAATAACTTTGTCGGCGGAATCAATGCAGCGTTTTACCTGATCTGCATGAAGCTGATGGTAAGCGGAATCCGCATACGCGGCGTTACTGTCTAACGACAGCTTTGCCCCGTCAACGGTATACAGCTGGATCCCGCTGTCTCTGCAAAAACCAGCGATCCGGCTGCGGATCAGTTCATAAAATGCGGGGTCTGATGCAATGATGATTACGTCTGCCTGAAGCTCCAATACACGCTCGAAGGAGAGGATTTCTTTTCCGTAAGCAGTGCCGGAATCCATGTATTTGTCCATCACACCGATAAAATGGTAGTCTGGGAAGTTTTGGAAAATGGGGGTTGGGTCGTATTCGCGGAGATAGAAAACGATTCTTTTGTTTTTGCAGGTGCGGAATCTGTGGGCAAATTCCTGTAATATAAGTGCTTGTCTTTCCATAAAACTTCCAGACTCATTCCTTTCCATCAAAATATCTCTTTTCCTCGTGCCTGTAATTGCATAATGGACTTAAGATCATCACGTGATTTTTCATAATTGCCCATCAGCGAATAACATAAACTTCTTCTGGATAAATACAGCACATTGCTTTCATTATATTCCAAAGCATTTGTATATGCCTCTATTGCTTCCTCATAATTTTTAAGCTTATAATACGCATCTCCCAGATTAAAATAACAATTACCATTTGGCTCCAATTCGATAGCAATTTGATATTCTTTTATAGCTTTCTTAAATTCATCCCCATTATAATAAAAGTTTCCAAGATTACAATGATAATCTATATTGTTCTCATCAAGATTTACAGCCTGTTTCATATCCATTAATCCATCTTCATAATTACCGGACCAGTAATATGACCATGCCCTTTCATTATAGCACGTTGCATATTCCTGATCTATTTCTATAGCAATATCAAAATTATTGATTGATTCCTGATAGTCTTCCAATGCATCATTATCATTTTTTCTGAGAGATGCACGTCCAAAATATGACACTCCTCTCCAATAATAATATTCCTTTATATTATCATTTATTTTTATAGCAGCTGTATAATCGTTTATAGAATTTGTATAATCGTTGTATCCTCCAAGATTATAATATGTAATACCTCTCTGATAATAATACTCTTCATTATTATCATTTATATCAATGGCTTTTGTAAGATCTTCAACCGCATTTGTATTATTTTCACTTCCTCCCATTTCAATATAGGAGCGAGCCCTTTGATAGTAATACTCATCATTATTTTGATTTACGTCAATTGCTTTCCCAAAGTATTCTATAGCCTTTTCATAATCTTCATTTTCACCGGATTTATATCCGCATTCCAAATATGCTTTCGCAAGCCAATAATTATATTCCTCGTCATCTGGATTATTTTTCTCGTCATCCAGATGATTTTGTATGATTTTATTAAAATCATCACGCGCAGAAAATGGATCTTGATTATCCATATATACGCGTCCCCTTTTAAAATAGAGCATATCTAAATCCGGATTTAACTCTATCGCCTTACTATAATAGTCTATACTTTTCTGATAATCCTTTTCTTCATAATATAAACGCCCCGCTTCTGCAGGGTATAAATATTGTTTAGAATTTAAAGACATTGCTTCTTCAACAGCCATCTTTGCATGACTATTTACACTAAAAAAACTAAAGCATTTACTTGATACATATACCAATCGTGCTGACATAGACGCTGTGCCATTTATAGGTATTATAAGAAACAGTAAACACAAAATCGATAGAATAGACAAACTATTCGCTATTTTTATAAAATTTTTCCATGATGAAATTAAATTTGAACTGCTAATTGCAGCCATAAAAACCACTATCCACAAGAATAAAACTATTATTGTCTTGTCCTTATAAGATTTTATTGGCAGAAGGGCTATTAAAAACAATACAGATGCCACTGAAACTATTCCTGTAATAGCAGCGCCAGCTATGATAAACATTACAGAGATTGGGTTTTTCTCATCTTTTTTATTACTTTTATCTTCATATGTTCTCATAATTAATTCTCCCTTCTTTTTCTTTAGAGTATTCTTTATAATTTCAGAAAATATATCATGCACAGTATATTTAAAAGAAAAAAATTACCTCTTTACCGGTTTTTTCTTTTATAAATTCTTTACATAAACTTTTCAATTCCTCCAAATACTCTGCTTGCATTTCCGAAGCTTGCTTGATAATTTCTTTCATACAATCTAAAAAAACTGCTTCTTCAGATTCACTTTGGCAGATACCTGTTTTATCTTCCGTTAAAATCTTATTTAAAATATTCAAATGCATACCGCTAAGACGATATCCACTCTGCATGAATGATTTTGCTCTCAGTTCTTCAAACATCTTTGTCTTTTGTTCATTTTCCATTCGTTTTACTCTGTTTGTCTCACTTGTTTCAACTTCTCGGTGTTGAAGAACTAACTCTGGTATGTTAGACATTTTAAAATTTACTGATGCATCTATCCAAAAGCAAAAATCTTCCATGCCATAGCAGCCGCTATGATAACATATCCCGCTTTCAATAACGCTCCTTCGAAACATCACCTCACAGTTCCAGTAAACATTGTAAAATAGAATCTTTGCCCGTAATTCTTTTGGATTAGCAGATACAATAGTAGGCTCCATCAATGGCTGATCTTTCGTATTAATCCATTGTGTTGCGCCTCCCACTATATCTATATCCTTATGCTGTTCCAGAAATGCCACTTGCTTTGCAAATCGCTCAGGCAAAGCAAGGTCATCATGATCCATCAGAGCAATAAATTCTCCGTTACTAAATTCAATCCCCCTGTTCCTGGAAAAAGCAATCCCTTTATTCTCAACATTATGTATCATCCTTATACGTTTATCATTATAAGTATTTGCAATCTCTATTGTCTTATCTGCCGGACAGTCATTAATAAGCAGTATTTCATAATTCGTGTACGTCTGATTCAATATAGAATTCAAAGTTCTTTCAATATAAGCTTCTGCATTGTATAGTGGTACAATAACACTGATTTTAGGCTTCTTCTCCATATTTCACCTTATATCTCTTCCATTAATTCCTCTACAATATCTTGCAATGATATAATAGGACATTTTATTTTTTACTCATTTTTTCTTTAATACTATCAAACCAATAAATTGGTGTAACAATCACAGCCTCCGTCTTCGGTAGTTTATCATCCGGATGAAAAACTTGTAAATCAAAATCCAGGCTGACTGTATTCTGGTCAATTCCGTATGCTACTTGTATCCCATTACTAACTAATTCCGTATATAATCTTTCTCCAATATAATGCATTCCATATATTGCAAGTTTTTTATAACCTTTCTTTTTTATATACTTTCCGATTGATTTTTCTGATTGAATTAATCTTATCCAATTGTTTAGCAGAAGAAAGTTAGCATTATTTCTTCTTGCACGATTTTCTAAATTATTTAATTCATGTAATTTTCCATGATCGAATACTAAGTTTTTGTTCGCCTTATTGTTAACTTTTACAACACATTTTTCAAGTTCCTTTCTAAATAGTTTTCTCAATTCTTCATTATGTAACACATATTTCCACCAAACATCTGCAAACTTTACTGTAATATCCATCCATGGTTTAACTCCCGCATAATGAATCCCTATTGGTTCTTCCGCAGCTTCTTTCACTTCTTCTTTTGTATATATTCCTTCATTAACAAATTTTTCAAGCTTGACTTCATTCATAAAAGTCATAAAATTATACTTTAATGGAAGCCATTGGATTAAACTTTTACAAACCATTTTTCCCTGCTCTTCATCATATTCCATTTTATATCCCTGACAGGTAATATTAATAATATCCTGATCCTGGTAATAGAACTTTTCCTTAACCAATTCATCCCAAATTTCAACCATATGACTCTTCCGGATCAAATCTAAGTTCATAATTAATATTCCGGCGTTGATATATCTTCCTTTCCAATTCTCAAGCATCTTCCAATAACGGTTATGATTAGAAACCCATTCCCATTCCGACTGAATATTTACATCTGCTTTTACACCAGCAAAAAGCGTATGATCCATATCTAAATCCCATAGTTCTTTCAAATTACCATTTACAACAAAATCAACATCCATATAAATTACTTTGTCCATATTGGGCAGCAAGGAAGGCAGCATAAACCGCATATATGTAGCGCTTGTTATGCCACGGGTTTCATGCGCATTATCATAAGCATTTTGCACAGAAATAAATGTAAGTTTCGATTGCGGATCTGCAGTTTGGATAATATCATTTAATAAATTTTTGACCCATATAGCTTCTTTTGTACATATACAAATTATCTCATAATGAATATCCTTACCTCTTTTAGACTGCAGCAAACTTGAAACAACCACACAACTATGTTTTGCTAAATTTCCATCAAAACAATAAACTACTCTAATCATAACTCTTCTCCTTCATTATTAGAAATTATTATAAAATTTACCAAGCTCTTCCTTGGATGCAAGCTGCTCACTTACTATTTTTAAAGCTGAAAAATTAGGATGGCAAATGCAATCGCCACCATGTACAGACAGGCATGGCATAGCTTCGCTATAGACCTTAATTTCTTCAATATTTAATAAATTACCTAGTTTATAAGAATTTTTATTAAATTGATTTGTATAGCACCTTCTAACCTCTCCATCAGCTTCGATGTAAAAAAACTTTGAACCAGCCCAGCATTTCTGACCATAAAAATCTATTTTATTAGCACTTTCAACCGGAACATCCAACCCCCTTTGTTTTAGAAACTGTTCAATTTCCTCACTATATATCACATACACACTATTATGATATTCTCGTTGAATCTCAAAAGACACTTCCGGAAACTTTTCATTCATTGCTCTGTCTAATTTCTTGACACGTTCAAAATTCTGTTCTGTTATAACACATGTAGCGCGTATGGATAACTGTATATTTTCTTTCTCTAAGAGATTCAGCACCTGCCGTAACTTTGCATAAAATTCCCGTATATCTTTCCATTGCGATAAATGAACGGAAATATTAAACACAGCCAGTTTATCTTTCGCCGTTAAAATTAAGGCTTTTATTTTTTCATAAGCGGCTGAAAAATTTGTAATAATGCTTATATAGTTTCCCAGGCTAGTCAATTCTTCCACCAAATACTGTAAATATGGATAGACAAAAGGTTCTCCGCCTGCTAAGGTAATATAAAAAATGTCATCCAATTTTCTTACAAATTCAATCAATCTTTCTGCATTTTCTTTTGATAAAAATTTAGATTGATGATTTCCATTTTCGTCTGCTTGATAACAATACTCGCATTTAAAATTGCACGCATAGGTTATTTTGACATCCATTTGATTGATGAGAGGTTTGTTTATTTGCTTATCTGAAATCTTCTCTGTAAACCCCCAAACAATAAGTTTTGAAAAAACAATATAATCCAAATCTTCCCTGAATCCATTTAATTTCAGCTTCTTAGATATCATTTCTTCTTCTGTCGTCACTATAACAAATGCATTATCTTTTTTATTCAAAAATTCATCTGAAGTAATAATTGCATATTTCTTTAAGTAAATCTCCTCTTTTGATACAGTTAAATCATCAATAACAGCTGTTATTGGAACGTCTTTTCCTCTGAAAGAAAATATAAAATTCTTGCAGGCTCTCCCTGTCCCCCAAATATATATTTTTCTTCCCTCACTCACTATTTGATTGATATAATTATTGATCTTCCACATACTATTCTCCTCATTCTATCATTCTTGTGACCAGTTCATTTTTCGGTTTAAAAATTTTTCCAGGCGAAGATTACTGTTTTCAAAATAAGCATTTAATCTTTCAAATGTTTCCCGCAATATAGATTCTTGATATGGCTCTCTTGTAAATATCCCCATTTGTGATTTGATTTCTTTCACTTCTTCCATCAATTGACTCCCTTCTGACCTTATTTCATTTATTTTATTATTTAGTGCATGATTAACCATCGCACAAGCATAATTCTTACTTACTAACGTACCGATGTTTTCATGTGGGACTGATGCATAGGTTTTACATAAATTATTATTTAATCCTATAAATTGTTGAATCTCATCCATTACTTTACGCGTATCATGTAAAAAATCTTCAAATATAATTACCTTTATATTTTCAGCTTTAAAATATCTCAAATATTCTTCTATATAATTCATATATCTAAATTCACTATATAAATGCTCATTATCCTTCACCCAGGCATCAAACATGATAGGTGATACTTTTTCATATAATTTATAATATGTAAGATTTGATTCATCAACAACTTCTCTCATAATCATTCTAAAAAAAGAATCTGTACTCTCAATCGGATTTCTCACCATAAATAGTATTTTAATTTTATCACCAAAACATTGATATACTTGCTGGGCATTATTATAAAAAGATGGTTCTATCCCACCTACCACCTTTCCACGACACTTTTCTTCCGGAAAACTTTTTGCAAACATCTCTCCTGAATTACTGAAATTTTTATACCATTTAAAATATAGTGTTTCTTTTTCTGGAGGAGTATAAATATATCTGTTTTCTTTTAAAGCAAAATCTAATGAAGTAGTACCACATTTTTGAAATCCTACACATAAAAAATCTAATTTCACATCTGTAAATTTCACATTAAAATTTTCTTCAGCAAATATATCAATAATTCTATTTTTGCCAATTTGATGGTCTAATAAACTTTTTGTCAATTCCTGTCGGATTTGTTCCCTTGCAGATACTAACAAGAAATAACAGTCATCTTCAAAAACACTCCACGTAACCTCGCTCATTTTAATTGCACCTTCTGTATTTTTACCCCCCCCCGCGCTATCCAGGCACATTTTTTCCTGAATCCCATATTGCTCTCTTAATTCTCTTTGTACAAATTTTCCCAATTTTCCATATGGCAAAATAACAAATTTTTTCTTGCCGGATTCAATTATACTTTTCAATGTTTCTTTTATAATATTAATATCTGTCATTTTATCACCCATTCAATTTTCCGTACAATAATTCTATATTTACAATCAATTTGTAAATATTTTTTTTATAATATCTCTGCATTTATTTCCCCACCTTGCATATATCACTGACACAGCAAATAAGATCAATAAATATCCAAAAAGAAAATTTTCACTGTTTAGATTGCCACTTGCAAATTTTAAATATCCAACTTCCATCCATCGGCGAATAGGCATATGTAAAAGATATATCATCAAAGATTGTCTTCCAAACCATTGAAATACCGGATTTTCCATAAATATTCTGACAACTGCAACTTTATCGCATATAACAAGAATATTAGGCATGATAATCATGCTGGAAATAATCGTCAAATTAGATGAACAATTATTATAAATTTCCCATATTACTCTGCTCAAAATTAAAGCCGAAACAATTCCTGTCGGAATATCCTTTAAAAAATAACGGTTTTTTTCCCATATTTTCCAAAATAACGCCCCACAAAAGAAAGCTGACAATCCTCTCGCAGTCATTGTATTAAAAAAAGGATACTCCCAACCAGCTTCCAAAGTGATTGTCCCTGTCAATGTTAATATTACATATAACACCATACAGGTTTCCTCCTGACAATATTTTGTAATATAGTAAAATCCCACATAACATACTATTAACGGCGCTAAAAACCATGTCGCTCCCCCCCCAGTCATCCATAAAAGTTATATTTCCATATGAATCATACGCAGCATAATAACCTGCCTGCAGAAACAACAGATTCCTAACCACTTTCAATATAGAAGGCTTAGCATATACAAACATCAGTAATGTATTTATGAATAACACCGGATACAGCTTCAAAAATCTCTTTTTTAGAAATGAATACAAAGACATTTTTCTGATCCTGCTGTTATAATGCTCTAATATCAGATAACCGGACAGAAAATAAAAAAGTTCTACGCCTAAATACCCGTATTTTCCACACCAAGCCATATATTGCTGTATCATACTTATTGGTATTTCTGGAATACCAATATTTAACACAAAATGATGTAATACAATATTAACGCTCGCAATCCCTTTTAATGAATTAATATATCCTATTCTTTTACTCTGACACATAGCCTCTCCTATTTATTACAGCATCATGGCTCCAAAGCAAATCGTTATCAAACCTTAATGCTCCAATCAGCAATTTCTTGTTCCGAAGACATAACTTGTGTAACAAATTTCTCATTTACAAAATGTGGATGACAAATACATGCCCCATTTTTTTCAGACAAACATGGATATGGTTCTTTGTAAATTTTTACTTGATCTAAATTGCTTAAATTTCCTAAATGAAATACCATAGGATTTTTTTGTTTTGTATAACATCGTTTAATATCCCCATTTGATTCTACATAAAAAAATTTTACCCCCCCCCAACATTTTCTACCGTAAAAATTAATATGATTAGCTTCTTCTTTTGATACAGTCACCCCTTTATCCAATAAATATTTTTCAATTTCTTCTGGATAAAGAGCATATTTCCCGCAATATTTTACTCTCTGTAAATGAATTGGAACGTCCTCATATCTCTGCTCTATCGTTTTGACCAGCTGCTTAACCTCCTCAAAATTTTCCAACGTAACAACGCTGGTAAGATTTATATGAAAACTCTTATTCTTATTCTTTTTATATTGTAAGACTTTATCAAGTTTTTCATAAAATTCTTCAATCTTCTCCCATTGACTTAAATGCACAGATATATTAAACCATTCCAATTTATTATTACAGCTTTCAAAAAATTCATAAAGCTTCTCTTCAGGCGCAGAAAAATTGGTAATTAAATTTATAATGTTTCCCATTAAAGTTAAATTTTCTGCCAAATAATGTAAATACGGATAAACAAAAGGTTCTCCTCCAGCTAAAGTAATATGAAAAGGTTCTCCCAATCTCCTGCAAAATTCAACAAAATACTTAGCATTTTCTTTAGAGAGAAAGTCCGTACTACATCTTTTCCCTTCTTTATCATTCTGATAACAATATTCACATTTATAATTACAGTTGTATGTTATTTTTAAATCTATATGGTTCATACGTGGCAATTCTATACAATTATCCATAATTCTTCTCCCTCATTTCCCATGTCCATCCCCGCATCATTTCAGAAATTAATTCCGTTAATCTTTCCATTCTTCGGGAATAAACTACTTTATCATGAAATAATTTAGTAAACATTTTTACCCCCTTCATCTAAGTTTACAGACATTTTTAATAAAATAAAATAGCATAGCAATAACAAGCTAATTGTCATACTTGGCCAAAAATATCTGTATTCAGGCCATCCTGATGTAATAAACAGAGCAAACAAATTGCATACAATAGGAATAAAAGGCATTATATAAAATATAAGATCTTTAATACCAATTTTAATTAATATTATTCCTAGCATAGAAAATATCAAAATATTGTATATTCCTGTCCGCCAATATATCACATATAAAACACTATTTCCTGTGACGGCTCTACAGATATCTGTCAAAAAAACCGTAATTCTATTTACTTTCCTATATGGATATACATTCTCAGTATATGAAATACATTCCCCAGTATAATTAACCGATCCTGCTACTTCATCATATGGCTTTACAATACTCCATATATTAGAACTTCTTATTAAAACTGCCATTATAGAGTCTCTTGGATTCCTTAAGGCATTTTCTAAATAGATTTTCATAAATTCTATTACAGAATATCCTTTCGGTTCACTATTTTTATAATTAACAAAATAGGCATTATATTCAAAGTTTTCAGGATCATTCGATGTAACCTTATTAACTATATCCATAGCTTCATCCGATATTGTATTGCCTTTGTAATATGAATACATAATATCATTTGCAAGAGAAAAGAACTTTAACTGTGGCGCTTCTAACACCCCCATTGCCTGGTATAATGGATTTTTAATTAATAAAATCAAAATAAAACTCATTATACACGCTAATAAAACTTTTTTAGATTCTTTTGATATAAGTGGAAACAAAATAATAATAACAAATACCGGAAGTATCCCATTCTGTCTGAATAATGCTGAAAAAACAGATGCAAATACCAGCTGGATATACCAGCTCCATTTTTTCTGATATAAATCTTTATCTAATACAAATTTTATTATTAATATCGTCAGCCACATCATGGAAATCATATATGGAATATCTTTCCAAAGTGTCGATAATTGTATTAAATTACTTATTCCAAATGAAATAAAGCAGTATATGATCACCAATAATTTTCTAGAAACACCTTTTTCATTAAAATATAAAATCCCGTCTACAAAAACCAATGAAAAACAAATACATTGTATAATAATGACAAATGAAACAGAATCATATATTTTAATCAAGATATTTAATATAAAAATATAAAATGGAGGCTGCCAATCTTCCATAACAACTTCTGTTTCCCAAATCTTATGGGCAAGGTCAAAACAATACTCAGAATCAGAACTAGTTATTGCAGGATTAAAACCTATACAAAATAAAATACAAGGAATCATCATCAAAATGACTAGTTGCCATCGTATACTCCTATTAAATTTCTGCTTCCCTATATTTTGGGGATTACCAATAAAGAGTATTTTCTCCAAAAGTAATAAAGCAATTGGATGTACCCAAATGAACGATAATATAACATAAACTATATCTATGTATGCCATTTCATATTCTACACTTGAGTCTAATACATAAACCCCTGTAATAGAAAATGTGATATAAAACTCTAATAACAAAAGCATCATTTTGTGCCATGGCTTATAAAAAATAAAATTTATTTTTTGGATGTTTTTCTCATAATGAACTAGTGAAAAAAATAATAGCATATAAAAAATCAAACGAATACTTTCCGACATTTGTCGATTTAATTGTCTCATTGTCAGATAACTTGTTATCATAGCAATAAAATAATACACATGAAACAAGTTTTTTTTATTTTTTATATCTTCCATCTTCTGCCCCTATCCTTCGTTATGATTGATAATCTTGTCTTGCTGCTAAGTAACTTACTTTATCTATATGCTTGTTTCTATCACTTTAATTTTTAGAATACCAATCATAAAACCAAAAAATATTAACTGCAGCCCCAATTCGATTAAAGTTACAGCTGGAATCGTTATACGCATCACAACTTCTGGTACTAATTCTGAAAACCCTGAATTTTTCCAATACAATAATGCACAACCAGATAGCAACATACCTAAAAAGGCAAGCGCTCCTCCTCCAAATATAAATTTGTCTTCTTTTAGTTTTTCATTCCAATTCACTGATTGCTGCTCTGGAATAAAATGATGATTATATGCATAAAGTTTAACAATAAAAAACATATTAATTATGGTAAATCCAATTAGCAAAAAAGACATACAATATAACAGCGAATGAATGCTGAGAACAACATGGAACAAAGGCAGCTGTCCAAGCATTAAAAATATACTTCCTATAATTCCTATCATAATCAGGGCAATACCTGGGTATAAGAAAAGCCAGTTTGGTGCGTACATAAATAAAAATTTTAAATGTCTCCAGCCATCACGAAAACTTCTTAAATGTGGAGCCCTGCTTCTTCCATCCTTTTTCAAAGTTGTCGGAACTTCTGTTATTTTCAAATGATTTAGTTCTGACATTACTACCATCTCACTTGCATATTCCATTCCTGTTGTCTTAAGATCAAGTTTCATAATACTTTCACGATTAAACCCTCTTAATCCACAATGAAAATCATTAATCCAACTTTTAAAGAAAACCCTTCCCACAAACGAGAGAACTGGATTTCCAATATACCGATGCAGCCATGGCATGGCTCCATCCTCTATCCCGCCAGCAAACCGGTTGCCCATAACAAGTTCATATCCCGCCCTTAATTTCTCTATAAATGGCATTAAATTTGAAAAATCATAACTATCATCAGAATCTCCCATAATTACATACTTTCCCTTTGCCGCATTACAGCCAGCAATCAATGCGCTTCCATACCCCTTTCTTTCTACTGAAATTACTTTTGCCCCCCCCCTTGACGCAATTTCCTGACTTCCATCCGTACTTCCGTTATCAGCTATTAAAATTTCTCCCTCAATATGATTTTCATCCAGAAACTTCTTTGCTTTTTGAATGCATATCCCTAATGTTTCTGATTCATTCAAACATGGCATCAAAATAGTCAATTCACACATTTCTATTTTTCCTCCTCCCTTTCCACAAAAAGTAAGATATTACATGTTAAACCAAATAATTTATACGATGAAAATTTCCATTTCATTGGTATTTTTATTGATTGAAGCATAACAGTAAGTTTTCTTTTGCTTAACAAATTCAAATTCTTTGTATCCGCATACATATTGTTACCTAATAACTTCAAAATTCTTTGATGCTGAAATTGCGGAAGCCAATGGATAAATGGTAATACTGTATGTACCTCAAAAGGAAACCATCTGTTAGGTGTTGTCAAATATACTCTCTTTCCAACCCGGATTAACTCCCTTAAAAAAAATCTTTGTTCTTTATTATTTCCAACATGTTCCAATACTGCGCTGCAAAATACAATATCAAACTGTCCATCTTTGAAAGGCAGCGGTTTTCCTGCTTCATTTTGAATAAACTTACTTCCAGGAAATTCTTTTTCAAGATTTTTTGCATTTTCAACTGTACACATCGTAATGCTGCTTTTCCAAGGATACATCTTTTCAAAAAAATTATTTGGTTCCTTTGCATTATCTGGCGTAACGCCAACATCAAGTATCCTGTCATTTTTTATCGGCCTAAAATTATGCATGAAATATTTAAACATCTTTTTTCTGGCATGGCCTGAGATTTTAGAAATAATCCAACCATTATTATATTTTGCATAATCTATATACTCCGTTACCATTAACTCTCCTTCTTTCTGAATATAATAAAAACAAAAGCGTCTATTTCTTTCTGTTTTGTATCTTCATCTTTAAGTCTGGCATAAATGATGAAACAATTGTTTATTTAATAATGTTTCCCTTTTCAAGTGTTCTGAAGTCCAGGAGGCATCATAATGATGAATTGCAAATGTATGCTCTGTAATCTGGATTCTTCCTGTCCAAAGACACTTTGCAGATAATACTTTTTCTGGATAAATTGTCATATCCTTAATAACCTGATAATCACCGTTATTGATATAGCCATTTTCCCTAAAAAATTTTTTTTGGACAACAGGAGAAGGCGTCATATCGCAAGTGCCATCCTCCTTTATAAATTTTTTTTCTTTATATGTATCTCTTATTTCTTTGATTACCTGGCATCCTGGATACGCACCAAACCCCAAACCCAAATTAACATATTGTGTTCCTTCGATACCCGCAAAAGCTTTTTGATATAGTAATTCATCAATATTTTTAACCAATTCTACATCTGTATCTAAATAAACACCTCCATAACGGTAAATAATATCTAATCTTGCAAAATCTGGCACAAACCCCCATTTTCCTGCTTTATATGCCTGATACATATAATCATTTTTAGAAATATCATAATTAGTCTCATCCCATCTGATAATTTCATAATCCGGGCAGTATTTTTTCCAGCTGTCCATCCATTCTCTGTTTCTTTTCGGTATTGGATTCTTTCCAAACCAACAATAGTGTATCTTTTTTGGTATTAACTGTTCTTTCGTTAATCGATAATGAATCGGATACTGTCTCTTTAGGTTCAAATACTGATTTGTCTCACTGCGAATATAATTTGCAGCCCAACAATGCACATCTTTTAACTGTCGATACTTGCTAAGCTGTATATATACATCATAGACGGCATGACAAGTTATCAAAATTATGATATTTTTCATGTTTACTAGCTCATTCACACTTATTACAGAGCATTCTGTATTTCCAACCCGCACCTTTTTTCCAATTTTGCTGTTCATATTATCTGCTATGCAAACTATTTTCTTTTCCAAATAAAGATCAGCATAATGTTCTAAAAAATTATTCAGCGCTTGACCTGCCCCAAAGCAGATCAATTTTTTTCCATTTATCATTTCCAAAAATTGATAGATTGTCCCATTTATAAGCAACATCCAATCTTCTCCTTCACTCTGGCATTCTACTGCGTACTATTTCCTTTATTACTTCTCATGATTGCATTTTCTATTCTGTATATTTTTTATATAATTTTGCATATTCCTCTTTTCTTCCTGACTGATCCAGCTCAATTCCGAATGATGGCGCATAACCGTATTTTTTGTAAAATTATTCTGAACCCATTTCATCCTCATATTTTCACTAATTTCTGATGGGTATAACACCATATCATCTATTTTCTGATATTCATTTTTTATTTTAAAACCTAATCTTTTTAAAACAGGATTCTGATAGGTATAACACGGCATCAAATTCATACTGCCATCCGTATTATAAAAAGTCTTTCCGTCATAAGCATCCCTTAATTCTTTTATCGCAGCATGTCCTTTCACTGCTCCGAATCCAGACCCAAAATTAATAGCTATATTATTATCAGCGATACAAAACATTTCATCACACAATAAAGGATCCAGGGATGACAGCAACTCTACATCTGTATCTAAGTAAATACCACCTTCCTGATAAATAATATCCAACCGCGCATAGTCCGGCACAAATCCCCATTTTCCACACGCATATGCTTCTTGCATATACCTATTCTTTGTAACATCATAATTACTTTCATCCCAACGGATAATTTCATATTCCGGGCATTTCTTCTTCCATGAATCCATATATACACGCAAATGAGAAGGTACCTCTTTTTTTCCAAACCAACAGTAGTGTATTTTTTTAGGTATCTTAGGATTGCCATTTGTAAAAATAAATTCTTTCTTTTCATACTGATAAATTAAAAAATCGCCAAGATAACATCTTAAGCCATCTAATTCTGGCAATTGATCCAGTTGCTGTATAATTTCCCATGTATAAAACGTAGGTGTAATTAACAGCAAAATCTTTGACAATCCATTCTCGGAAATCTGTCTTAAAAAATTTCCTACACTTATCACAGGTATCCATTCTTTTCCAAGATACACTCCTTTTCTCCATAATTGTTCATTATTATCTACAATTGCAGTAATTCTTCCATCCAACTCCAATTCTTCATAAAGAATAAATGCCCGCCTTCCAGCTCCAAACATAAAAAACTTTTTACCCTCTAGTTCCTTATAAAAATTGTTAATTCCTGCATTTATTATTTTAATCATCTGCTTTTCCACCTGTTTGTTACAAATCAATCAGCCAAAGCTTTTTTAAATCGCATACACCACTGTTTCTGCCGCTGCAATGGAATAATGTCTGAGATACAGCTTATAACCCGGATGGATATTCAAAATAACCCCCGGTATCTCCCAGATATCTTCCGGCTTATGATAAACGCTGATGGCCAGCTTCGGCCTATATCTTTGAATTGTCTGTTTTGCACCTTCCAGTGCATGATACTCAGCGCCTTCCAGATCCATTTTTATAAATGTCGCAGGCTCTCCTTCCGGCAGCACGGCATCCAGCTGATCCACTTCGATCGTACTGTTTCCCATATCGCCAATCTTGGAAGCTCCTTTGGCTCCGGACGCAAAAGATACCTGTTTCCTGCAATCCCATAACCCTTTTTGGATTACTTCATATTGGATATACCCCCCCCCCGAAAGATTTTAAGAGGTTTTTTCTGCAGCAGGCTGCATTATCTGGTTCTGGCTCAAACGCCCATATTTTCCCGCACTTTTCCTTCGCCCACTCCGAAAATAAAATCGAAGTTCTGCCGTCAAAGCTGCCTGCATCGACAAAATTTTCTTTCCGGCATATGGCACTTTTCAATTCTGGCAAATCAAAATACTGTTTTCTGCTCAATCCATCAATGATTTTTCCAATATTTATAATATTGGAATCAGGAATGCCATGCTCTTTGAGCTGCTGATAAAACTCTTCATAATACAGCCGCGTGGCAATAACAGCCAGATCTTCCCGGTATCGCTGTATATATTCCGCAAAAGAAATCACAGGCAGTCCCAGCAGCTTTCCGCCTGCCTTTTGGTTATCCACAAAGCATGCAAACGGTACATCTGTATAAGTTTTTATAATTTCCTTTCCCCATACACCGGCTCCGAAAATAACTTTGCATCTGCCGTCTTTCAGCCGGTTATAAAATTCCCTGCCTTCTGCAGTCATGCCTATTATGGCCTGCAAATATTTTTGATCACCGGTCAGGCTGTATAACAGCCGGTTGGCATAAATCATTTTGGATGTATCGTCTCCCAGTCTGGAATAAATATCTGCAATCTTTTTTTGTATAGGTACCATATCTACACCTCTTCCTGCTGCCTGCTTTTCCCGCCATGTATCAGAAATACTTTTTTCATTCCTTCCATCAACGATGTACCGGCTGTCCATCCGAGCCTTTCCATTTTTGTCCCGTCCAGCAATGCGTTTACAGCCGTTGTATATCCGGCTATTTCCGGCTCCCCGCCTGGCTTTTGAAATACGACCTGTGTTCCGGCCAGCTTTACAGTCATTTCTGCCATCTGGCGCAGCGTAATGTCCGAATTTTTTCCTTTCTCGTGTTCCAAAGGTCCGTTTCCGGCCAAAAGCAATATTGCATTTTCATTGATCCTGCATACTTCTGAGAAAACCTGCAGTAAAAATCTGTGGTTTTTCTGGTAAACCATACGCCCCACATTCCCAAGTACAAACTTCCCTTCCACTCCCAGCCTCTGCCGGACTTCTCTCCTTATTTTTTCATGATATGAAAATTTCTCTACCTCAATGGCATTCCTCATCATCCGGACCTTTTCCCGCGGAACCTGATTTCCAAACAGCCAGTCGGCTGCGGCATCGGAACATGCCCAAAAGTCTGTAGCCAGAGAGCTGTTAAATTCTTTCTTCATCTGCTCATGCCTCTCTGTTTCCTTCCTGCGTACATGAGCATCATCGGCATCACATTGTGTCGAGTGGGAATGGACGATTATTTTGGGAACCTTACGTTCCAGGCAGATTTTCTCGACCAATAAACTTTTCCACTGCTTCGTATGCAGATGCACAGCATCATACCCTTCATCCAGAATACGGTGTATTTCTCTGGCAAACTGCCTGCTGTCATCTTCCGCATAGCATGAAATATAATGAATTTTGCTGCCGGAGGAAAGTATCTGGTCTGCAAAATCAAGTTTTTTGCTCATTGTCGCAAAATCAAACTGAAATTTTTCCCTGTCAATCCATTTCCAGTTATCCAGGACATAATGCGTAATTCCCCCGAAAGAATCCGCAATCGGAAACTGCAGTATTTTCATCTGTCTTTCTCCATCTGTTCCGCCGCCTTTACTTCCGGCGACTGGTTGCCGCACCCTTTGCAATAACGGCATGCTTCGAATCGCTTTTTTCCATCCAGCATCTGTAAAAGCTGCTGCTTTTTTTCGTTTCGATCTGTCCGGCCTTCCTTAAAATCAACCGTCTCTCCCGGCCCGTTGCGGAAAAATCCCAGGCTTTCGCCATGTGCCGCCCTTGGGCATATATACAGCTTACCGTTCAAAAATGTATGGCATTTCGCGGCATAGCACCCATCATACATTGTCTCTAGCTGACATTCCTCATAATCCCTTTTCGTAACCGGCCCCATATCGTACCATTTCTCATAATGATGCACCGTATGGGAAATGCCCCGATCTGTAAATATCTGCTGCAGCTCTTTTAATTTTTTACTTTGCTGCCCATAATCTGAGATATGTACGGATACGTTTGCGGCATGCAATGCCTGTACTGCTTTTTGATCCGGTACAACCGTTGCATTCGTGTAAATAGTGATCCTTTTTATTTTTTCACATTTCGCATACCTGTTGACCAGTTTGTGGAGATCTTTGTATAAAAACGGTTCCCCTCCCAAAATCCTCAATTCCAAAAGCAGGTCAACAGCTGAAAGAAACTGGTCAAATTCCTCAATTACCCCCCCCCATGCCAAATCCGACGGATGCTTGTAATATGGCATAAGGCTTGCACAATGCCTGCATTTTAAGGTACACTTTTCTGTCACTACCAGCTCTACATGCTTGATCATCAGCCCATTCCCGTCGCCCAGGCAAATCATATCCTGATACTTGTGGAAATTCTTCTTTTCATCCAGTGCATATTCAGACAGCTGGCTTTCCTCCAATTCCTCTAGTAAAAAGGATTCGATATCATATATATTTTCTGCTTTGATCTGCTGCAGCTCCCGGTACATTTCATAAAAATAATTCAAGGATGCAAGGAGAAATATTTCAGAACGGTATTTTACTAATTCCGCAGGCCGAATCACCGGCACACCAAAATATTCCTTCCCCGGATATCCCCTGTCTGCAAAAAAATCCGCCCGCAGCCCTGTTTTTTCCAAACCACGCAGCGCAATCTCGCCATAACGGCCCGCGCCATATATAATAATTTTCTGGCTGCCGTCCCAATCTTCTTTTTGAAATGATCTTGTCAGCCTCATCTGCTTACATTCCTTTCCGGCACCCTGATCCTGCTGACCGGATGCACCTTTCTCCCGTTCTCCGGAGGCAGTTCCATGTAGTTTCCAAATTTAAACGATAAGTATTCCTGGTAATTCCTTATTCCACGAAACGTCAAACCCTCAAACAAAACATCCGCCGAATGCAAATACCATTCCACCCGGTAGCCGTAAGCCCTGTTCGGTGTTGGAAACGTAAGAATCCGCACCCACCCGGACTGTTTACGGTTGCTCTTTTGAATAAACCTGTAAAAACTTTTTTTCAGTGCCTGTTCCGGTACCTTTGCCATCATACGGTACAGCAGCCGCATAACCGGATCCGGGTCTGCTTTCCTGCCTGCTTCCGCCCAGAAAAATTTCCGGTAGAAAAAACATTGCAGATTGTGTATCCGCCGCAAAGTGTAATTTTCCGGTACATAATCCAGCGGAAAGATGTCAATAAACACCCCCTGCCGATAAGGCATATGTTCCTGGTGTTCCCGCAAAAACAGCGTATCCTTCCTGCGCAGCTTTCCATATCCCCACCGGTACCCGGGCGTATTCCTCTGGTCCTGGAAATAGAACCTGGCCTGATCCAATTCCGTCCGGCATGCCTTGCGGAACCGTTCATACTCCGGCCGCAGCAGCGCTACATCCGCATCATCATCCCATGGAATAAATCCGCCATGCCTGACTGCGCCCAGAAGCGTGCCTGCGATAAGATTGTAATGGATTCTGCATTTTGTGCAGATCCTGTGTACCTCTGCTAACAGTTCCAGCTCTGTCAGCTGCAGCCTGCGCAGAGTAATATGATCCAGTTCCATCATTTATATCTTCCCTAAACTGTTTGCATGTTTCTTCTGATCCAAATTACGTTTTCTTAAAAACTCTTCCATCACGCCTGCAATCGCAACAGACTCCGCAGCCGTAAACTTATATGCCCTGGTCTGGCTGCCCTGGATCCGCAGCGCAAAATCACTGATTTCATACCTTATCCCATCTCCGAGGAATTTTGTAAAATACCGTTCTTTTTTGGCTGGATTTTCAAAACGCACCTCAAAATACTGCGTCTTCCACCAGGGCGATTCCGCCAGAATATACCCCTGCGTGCCGGAGATCAAAAGCTGCCCTTCCGATTTCACACCAACGCCGCTTTTGGAAAGCGCCATTCCGTTCGGATAGACAAAAGACGCTTTTGTATACAGATCAATCCCATTCTCATCCAAAATGCTGTCAAAACGCAGCGACTGGTATTCCGTCCCCATCAGTTTCATAACCGGCAGCAGCGTATGGCTCCCAAACTCTGTAAACCCGCCCCCATATAACGTGTCTGTACGCTCCCGCAGATGCTGCGGTGTCAGCCTTGTAAAGCACGCCTCCACGTCACAGACTTCCCCGATGACGCCGCTCTTTGCAATACCCACCAGCTGCACAAATCCGGGACAGTATGCCGTCTTCACTGCTTCCGACAGGACAAGCTTTGATCCGTCGGCCAACGCAAACAGCTCCACAGCTTCCTCCCTGCGAAATGCCATCGGCTTTTCACAAAGGACATGCTTCCCGTGTTCCAGCGCCAGTTTTGCATACGTATAATGCGTCTCGTGCGGCGACGCTATATAAACCGCATCCACGGCGTCCAGAAACTCATCCAGGTTATCCGTAGCCAGATTCAGCTCAAACCTCTCCCGGAACCTTTCCGCGCTGCCGCGTGTCGGGTTGTAAACGCTGTTTACGATCACGCCGCTGACATATTTGGCTTCCGGCACAAACCGGGCCGCAATCCGTCCGGAACCAATGATACCGATCCGGATAATTGCATACTGCTGTGACCGGATCAGCGTAGACGAAATATTTTTGGTCCGTTCCAGATAAACAACCTCGCAGAATTTCTTCATATAATCAAATTTTCCAAGCCAGTCAGAACCCACCGTAAAAATATCAATCCCATACTTCTGCACATCCTCTGTTTTCTGCCCGGTATGGTCTTCCACGATAATTTCATCCGCAAACCCGGCCTGCCTGACATTTTCGATCCGTTTATCCAGAGAATCCACGATATTCAGTTTTCCGCGGGATTCATCATACTGTTCCGTCGTTACACCGACAATCAGGTAATCCCCTAATGCTTTTGCTCTTTTCAAGAGATTGTAATGCCCTTCATGAAACAGATCAAAAGAGCCATACGTAATCACTTTTTTCATCTCTGCGTCTTTCCCTGCCTGCTTTTTATTTTATGGATCCGCTTGTGATCCATATCCTGTCATTTTTTCTCTCTGCAGTTTTCTTTCCTTATCGTGTTCTTCTCTCTGCAGTTTTCTTTCCTTATCGTGTTCTTCTCTCTGCAGTTTTCTTTCCTTATCGTGTTCTTTTTCTCTCCGCAGCTTTCTTTCTCTGTCATGTTCCTTTTTCTCTCTGCAGCTTTCTTCTCTCCTGTCATGTTCTTTTTTCTCAGCAGTTTTCTTTCCCTGTCACGTTCTTTTTCTCTGCCTGGTTATGCAATCGTCCTGCTTTTTGTCCACCTGAAACTATCCTTTTATTCCACTTTTTCAATTTCCGGATCCGTCCCTGCCTCTTCCTCAAAGTTCAGCCTTTTTTCCTCCACCACCAGCGGCCTGTGTATCACCCTTGTATTGATATTCAGGATGTATTCCCCCAGCAGTCCGATAAAAAACAGCTGCACCGACCCCAGAAGGAAAATCCCGATCACCATCGGCGCATTCCCTGCCTGAAACGTATACCAGTGCGTCAGCTTATACACCAGATAAAACAATGCCACGCAAAGGCTCACCGCCGAAGCCCCGAACCCCAGAAACGTCGCAAGCCTCAGCCCCACCTTGGTGTATGAAGTAAAACTCAGCATCGCCGCATCATAAAGACTGTAAAAACTATTGTGCGTCTTTCCCGCACGCCGCTTCTCCTGCCGGTACGGCACTTCCACCCGGTTAAATCCCTTTCCGTACTCCGCCACAATCCCGCGGATGAACGGCACCGGGTCATCCAGTTCCCTTAAAAGCCGGATAAACGACTGGTCATACAACCCAAACCCGGTAAAGTGTTCGATCATCTCTGCTGCGGACATATTTTTAATGATCCTGTAGTATATTGTCCGCAAAAAATATACCGCTTTATTTTCCCGGCTGCTTGTCTTCACGCCGCTGACAATCCGGTGCCCTTTTTCCCATT
>CANOET010000004.1 GCA_947564835.1 uncultured Eubacterium sp. | reverse complement strand
TTCTTCCAACGTCGCCGAAATCCAGGCCCCGCCCCCTCATCCGGCTGGTTTTCTCCTGCTATACATGAAACTGATCATTCAGGTCTTGCTAAGCCTGCCAATAACCAGACTCTGCGGGCGCGTCCCCTGGCCCCAGCCCGCAGAGTCGTCCGGCTAGTTCAAGATAGATATACAGATCCAGCGCCGCGCACAGCACACAAAGAACTGCCAGCACCCTATACGCTGGCAGTTCCGTAAACATTTTTATCTCACTCCAAACTGATAACTAGTCTTCGTCCGGTACACTTCCCCCGCTTTCAAAATCGGCGATTCAAACCCAGGTTCATTTACCGAATTTGGAAAATACTGGGATTCCAGGCAGAATCCATGCCGTTTCCCATAAACAGCGCCCTGTTTTCCTTCCTGCTCTGTCACGAAATTCCCGGAATAAAACTGCACGCCCGGCAGGTCTGTATAAGCTTTCATCTCAATTCCGGTATCTGGCGCGTACGCCTGTGCCATCAGCTCAAATGCGCCTTTTTCAGCTTTATCCAGTACAAAATTATGGTCAAATCCCCCGCCGTAACCAATCTGGATATCATCTGATGCAATGTCGCGCCCGATCGTTTTGGCGGTTGTAAAATCCATCGGTGTTCCAGCAACGGGTGCGATCTCTCCGGTCGGAATCGCTTTGGCATCGATGACCGGGGTGAAATGGGAGGCCCGCAGCATCAGCTCCTGGCCCAGCACGTCGCCGGAGCCGTGGCCGGATAGGTTGAAATAGGCGTGGTTTGTAAAATTCGCGACCGTATCCTGGTCGGAAACGGCTTCGTAATGGATTTCGACAGCGTTGTCGTCGGTTAGTACGTAAGTGACCTGCGCGTCCATATTTCCCGGAAAGCCCTGTTCCCGGTCTGCGCTTTTGCATGTCAGTGTGATGGAAGTGTCTGTTGCCTGTTTGACGGCCCATACTTTTGCGTCCATGCCTTTTACGCCGGAATGCAGGTTGTTTTCGTTGTCGTTCTGGTCCAGGCTGTATACGGTGCCGTTGATCGTCAGCTGTGCGTTTGCGATCCGGTTGCCGTTTCTGCCGATGACGGCCCCGAAGTAGCAGGTGTGGGTTTCGTAGCCGGTGACATTGTCGTAGCCGAGCAGTACGTCGGTCATGCTGCCGTTTTTGTCCGGTACGATAATGGAAACAAGGGATGCGCCGTAGTCGGTAACGCGTACTTTCATGCCGTTTTTATTCTGCAGCAGATATACGGATACGGCTTCGCCTTGTTTGCTTGTGCCAAATGATTCTTTTGCTTCCTGATATAGATCCAGCATGTGGGGTTCCTCCTAATTTTGTCCGTAATAAGCATTGGCGCCGTGTTTACGGTAAAAATGCTTGTCTTTGATACTGTCCGGCGCCGGTTCTGCTTTTGGATTGATCAGCTCGGTATTCAGCGCCATTTTGGCAACTTCTTCCAGTACGACGGCATTGTAGACCGCCTGGCCCGCGTCCTTGCCCCAGGTGAACGGCCCGTGGTTTTTACAGAGGATGCCTGGTGTATACATCGGGTTGATCCCGTTTTCTTCCAGTGTTTCGATAATGACCAGCCCGGTGTTTTTTTCGTATTCGCCGTTAATTTCTTCAGGCGTCAGGCTTCTGGCACATGGGATGGCTCCGAGAAAGTAGTCTGCATGTGTCGTGCCGTAGAGCGGAATGCTTCTGCCGGCCTGCGCCCAGGATGTGGCTGTTGTGGAATGGGTATGTACGATGCCGCCGATCTGCGGATATTTTTTGTATAATTCCGCATGTGTGGCTGTATCGGACGAAGGCTTATAGTTCCCTTCGATTTTGTTCATTTGAAGGTCCATTACGACCATATCGTCCGGGGTCAGCACGTCGTATTCCACGCCGCTTGGCTTAATGACAAAATAGCCTGTTTCTCGGTCAATCCCGCTGACATTGCCCCAAGTATAGGTGACAAGGCCGCGTTTGGGAAGTTCCATATTTGCTTCATAGACCTGTTGTTTTAACTGTTCCAGCATCTGATTGTCCTTCTCCCTTCCTATGTACACAGGAACAGGGCGCGGCAGGTTTTGCCAGGCAAAACGGCGGCCCTGTTTGTGCTGAAATAAAAACTGCCACATAAATCTTAGTAATCTGGTTTACATCCATGCCGTACACGATTACAAAGTCTTATGTGACAGTCCTGCCGGTTTTTAAGAATGAAATGCCTTTACCTTTTGGTAGATGCCTGCTGCATCCAGTCCGTATTTTTCCAAAAGCTTGACAGCCGGGCCGGATTCGCCGAAGGTATCCTGCACACCGATGCGCAGCATTTTGGCCGGGTATTTCTCGCTGAGTACTTCAGCGACTGCACCGCCCAGGCCGCCGATGACGGAATGCTCTTCTACGGTGATAATTTCTCCGGTTTCGCGGGCTGCCTGGACCAGCAGGTCTTCATCGATCGGTTTGATCGTATGGATGTTGATCACTCTTGCGTCTATGCCGTCCGCGGCAAGCTTTTCAGCGGCTTCCAGCGCGCCGGATACGCAAAGGCCGGTGGCAACCAGTGTCAGGTCTTTGCCGTCCCTTAAGGTAACGCCCTTTCCGATTTCAAACTGATAATCCGGGCGGTCATTGATGACCGGAGCTGCCAGGCGGCCGAATCTTAAGTACACAGGCCCTTCATGCGCATAAGCTGCCCGGACGGCTGCTTTTGCTTCCACATCGTCCGAAGGATTGATGACGACCATGCCCGGAATAACACGCATCAGTGCGAGGTCTTCGTTGCACTGGTGGCTGGCGCCGTCTTCCCCGACGGATATCCCGGCATGCGTGGCGCCGATTTTGACATTCAGATGCGGATAGCCGATGGAATTGCGCACCTGTTCAAACGCGCGTCCGGCTGCAAACATCGCAAACGAGCTTACAAACGGCACTTTGCCGGTGGAAGCAAGTCCTGCCGCAATGCCCATCATATTGCATTCCGCAATGCCGCAGTCAATATGTCTGTCAGGAAAAGCTTTTTTAAAGGTGCCTGTCTTGGTAGCTTCCGCCAGGTCCGCGTCTAATACGACCAGATTGTCCGCTTCCTTGCCCAGCTCTGCCAGGGCATTGCCGTAGCTTTCTCTGGTTGCTATCTTTTTTACTTCTGACATAATGCTTCACCTGCTTTCTTAAGATCCTCCATCGCAATTGCGTATTCCTCGTCGTTCGGCGCCTTGCCGTGCCATCCGACCTGGTTTTCCATAAAGGAAACGCATTTGCCTTTGACGGTTTTCATTATGATTGCCGTCGGCTGCCCCTTGGTCTGTTTTGCTTCGGTAAACGCGGCGCGCAGCTGTGCCATGTCATTTCCGTCCGCAACATCAATTACATGAAAATTGAAAGCCTGAAATTTATCGCTGATTGGATATGGAGAGCATACGTCTTCAATCTTTCCGTCAATCTGCAGCCCGTTGTTGTCCACAATTACGCACAGGTTGTCCAGCTTGCGGTGTCCGGCAAACATCGCTGCTTCCCATACCTGCCCTTCCTGAATCTCGCCGTCTCCGAGCAGTGTATAGACACGGTAGCTGTCATTGCTGAGCTTTGCGGAAAGCGCCATGCCGACAGCTACGGAAATCCCCTGCCCCAGAGAGCCGGAAGAAGCGTCAATGCCTGGCGTATGCTGTACGCATGGGTGGCCCTGCAGATGGGAGCCGATATGGCGCAGCGTCGGCAGGTCTTCCACAGGGAAAAATCCCCGGTTTGCAAGTGTAGAATATAAGCCGGGCGCCGTATGCCCCTTGGATAATACAAAGCGGTCGCGGTCTGCCTTTTTCGGCTCTTTCGGATCAATGTTCATTTCTTCAAAATACAAATAGGTAAAAACGTCGGCAGCAGACAAAGACCCGCCCGGATGCCCGGCTTTTGCGCCGTGGACAGCCGTCACGATCCCTTTTCTTACTTCCACTGCCATTTTTTGAAGTTCTAAATCAGTCATAGTAATATCCTTTCCCAGAAGATGCCATTCCATCGTTTCCTGGTATGATCGGTTGTCTGTCGGGTTTATTTTGTGCTGTCCTGAATGAATTTTTCAATGCCTGCATCTGTCAGCGGATGTTTGGTCATTGCTTCAATGACATTGTAAGGAACGGTTGCAATGTGTGCGCCCGCCAATGCACAGTCGATAATATGGATCGGATTGCGGATAGATGCCGCAATAATTTCAGTCTCAATATCATGGATGGCGAAAATCTCTGCAATCGTACGGATCAGGTCTACGCCGGGTACGGAAATATCGTCCAGGCGGCCTAAGAACGGAGATACATAGGTAGCGCCTGCCCTGGCAGCAAGCAGCGCCTGGTTTGCGTTAAAGATCAGCGTTACATTTGTCTTAATCCCTTCGGAGGACAACTGTTTTACTGCTTTTAAGCCTTCTACGGTCATTGGGATTTTTACGACCATATTCGGGTGGATTTTTGCAATTTCACGGCCTTCTGCGATCATGCCTTCCGCATCCTGTGTCGTAGCCTTTACTTCACCGCTGATCGCGCCGTCCACAATGTCTGTAATCTCTTTGATAACCTCTGCAAAGTCCCTGCCTGATTTTGCAATCAGCGACGGATTCGTGGTTACGCCGCAGATAACGCCCATATCATTTGCTTTTTTGATTTCCTCAACAATCGCAGTGTCTACAAAAAATTTCATAATTTTGGTTCTCCTTCCATTTTCCTGGGTTTCCCCATTCCCTTTCTATCGTTTGGTTCCTATATGGTTCAGCAGGCAGGATACCTTCCGGTGACGTATCGGAAACGGCCATGGATCCGTATCCTGCGTTACTGCCATCTATTATAGCACTCTTTTTCAGAATGTTCCAACATTTCTTCCGAAAAAATCAGTCTTTTTTTACCATAATTTTGCAAGTATTTGTGCAAGGGATTGTATTGCTGCTTTACAGCGAACGCAGCAGGAAAATGTGGTATTCCTCGTCCTTGATGATCCGCGCAAGGACCGCGTTTACATGGTCGTCCTGAATCATTTTCATATGCATCTGGTACTGACGGATCGCCGCCTGTTCGGCTTCGATATTGGCGGCAATCATTTTGCCGGCCTGATCCGCCAGGGTGAGGTATTCCGGTGTCCACAGGCGCATATGGCCGTTTGGCTGCCTGGCCGCATAGCTGACGGCGCCGCCCAGCAGATGGATCAGCTCGCCCAGTTTTTGCAGATGCATCATCTCCGCCATCGCAATGCCCAGAAATGTCTTTGCAAGCGGGCAATTTTCGCAGGAAATGCGGTTTTCATTGTTGATATATTGTGTGATTGCGGAAAGCTCGGATACAGAGCCGCAGTAATCGATCGCTAGCAGGCTGGCGCAGGCCGGGTTTTTTGCGCTTACCTGAATGGGCGGGTAAGGAAGGTCCGCCATTGCCGGCCGGATGCCTGCAAAGCTGCATGATTCCGTTCGTAGAGTTGTTTTGTCCTGCATGATGAAGCGCTCCATAAAAGTTCTTTCTCTAGCATATGGAAAACAGATGCTGCAGGTGACAGATCTGCAGTAACAATTCCGGTCATCCGCGGAACGGTTACTGCCTGTATGCATTTTGGCTATTTCGGCATACAGCAGTGCTTGTATTTTTTGCCGGAGCCGCAGGGGCATGGGTCGTTGCGGCCAATTTTTTTACCGGTGCGCACAAAAGGCTCCGATTCATGGCCTTCGTTGATGATACTGCCCATGGCCCTGACTTTTTCCTGCGGATACGTTTCGTAATAATGGCCGCACGCATAGTATGGCTCCAGGCGCCGGTAGGTCTTTTGCAGATGCTCTTTTAAAAGCGGGATTTTGGAGGGATTTTCCAGCTTTTTCACAAAATCCTCAATATTCCGGTACTCCTGCGGATGCTCGGTCCGCAGGATCTGTGCCTGGCGCAGCGTGTCTTCCCGCTGTTCAAGCATCATCAGCTGTGCGTCCAGCATGGCGAATTTTTTAAAGAGCGGATCGTCCTCGTCCTCGTCGTAATCATGAAACAGCTCCAGATAAGCAAGCATCAGCTCACTCAGCCGGGGATCGCACAGTGCGCGGTGAAAGTGGAAGTTTTCAATGGCAGCGGCGATCAGCTCATTGTCCGAAAAGTCAGTGCATGATTTTTGGATATAGGAAAAGATCTCATCCGCTTTCTGGTATTCCGCGCTGCCATAAGTGACGTTCGCACAGGCGCCTGAAAGGATCAGGCACAGCTGCGGGGTAAATTCTTTTAAATAAATGCCGTACTGTGTCAAAAA
Source organism: uncultured Eubacterium sp. (assembly GCA_947564835.1). GTDB lineage: Bacteria > Bacillota > Clostridia > Lachnospirales > Lachnospiraceae > Eubacterium_J. The sequence continues at coordinate 48,131 of CANOET010000004.1, read as the reverse complement.
AGGATACAGCAGCTCCAGAATTTCCAGCAAGCTGATCGTACCGGCTGCTTTGTGCATAGCCAGCAGGCCGGAAAAAGCGTCTGCGACCTTCGGGACTTCCTCTCTGGACCAGCGCGTTTTTTTGCGGACAATTTCAGAAAGGACCAGGACGCCTTTTTGGGGGTCATTATAATCATCACAGGCGCTGGCGTACATTAACAAAAAGTCAATGTCCCGGCATCCGAGGAAAAAGGCTTTTTCACAGGCGGCCAGGGCTTTTTGCCAGTACCCGCGCTCCTGGCAGGAAAAGGCCAGGGCCATCTGATACCACTTGTTGTTGGGGTCCTTACTGACTAAAAGCTCCGCGTTTTTTACCGCTTTTCCGGTATTTCCGCAGCGCCTTTGCGCCATGATGAGCAGATATAGAAAATGAATGTCGTCCGGAAATTTTTTCCAGGCTTCTTCGCAGCAGTCCCGATAGCGGGTAATGTTTTTTTCCTTGCGGTAGAGCTGGATCTGCTGCATCATTTTAATCGCCTGCGGATTGCTCAGAGGCGGGAATACAGGCCCGTCCGGCTTTTTCTGTGCATCTTTCAGATTTTCATAGGCTTTACGTATTTTCTGGAATTGCTCCGGATCGGATTCCGGCGAATGCAGGCGGACCATTTTAAAATAAGCCTTTTTTATGTCCGCCTGTGATGCGCCTTGTTCCAGCCCGAGTATCTTATAATCGTTATTCATGAAATTCACTCTCCGGATGGTACGTTTGCTTGCTTATCATGCTGCGGATAATTTCGTAACCGTTCAGATCACCCATGGAACTGTTACGATAATTCATCCAGCAGATACATCAGGTCTGATTCGCACACACCTGCCAGTTCGAGGTCGTCGGATAAGATCGCTTCTTTTAAGTCGTAAATGGCGGCGTCCAGATCTTCTGCCAGCAGCGGGTCTTCCTGCACCTTCGGATCCTTGAGCATGCGCTCCGCGCGGCGGATAATCGTACGGAACTGCTTGGCATGCGGCGCTTCCTTCCAGGCGCTTACATCGACGGTTTCCTCCTCGGAATCCTGCTCCTGCATCATATTAATTTCAATGGATGCATCTGCGCCGGTGCTTGGAATCGTGGCTGTTACATTCAGCATACCGTTCAGGTTATAGGAAAATTCCACGTTGATGCGCTCCGCTTTTGCCTTTTTAGCAGGAATGCCGTGGATCTCAAAATCTCCCAGAAAATGGTTTCTGCTCGCAGTGGTGCTTTCGCCCTGGTAGACTTCGATATGGGCAACCGTCTGGTAATCGGTGCTGGTAAAGTAAGTCTCGCTGCGTGTCACAGGAATCGTTACATTCCGCGGTATTACAACAGCCATCCGGTCCATGGAAAAATCATCCACAACACGGATACCCAAGGTATAAGGATTTACGTCCGTAATAATAATGCTGTCTTCCTGATGGATACTGCCTTCGATAATACCAGCCTGGATCGCGGCGCCTTCTGCAACCGCATAATCCGGATTTACCGCCTGCGCAGGCTCCATATGAAGATACGCCTCAATATCCTTCGCCACAAGCGGCATCCTGGTAGAACCGCCGACGAGAATCACCCGGTCAATCTCTTCCGCAAGGATACCGCTGTCCGTCAGCACGACGTCGATCGGCGGGTGTGTGCGGTTGATCAGGTCTTTTGTCATTTCCTCAAAAGCCTCTACGGTAATTGTTTCGTCCAAAGCCAGCGGTTCGCCGGACTTTTCGGCAATCATCGGGATCAGGACCTGGCAGGCGCTGGAGGAGCTCAGCGTCTTTTTGCATCGTTCCGCTTCTTCTTTCAGCTTCACCATAGCAAACTTGTCCTTGGAAAGGTCAATGCCATGCTTGCTTTTAAACTGGCTGATCAGCCAGTCCATAATTTTTTCATCAAAATCCTTGCCGCCGAGCTGGTTGTCGCCGCTGCTGGCCTTTACCTCCAGCACGCCGTCAAACATCTCCAGCAGCGTGACATCGAACGTACCGCCGCCAAGGTCATAGACGAGGATATGGCTTTCCTCTTCCATATGCTCCAGGCCGTAGCTGAGGGCGGCGGCCGTCGGTTCATTTAAGATCCGCATGACCTCCAGGCCGGCTTTTGTTCCCGCTTCTACCGTAGCCTGCCTTTGCAGGTCATCAAAATAAGCCGGTACAGAGATGACGGCGCGGGTAATTTCGGTCTTTAAATATTCCGATGCATAGGATTTGACATACTCCAGCAGCTTTGCGGACAGCTCGACGGGCGTATACGTATCCTTGCCAAGCGGGATCTTTTCGTTTGTACCGATCTTGCGCTTGACCTCGATCGCTGTGCGTTCCGGTGATAATAAATACTGCGCCCTTGCTTTTTCCCCGATTACAAACGTACCGTCGGCATCCAGGCCGACTGCGGACGGGGTGATAATTTCGTTTTCCAGATTAAAGATCATAAGCGGCTTTCCGTTCTGGATGACAGCTGCCTCCGTCGTGGATGTACCGAGATCGATTCCTATTATTGTACTCATTTAAACTCCTGTTTCCAGCGCGCCTGCCGGCTGCTTCCGGCGGCGCGCCTGTAGTGAAAGATTCCGGCCAAAACCGGATATGCGCATGGTTCTTGTTAAGTCTGTCCGTTTTCCTGGCTGTCCGGAGCAGCAGGGGTGAAGCGGTATGCGGCTGCCCGGGCCTTCTTACGAACCTTTCCTTTATATAGATAGCCGCAGCGGTAAATATCGGCAATCGTTTTATCCAGTGAAGGGTCTGTCGTATCAATGGCCTCGATCACTTCATGCAGGTCATAATCCACGCCCACCCCGCAATCCTGAATCAGGCTGATCGCACAGGTGCGCCGGTAATGCTCCAGATTGATTTCCATTAAAGCAATCTGGGCAGCCCAGCTGCCGTCTTTGGACGCGGCATAGTGCTTTAAGTTCCAAAATTGTTCCTGGTAAGCTTCAAACAGGCCAAGCAGCAGCTGCTCCGTCTGGTCAGATTCCTGCTGGCGCGCTTTTACGCTTTCTTCATCCGATTTTTTTTCTTCCCATTCATCCAGCAGATTCTCGATCGCCATGTCATGCTTGTGTACGTCAGACTGCAGCTGGCCCAGCTGCTGTTCCAGGCGTCCGGCTGTCTGCTGCAGGGCGCTTTGCAGCTCGTCTTTTTCCCGGGCAGCGCCGGAAAAATACCGGGCCAGCTGCTGCGACATACCGCTGCATTCCTGACGCAGGCCAAGCAGCTGCTCCAGACCTTCTTTTGCGGCTGTTTCGTTGTGCGACAGGGCGGCAAGCTGGTCTGCCAGCTGGCGGAGGGAATCTTCCTGGTTTTTGCGTTTTTTAAAAAACATTTTTTTATCCTGCCTTCATGATAGAGTAAATTCCATTCGCGTGGGTTACGCTTCTTTTGATCATGGGATTGCTATTAACAAAATAGCGGATTGAGAGAGAAAAATCAAGTTGTTTTTAATCAGAATAAAGTATGCGGGTAGGGCTGTCAAGAGGAAATTGCGAAAATTGTAGAAAAAAGTCCCCAAGCTGCCGCAGAAATAGAAAACATTGATCCATCGTATGTTGACAATCAGGAATGGTAAAGATATAATACAAAGTAAGTAAGCCCAAAACCTTCCAAAGCTGCTTCAAACTGACATGATATTTCAGCGGATCCAAGGGATACTATTAGCACAAAGGAAAGAAAGAAGGTATCTTTATGGACGATCATACGATGCAAGTATATAATTATATGAAATCCTTATCGGATCAGAATGGATATGCGCCAACCGTCAGGCAGACAGCGCAGCAGCTGCAGCTGGACGAAAGTGAAGTGGAGAAGAGCATTCAAAAGATGCAGCAGATGGGAAAGATTGTTGTGACAGAGATTCCGGCGAAGAGTATTATTGAATTTGCGGATTAGAAGCTTGCCCTGGCTGTAAAACGGATGATAACAACAAAGCTGGCCTCTTTTCAATACAAAGAGGCTGGCTTTCTTGCTGTTTTTGTATATTTTGAAGGAGACAATATTATGACTATTTATGATTCCTGCCAGCCTGCCATACAGTCCTGCCTGGGGACACGGACATTTGCCCTCGCGTGGATGTACAGCGATGAAAAGACGATGGATATGCATATCCATGATTGTTATGAGATTTATTTTTCTATTTCGGGCGGAAAGCAGTTTCTGATCGACAGACGGTTATATGATGTGGACCCCGGAAATATTTTTTTCATTAATCAGTTTGAAAGCCATCATCTTACGCAGGTGGATGCGGCAGCCCATGAACGGATTGTAATCTCGATTCACCCGGAATATTTAAAGCGGCTTTCCACGACGCAGACAGATCTAAGCTACTGCTTTACCTGCCGGGATACGCCTTTCGGGCATAAGATTATGCTCTCCAAGGAATATCAGAAACGGTTTACCTTCTTTATCCATAAGCTGTCGGAAAGCAGGGATTACGGGCAGGATATTATCGACCGTGCGGTCTTTCAGGAGATGATGGCCTGCCTGAATTATATTTTTATCTCCTGCTGCAACGGGAATATGGAAATGCCTGCCACACAGATGCTGACGAGCGCCCATTATGAAGAAATTGACGAGCTCTTGTCCTTTATCAACCAGCATTTGGCGGAGGACCTCTCAATTCCGGTTCTGGCTTCCAGGCTCCATTTCAGCAGCTCTTATCTGCGCAAGCTCTTTAAGGATGCTACAGGTACGACGATTACCCGCTATATTATTGCCAAGCGGATTTCGATGGCGAAATTGCTGCTTTCGGACGGGCATTCGGTGACAGAGACCAGTATTTTATGCGGGTTTCAGGATTATAGTAATTTTCTTAAAACATTTACAAAAATGGTTGGGGTATCTCCGAAGAAGTATGTGTCTTGTGAACATTAGTGGCTAAGCGGACGACTCTGCGGGCTTTACAACACCTGAGAGTCCATATATTGGCAAGCTTTACAACACCTCCAGAAAAGAAACTTTTTTGACATTGTGTTGCGTTTTTTAGTGGCTAGGTGGACGCTGGATGAGGGGGAAAGGGCCTGGCTTCCATGAAACGCAATTTCAGGTGTTGTAAGGATATTTTTCTGGCCACGGTCTTTCACCTGCCAGTACAGACGCCTTTTCAGGCTGCTCTCCAAAAAAGTGTTGTATTCTTCTAACCATCCGCAGATCAAACAGCATGCGGTCTGAAGGAACACTTTCCAAACTTTATCCACGCATTTGTCGAACATCGCAGGGTTTTCCAAAAAATTCAATTTTATTTTTTCTAATTCAGGTATTCCATTTTCCGTAAAATACTGTATACTATTTCTCATAGGGACACATCCTTATTTATGCGGTTGTTTTTGGGTCAATTACATTTTATTTCTAACATAGGAATTTTAATTTTAGGAGGGGTTGCTTTGAGTGAACGGGAATTAGCGAAACAGATTATTGATAAACTGCCGGAATATAAAATCAGCAGTCTGCTTCTTTTTTTAAGAGGAATACAGTTTGACGATGATATAGAGGATGATCTGTATTGTGAAAAATTAGTAGAAGAATATCTGAATAATCCGGATCCCGAAAAGCATCAGACAGTTACACTTGAAGATCTAGCGGCAAGGGAAGAGGTTGTACTGTGAAAAAGTACAGGATAGTCATTGAAAAAATGGCAGAAAAGTTTATCATAAAACTGCCAAAGCCGGATAAAGAGAGGGTATTAAGGGCAATTCATGAACTGCCGGAAGGAAACGACATAAAGAGGTTAAAAGGCAGGAAAAGCGCGGGGTTTTACAGGCTCCGTGTGGGCGATTACCGGATTATATATAAAGTGAACAGCCACGAATTAATTATTTGTGTGATTGATGCCGGAAACAGGGGACAGATATACAATAAGTATTAGCGGAACTGGAAACACAATCGTACAGAACGTACTTTCGAAATGCGGGAATAAAAAACACGGGAAGCCTTATAAAATAAGACTTCCCGTATCGTTCAACCAGTGCGGAAGATGGGACTTGATTATGAATCCGTCTTTTCATCACGCAAGATACTTTTCAGTTTCTGCTCGTAAAACTACCCGATTTGGAGAAAGTAGTCTGACGAGTTGCTATTTACTTCTTGTCCCTTTTATTATTTCTATTCTTGCGGGAAAAGTAAAGGATTTTCGGTCATTTATCGATGAAAGATTTTAAGCATATCTTCCGGGGTTACTGCCGGTATATCCGATGTGGAAAAGTACGTTATATTTCGGGTTACAATATAATCTGCATGAACCTGTTTTGCGCATTCATCTTGCAGGCAGTCCTCAAAGTCGGAAAAGCATTCTCTTTGCAGAGCGTTTTTTACATGTTCATGGTCAGTGCCTGCCACTTGCAGCAAGTCCAGATGATCAAGGAGAAGCTTTCGCCTGTCTGAGACTGAAAAGCGTTTTCGCAAAATATAATAAATGTTTGATACAGAATGCAGTGCAATAAAGCCACGTATATCATTTGAAATACATTCCTCTAAAACAGACTTGGATGCTTCATAAAAGGGCTGGCGTTTTTCAAGGATATCAAGTATGATATTCGTGTCAAATAAAATGAGCATATTTTTCTTCCCTTGCTTCCTCAAGTTCTTTTTTGTAATCAAAATCTTCCGGCAACGTCCCGGCAAAAGATAGAAGTCCCTGAAATCCCTTTCGTTTTCTTGCTATAGAGTCTGTGTCATTCTTTTCAGTAGAAGCAGAATCTGCGTTATCGATTTGTGAATCTACGAAACGCATATACGTATATATGGTTTCCAGCTTATGTTCGGGCATTCTTTGCAATAATCCGATTGCTTTTTCCAAGGTTGACATAGGCAGTTTACCTCCTTGTGCTTAAGCATAGCAGTAGAAACCAGGAAAGTCAATCAAAAGTTTGTGTTAGTCAGGATAGAAATGAGAAAAAGCTTGATTCATAGGTATGACACGTTTACATCATAGTCTTTAAGCATTTCCATAATGGCTCATAGTCTTTAAAACGAACCCCTAAATTTAAAATAATTTTTAAAACAACTGCTGCCCATTGGAAATCATCTTTATGGCAGCAGTTGTTTTAACAGGAAAAAGGCAACATATCTTATGACAATGTATCTGAAAACAAGCATTTTTCGGCTCTTTCAAAAATTAGGGCAATCGCCCACTCACTTAGTGTCTACCTTTGGAATACGGATTTTAAAGAAACGGTGGAATATGTTAAATTGATACTGATAAAGTTTGATTGTTTCCCCAGACAGATTTTTAATCCGGCAGTGTCCTTTGAAATCTGCAAACGCTTCATCTACAGTTAAGTTGTCTGAGTTTTTAAGGGATAATTTTTTCATGAAAATGCTCCTTTCTTATGCTCGTCAAACGTCCAGAAAACTGCAAAGTGGTCTTGCGAGTAAAAAGGAACAGATAAAAAGTTTTAGAAAAAGAAAAAACCCTGTAAATCTATGATTTACAAGGCTTCCCAAGGGTTAAGTGCGGAAGATGGGACTTGAACCCACACGACATTGCTGCCACAAGATCCTTAGTCTTGCTCGTCTGCCAATTCCGACACTTCCGCATCCATCATCAAAACATCATCAATACTCTTTCCTCTGACGACCTATACAGTATAGCATCAGCAGCAAAAGATGTCAACAAAAAAATAAAAAAATTTTTTTGAAAAAAATTGAAAAAGGGGGTTGACGAATCCATGGAAGTCGTGTATTATACTTAATGTGCCGAGCGCGAGCAGCGCGGTACACGAAATGCAGAAGTGGCGGAATTGGCAGACGCGCAGGCTTCAGGTGCCTGTGGTAGCAATATCGTGTGGGTTCAAGTCCCATCTTCTGCATTGCTTGTAAATAAACCCGTTTCCAACAGGAAGCGGGTTTATTTTTCCTTTTTATTTTGTTTTATTCCAGCGCATTCAGATTGACCAGTTTCTGTTCCACCTTAGGGGCAAGCTCTTCCATCAGCGCATCCCCTTTGATTACAACGGCATAATATTTGCTCTGCGCCAATAAATAATAATCGTCTCCTTCCAGATGGTCCAGGTCTCCGCTGCTGCAGCAGATAAAATAGCCGTCTTCTTCCGCCGGCAGGTCTTCCAGGGTTATGGACCAGACATGGGTGTCGATGAGGTTCACCTGCAGTTCGTAGGCAATCCGGTAATTTTTGGTGTCGTCCAGTGTGCAGTAGACGTCCCGGCTGCCGACTACGTCGCCCAGCAGGTCGAACATTGCCAGGTTGCCGGAAGATACTTTTCCGCGCTGGGAGTTAATGGTTCCGATTTTGGCGGAATACAGCCCGGTCGGGATAAAAATGGCGGTTAACAGCAGGCAGGCGGCGGTTAGCTGCAGCCGGAAAAAACGCTTCCGGTAACAGGTGAGCAGCAGGCTGAGCGCTGCGGCGGCAGCTGCGGCAACCGGGATGCACCAGCGCATGGCGAAGGTATCGGAAAACAGGCGGTAAAATCCAATGCCTGCTGCGCAGAAGGCGCGGTAATGCCAGGTGTCTGTAATCCGCTGCAGGTTCAGGGATAATACGGCGCTGACAATCGTGTAAAAACAGGCTTCACAGGCGAGGAGCAGCGCAAACCTGCGGTTTTTGCTGCAAAAAGCCAGTTCCAGGAAGCCCAGCAGCAGAATGATGCCAATCAGGCATTCGTTGTAGCGTGTGTAAATAAAATAAGTAAGGTCCGTATCTGCGTCCAGGTTCGTAATTGCTGCCGGATCGATCAGGCTGATGGCGGAGACCAGGAATGTGCCGGCGCATGCAAGCAGCGTGAACAGGTAAAAGGTCGTATGTTTTTGGGGCCTTTTTGTCTGAAAGGCGTGCAGAAGCTGCGCCGCGCAGCGGATGACGCCCCAGAATACCAGGCCGAAGGTGGAGGTCATCAGCGCCCACATCTGGCCGCTGAGCGATTGCAGCAGGTTCTGCCAGCCTTGCACGGTCAGCAGGGAGAGCAGATGGTCTTTTTGCGCGCCGAGGCCGTTTTTCGGCTTTAAGCCGAAGCCTTCGACGACGCACAGGTATGTCTTGATGTTGACATTTGCAAACAGGATGATGGTCAGCGGCAGCAGCAGCGCGGCAAACAGCTTCCAGTCAACGGCGTCTGTAAGGCGCAGGAACACTGCGGTCAGGATATATGCGGTTACGATGCCGATCGTGCGGTTGTGCGTAATATAACAGGCCCCCATACAGCAGCTTAACAGCAGCGCGCCGTTTACGTCCGGATGCTGTTCAAAGCGCAGGTACAGGTAGAACAGCAGCCAGACGAGCAGATATAAAAAGGTCTCGCTCCATGCGATCGGGCCTTGGGTAAGATAGGACGAATACATGCATACCATAAAGGATACTGTAAGTGTCAGCCACTGTCCGGCTTTCGGGAACAGGATACGGCAGCAGCGGACACACAGGATGTAGGACAGCACACCGAAAATACCGTTGCCGATTACGGCTGCTTTGTACATGACATGCAGGTTGTGGGTAAACCAGAACAGCGGCGTCAGTACCAGGCTGTAGCCGTAGGAATACCAGTTCATATGCCCGGCAAATACATCGGACCAGTCGTGCCCGGCAAACAGCGCGGCATGGGTCCAGTAGCCGTATTCGTCGTTGCGTATGGCAAGGACATTCGTATCGCGGATGTACCAGATACGGAAGATAAAAATAACCGTGGAAAATACCAGGGACAGCAGGATCCCGGCGTGTTTGATTTGTATGTTTCTCATGGCAGTAACTCCTGATTCGTTAAATTGGTCCCTTTTCTATCATTATCATTATACAAAAAATAAGAAAAAAATAAAGGATTTCGAAAAAAAATACAGAATTTTTAAAATAAGGAGGTAATTCCTTATGACAATACGGGAAGAAATGGAACTGAGGGAACATCAGATCTTAAGCCCATATGCTGCCTTCAGCGACAAGTCCCGCGGGAGGCAGCGGGAAGAGGAACCTTGTGATATCCGCCCGGTTTATCAGCGTGACCGGGACAGGATCCTGCACAGCCGGGCTTTCCGGAGGCTGAAAAATAAGACGCAGGTATTTTTAACGCCTAAAGGGGACCATTACCGGACACGGATGTCGCATACGCTGGAGGTGTCGCAGAATGCGCGTACGATCGCAAAGGCGCTGCGGCTGAATGAGGACCTGGCGGAAGCGATTGCGCTCGGCCATGACCTTGGGCATACGCCGTTCGGCCATGCGGGGGAGTATATGCTCAACAGCCTGTGCGGGGGAGGCTTTCAGCATAACAAGCAGAGTGTGCGCATTGTGGAGGTACTGGAGAAACACGGAAAAGGGCTGAACCTGACCTGGGAAGTGCGGGACGGCATTTTAAACCATAAAATGAACAGTATGCCGTCTACGCTGGAGGGCAGGATCGTCCGGCTGTCGGATAAGATCGCCTATATCAATCATGATGTGGATGATGCGATCCGGGCCAAGATCCTGTGCGAGGAAGATATTCCGAAGGAATATCAGGAAATTCTGGGGACAAATGTACGTATGCGTTTGAACACTTTAATACATAATATTATTACGAACAGTATGGGAAAAGAAGATATCTTTATGTCGCCCGAGGTCGAGGCCGCGATGAAAGGGCTGCGCCAGTATATGTTTAAAAACCTGTACAACAATCCGAAGGCAAAGCATGAGGAGACAAAAGCGGAGGAGCTGCTGGAGCGTTTGTTTGAATATTACCGCGCACGTCCGGAAAAGATGCCGCAGCAATATACCGATATGATCAAGAAGGGGGAACGGCTGGACCGGACGGTATGCGATTATATCGCAGGCATGACGGACCAGTATGCGATTGCAAAATTCAATGAGTATTATGTGCCGGTGCAGTGGCAGGTGTAAGGAACTGTAATCCGGGGAAAAGGGGCCGGACAGACGGCGTATGATGCAGATGAATGAAAAAGGGGCCGGACAGACGGCGTATGATGCAGATGAATGGAAAAGGAGTCAGATAGATGCCGTATTATTCAGATGAATTAAAGGAAGAAGTCCGTTCTGCGAATGATATTGTAGACGTGATATCCGGGTATGTGAGGCTTCAGAAAAAGGGGAACAGCTATGTCGGCCTGTGTCCGTTCCATAATGAAAAGACAGGTTCCTTCCATGTATCGCGCAATAAGCAGCTGTACCACTGTTTTGGATGCGGCGCCGGAGGGGATGTGTTCGCGTTTTTGATGGAATATGAGAATTTTTCCTTTCGGGAAGCGATGGAACAGCTGGCGGATCGTGTGGGGATGAAGCTGCCGGTGCAGGAGCTTACGGAGAAGGAAAAACGGGAATCGGACTACCGGTCGATGCTGCTGGAGGTCAACCGTGAGGCCGGGAAGTATTATTACATGCTGCTGCGCAGTGTCCGCGGGGCGCACGCACTGGAATATTTCCGCGGGCGCAAGCTGGCCGATGAGACGATGCAGAAATTCGGGCTGGGCTATGCAGATAAGTACAGCGATGATTTGTACCGGTATTTAAAGGCCAAAGGATACGGCGACCAGCTGCTTAAGGATTCCGGCCTGGTTATGGTGGATGAGGTGCGCGGGGCGCATGATAAGTTCTGGAACCGGGCGATGTTTCCGATTATGAACGTACACAATAAGATTATCGGCTTCGGCGGCAGGGTTATGGGGGAAGGGGAGCCGAAATATTTAAATTCGCCGGAGACGCAGATTTTTGACAAAAGCAGGAATCTGTACGGGCTGAACCTGGCCAGGCAGTCCAGGCGTCCGCAGATGCTGCTGTGCGAAGGGTATATGGATGTGATTGCGCTGCACCAGGCAGGATTTGACCAGGCGGTAGCATCGCTTGGAACGGCGTTTACGAGCGGCCATGCCAGCCTGTTAAAGCGCTATGCAAAGGAAGTGTATCTGACGTTCGACAGTGACGGTGCGGGCGTGAAAGCGGCGCTGCGGGCGATCCCGATTTTAAAAGAGGCCGGCCTGACCGCGAAAGTCGTCCATATGGAGCCGTATAAGGACCCGGATGAATTTATCAAGGCGCAGGGGGCGGATGCGTACCAGGAACGGATCGACCAGGCAGAGAACAGCTTTCTGTTTGAAATCCGTATTTTGGAGCAGAATTATAATATGCACGACCCGCAGGGCAAGACTGCGTTTTATAACGAAGCTGCCAGAAAATTACTTGCATTTTCTGAAGAGCTGGAGCGGAATAATTATATAGAAGCAGTGGCGCAGAAATATCAGATCGGTTTTGAAAATCTGCGCAGGCTCGTTGCGCAGGTCAGTACGCAGGACGGGCTAATAAAAAAGCCGGAGCCGCTTCGGTCCGGCATCCATAAAAAAGAACCGCGCCGGGAAGACGGAATGAAAAAGTCCCAGAAGCTGCTTTTAACGTGGCTGAGCGAGGAACCGTCCCTGTACCCGGTGATCCGGGAATATATTACACCGGACGATTTTGGGGACGCACTTTGCAAAAAGGCGGCGGAGGCGCTGTTTGCGCAGCTGGAGGCGGGCAGCCTGAACCTGGCGCAGATTCCCGGCCATTTTGAGGACCTGGAAGACCAGCGCGAGGTTGTATCCGCGTTCCACGAGACGATCCTGGAAGTAAAGACGCGTGCCGCGCGCGGGCAGGCGCTGAAAGATACGATATTGAAACTCAAAGAACACCACCTTCAGACACTGAGAGACAATCATGATCCAAACGGTATGCAGGAGCGTTTTACGCAAATGCTCCAGGAGAAAAAAATGCTGGAGGCACTGCGGAAAAAAGAGTTTTTCACACAGCTGTCAGAGTGACGTAACAGCATGTAAGACCAAGAGAGGATGAGAGCAATGGCAAATATGGAAGAAAACAGGAAGAAACTGAAAAAAAAGGAACATGCTGCGCAGGAGGAAAACACGAACGCGGAAACCCCCGTGTTTGACCAGCAGAAATTTCTGGAGATCTTAGGCGGACTTGTGGAACGGGCCAAAAAGAAAAAGAATATGCTGGAATACCAGGAAATCAGCGACGCGTTCCAAAGCATGTGCCTATCTGCCGAACAGCTGGAAAATGTGCTGGAGTATCTGGAGATCCATAATGTGGATGTCCTTCGGATTTCAGACGATGATGACGATGTGGATATCCTGATCGAGGATGAGGACGTAGAAGTTGAAAACATCGATCTGACCGTGCCGGACGGCGTGAGCATCGAAGACCCGGTGCGCATGTACTTAAAAGAGATTGGCAAGGTGCCGCTGTTAAGTGCAGAGGAAGAGATCGAACTGGCGCAGAAAATGGAAGCCGGAGCCGTTGCCCATGAAAAGATTATGATTTTAAGGGGGCGCAGGGATAAGGAAGGGACGACCCAGGAGGAAAAAGACGAGATCAACGAGGAGATCAACCAGCTGATCCGCGAGCAGGATCTGGGCGAAGATGCTAAAAAGCGCCTGGCGGAGGCGAACCTGCGTCTGGTAGTCAGCATCGCAAAGCGTTATGTCGGCCGCGGCATGCTGTTTTTAGACCTGATCCAAGAAGGCAACCTCGGCCTGATCAAGGCGGTGGAAAAGTTCGACTTCCGCAAGGGATTTAAGTTCTCTACGTATGCGACCTGGTGGATCCGCCAGGCAATTACGAGGGCAATTGCGGACCAGGCGCGTACGATCCGTATCCCGGTCCATATGGTCGAGACAATCAACAAGCTGATCCGTGTCTCCAGGCAGCTGCTGCAGGAGCTGGGGCGCGAGCCGTCGCCGGAAGAGATTTCCGCGCAGATGAATATGCCGGTGGAACGTGTGCGGGAGATCCTAAAGATTTCCCAGGAACCGGTTTCCTTAGAAACGCCGATCGGGGAAGAGGAAGACTCCCATCTCGGGGACTTTATCCAGGACGACAACGTACCGGTGCCGGCGGATGCCGCCGCGTTTACGCTGTTAAAGGAACAGCTCGGCGAAGTGCTGGGGACGCTGACCGACCGGGAGCAGAAGGTGCTGACGCTGCGGTTCGGCCTGCAGGACGGCAGGGCGCGTACCCTGGAGGAGGTCGGCAAGGAATTTAACGTTACAAGAGAACGTATCCGCCAGATCGAAGCAAAAGCGCTGCGTAAACTGCGCCATCCAAGCCGCAGCCGCAAGCTGAAGGATTATCTGGAGTAAATTTATGCAGAAATTGTCAAAACGCCTGCAGGCAGCGGCAGATTTTGTAACAGATGGGAACCGTGCGGCGGATATTGGGACAGATCATGGGTTTTTGCCTATTTATCTGGTGCAGAGCGGCAAATGTCCGCAGGTAATCGCCATGGATATCCGCGAAGGCCCGTTGGAGCGGGCGAAGGAACATATTGCAGCGGCAGGGCTTGGGGATGTCATTAAGACCAGGCTGTCTGACGGAATGCAGGCACTGGGAAGGGCAGAAGCGGACAGTGTCGTCATCACCGGGATGGGCGGGCTAACGGTGCTTCATATTCTGGAAGAAGCCAGTGAGATGGTGCCGGATCTGAAAGAACTGGTGCTGGAGCCGCAGTCTGATATTGCAAAAGTGCGCAGATATCTGCGTGAACATAACATGGAGATTGACAGGGAAGAGCTGGTGCAGGAAGCCGGGAAGTTTTATCCTATCCTGCATGTTATCCCTGCGAAGCCAATGCAGAGGGAAAATGATTCTCCTGTCCAGCATGTCATCCCCGCAAAGCCAATACAGAGGGAAAATGATCCTCTCTTGCATGCCATTTCTGCAAAGCCAATGCAGAGGGGAGACATTCAAAAAGTACAGCCGGAACTGTCTGATGAAGAGGCGGAAAACAGGGATCGGATGGATCAAAAGTTATGCAGCCTGCTGGGAGGCAGGGAACGGGTGCAGGGAGTTTTGGACCAATATGGTGCGTGTACCGTGTATGGAAAGCATCCGCTGCTGCGGCAGATGCTGGAACGGAATGAAAAGCGGGAGCTTGGGATTTTGCAGGCGCTTGAAAAAGGTTTTTCCGCGGCGGACGGGACGCAGGAGCGGGCAGATGCGGCCCGGATGCGCAGGCAGGAAGTGGAAAGGCGGCTGGAGGAGATCCGGGCGCTTTTGAAAATGATAGGACAGGAGAGTAAAAAATGAAATGTTCAGATGTGATACAGCTTCTGAACCAGCAGGCAGATGAATCTTATGCGTGCAGCTGGGATAACGTCGGACTGCTGGCGGGGAGCCGGACGAAAGAGGTTCGGAAAGTATATATTGCGCTGGATGCGACAGATGAGGCGGTAGAAGAGGCAATCTCGCAGAACGCAGATCTGCTGCTGACGCACCATCCTTTGATTTTTCAGGGGATGAAGCGGGTTACGGAGGACGATTTTATTGGGCGCAGGATCATCCGCATGATCCGTGCGGATATGTCTTATTATGCCATGCATACGAATTTTGATGTGATGGGCATGGCGCAGCTTGCGGCAAAGAAGATCCATCTGCAGGACGCAAAGCCGCTGGAAGCTACGTGTACGGAAGATGGAAAGCCGCAGGAAGCCGCATGTACGGAAGATGGAAGGCCGCAGGAAGCCATGTGTACGGGAGACGGAAAGGTGCAGGGCATCGGGCGGGTCGGCAGCCTGGAGCGTGAAATGCCGCTGTGCGAATGCTGCGAACTGGTCAAAACTGCGTTTGGCCGCACACATGTAAAAGTATTCGGGGATCTGCAAAAGCAGGTGCGGCGCGCCGCCATCTGCCCGGGCGCCGGAAAAAGCGATGTGCAGCTGGCGCTTGCAGCGGGGGCGGATGTTTATATTACCGGAGATATTGACCATCATACCGGAATCGATGCGGCGGCATCCGGGATGGCTATTATTGATGCAGGGCATTACGGTATTGAGCATATTTTTGTGCCGTATATGGCGCAGTATCTAAAGGAGCACGCGCCGCAGCTGGAAATTGCTGTGCAGGGCCGGGCGGAACCGTTTCAGATTGTTTAGGCCAAGGTTCAGCCGCGGGGGCCGGGGCAAATTTATAAAATCCAGGAAAGGAAAAGCATATGGGTGAAGCTAAGGAGGGACAAACATGTAAGGTCCTGTTTGATAAGGAAGAAAAAGAATACGCGCAGGGTACACGTTTTTGGGAGCTTGCGCAGGAATATCAGAACCGGTATGAGGACGATATCGTACTGGCTGTGTTTAATAATAAATTAAGGGAATTAAAACACAAAGTCGAGACAGACGGAACATTGTCTTTTCTGACGACGGCTGATACAAAAGGCAGGAAAGCATACCGCAGAAGTATGATTATGCTGCTGGAAAAGGCGATTTTTAATCTGTATGGAACAGGCGTAAAGCTACGCGTGATGCATACGCTCGGGCAGGGGCAGTACTGTGAGCTGGAGGGTGAAAAGGCGGTATCACAGGAATTGCTGGAGCAAATCCGCGCTGAAATGCACCGGCTGGCGGATGCGGATATCCGGATCAAAAAAAATACGATCCATACCGACCGCGCCATAGAGAAATTTACCGGGTACGGCATGGAAGATAAGGCGAAATTATTCCGCTTCCGCAGAAGCTCGCATGTCAATTTGTATAATATGGACGGCTTCCAGGACTATTTTTACGGATATATGGTTCCGTCCACCGGCTATCTGAAATACTTTGACCTGCAGGCATATGAGGCCGGGTTTGTCATTGTTTTTCCGCATGAGGATACGAGAAAACCAGCGGAATTTAAGACTTCGAATAAATTGTACCACACCCTGATGGAAGCGGCGGCATGGGCGCAGCAGATGCACATCAGCACGGTCGGGGAACTGAATGAACAGATTGTCAAGGGCAGGATCCAGGATGTGATTTTACTGCAGGAAGCTGAGATGGAAAAGCGGATCGGGAAGATTGCGGAGCAGATCGCCGGGCAGCGGGATAAAAAATTCATTCTGATCGCAGGCCCGTCTTCCTCAGGCAAGACGACCTTTTCCCACCGCCTGTCGATCCAGCTGCAGGCCCACGGGCTGGTCCCGCATCCGATCGGTATGGATAATTTTTATGTAGACCGTGATAAAACACCGCTGGATGAAAACGGGCAGTATGATTTTGAATGCCTGGAAGCGATTGATATGGAGCTGTTCGATACGACCATGGCAAAGCTGCTGGCTGGAGAACGGGTGGAGCTGCCTTATTTTAACTTTAAAATCGGAAAGCGGGAATACAAAGGCGAATATCTGCAGCTTGGGCCGGAAGATGTGCTTGTGATCGAAGGCATCCACGGGCTGAATGACAAGCTGCTGTGTACGCTCCCCAAAGAAACGAAGTTCAAAATCTATATCAGCGCCCTGACGCAGATTAATATTGACGCGCATAATCCGATCCCGACGACGGACGGACGGCTGATCCGGCGGATTGTACGGGATGCGTTTATGCGCGGGACTTCTGCGGAGCATACGATTGAGATGTGGCAGTCGGTGCGCAGAGGGGAAGAGAAAAATATTTTCCCGTTCCAGGAGCAGGCGGATGTGATGTTTAATTCGGCGTTGATCTATGAACTGCCGGTATTGAAAATGTATGCAGAACCCCTGCTGTTTGCGATCTCACCGGACAGCCCGCAGCATATGCAGGCGAAGCGGCTGCTCAAGTTTTTGGATTATTTTCTGCAGGTGCCGGTGGAAGAAGTGGGGAGAAACTCGATCCTGCGGGAATTTATCGGGGGAAGCTGTTTTCACGTATAGGGAGATCGGATGCTGTGATTTATATTTTTACGGCTTTCTATTGGGAAGCACAAGTGCTGATCGGGCAGTTTCATTTGAAAAAAGTATTGGAAAGCAAGCATTTCCAGCAGTTTGCAGATGAAGCCTGCCAAATCCTGCTGACAATCAGCGGGGCCGGAGAGGTTGCGGCGGCAGCGGCGGTCGGCAGTGTCTGCACCGGATATCCGCCGGGGAAAAAAGACGTTTTGCTGAATTTCGGGATCTGCGCCGGAGACGCCGAAAAGGGAAGTATTTTTTTGATCCGCAAGCTGACCGAACAGGCTACCGGAAAGACCTTTTACCCGGATCTGCTGTACAGGCATCCGTTTCCGGAAGCGGAGCTTGTGACCTGTATGCTTCCATGGAAGCAGGGACAAGAACACGGGACGGGCCAGAGGAAGGATGGATGCGTATATGATATGGAAGGCGCAGCCGTTTATCAGGCGGGAGCCTGTTATTTTGCACCGCATCAGATGGTGTTTTTAAAGCTGGTTTCCGATCATGGGGAAGGGATGCCGCTGTCAGGGCAGTTTGTCAGGCAGCTGCTGCGTACACAGCAGGAGAGCCTTGCGGCGTTTATCTGTCAGCTCTTGCAGATATCAGGACAGCGGCAGGAAGGATGGAAGGAGCATTCAGAAGCAGGACGTAGAGCAGGAGTAGAATTGCAGCTGGCGTCAGGACAGAAAGCAGGAGCAGAATTGCAGCTGGCGTCAGGACGGAAAGTAGGAGCAGATTTAAGAGCGGAAGCGGGATCAGTGTTAGAAATGGAGATAGACTCAGAAGAGATGCGTCGATGGGCCGGCAGGCTCTGCGTGGATCTTCATGCGTCTAAAACAATGGAAGCGCAAATCCGGCAGCTAATCCGCTATGCGGTATTGACCGGGACGGACTGCCGTGCAGCTGTGGAACGGATGTATCAGCAAAACAGGCTGCCCTGCAGGGATAAGAGGGAAGGGAAACAGCGTTTTGAAGAACTTAAGCAGCAATTACTTTAACCCGTTTTTTTCACATATCTATGTGGAGCAGCGGGTGCGTGACCATCCGCGGACAAGGCGGATTCTGGCGAAATATCAGGAAGCCGCGGTGATTGAAATCGGACATTACAAAGATGTGTTCTGCCGGGGCGGGCAGGATCCGGCGCTTCAGAGGCGCTCGCAGAAGCTGATACTGGCTGCGAAGGAAGGGGCGCTGATGTATCCGGGGGCTGCAGTCTGCCAGGATTTTGGAAACGAACATTTTTATTATACGTCCTGTATGATGAATTGTATTTATGATTGTGAATACTGTTATCTGAAAGGGATGTATCCGTCGGCAAATATCGTATTGTTTGTGAATCTGGAGGATTTTTTTGAGGAAGCAAAGCGGATGCTTGCTGACCGGCCGCTGTATCTGTGCGTGTCTTATGATACGGATCTTTTGGCGGCGGAGTCCATCGCCGGCTATGCCGGTGCCTGGAGCCGGTTTGCAGCCGGGTATCCGGAACGTTTGAAGATTGAAATACGGACAAAGTGTGCGGACAGATATTTTTTTGAACATCAAAAGCCATTGTCTCATGTGATCTATGCATTCACGCTGTCGCCGCAGGCAGTTGTGGAATGCTTCGAGCATCATACACCCTCTTTGAAAGCGCGGCTGGCACAGGCAGCAGCTGCGGCTGATGCCGGATTTCCGGTACGTCTTTGTTTTGACCCGATGATCTATGTACACGGGTGGCAGCAGCATTATGATGAAATGCTGGATCAGGTGTTTCGCGCGATAGACCCGCAAATGCTGACGGACGTCAGCGTCGGGTCGTTCCGTATCCCGCGCGATTATCTGAAACGCATGCGCAGGCAGCAGCCGGACAGTGCGGCGGCATGGTTCCCGTATGAGCTGGAGGACGGATATTATCATTATCCAACGGCATTGATGGAGCAGATGGAGCACCATCTGGCCAGCCGGCTGCGGGAAAGGCTGCCGGAAGAAAAAATTTTTGTATGGACACATCCGTCTGTGCCTGGGCAGCAGTAAAGGGAACAGGCAATTGTATGATGGATGAAATAAGGAATGAACTAAGGGATGAACTAAGGGATGAAGAAAGCGGGTGGCAGGATGGAGGCTGCAGAAGAGATAAGGACACCGTGCGGTATGCGCAGGCAGTATGCGGCGGTCATTACCGGGGCGTCTTCGGGCATTGGGGCGGCAGTCAGCAGGAAGCTGTCCGGTCTGGGCTATGAGGTGTTTGGAATCGGGCGGGAGTTTGCACCGGATGATTTCTGGCAGCAGGAGGGGGTGCATGCGGTGGCCTGCGACCTGCTGGATACCGGACGGCTGTGCAGGATTGTCAGGCAGATTGCGGCGGAATGCAGGGTGCGTGTGCTGGTGAATAATGCGGGTGTGGGTTATTACGGACTGCATGAGGAGCTGAACCCGGATAAAATCAAAGAGCTTGTCCGGACCAACCTGGAAGCGCCGATGATCCTGGCCCAGCTGCTTCTGCGCCAGCTTAAGAAGCATGCGGGCTGGATGGTCAATATCGCTTCGGTTACGGCGGCAAAGACGAATCCGCATGGCTGTGCTTACGGAGCGACGAAAGCGGGGCTTGCCAGCTTTTCGGCCAGCCTGTTCGAGGAAGCGCGCAAATACGGTGTCAAAGTGGTTACGATTTCCCCGGATATGACGAAGACCGGCTTGTACCGGCATGCGGACTTCCGGGAAGGGGAGGAAGCGGACACGTATCTGCTGCCGGAGGAAGTTGCGGAGGCGGTGGGGTTTGTACTGGGCCAAAGGGAAGGCATGGCTGTTACGGAGCTTACGATAAGGCCGCAGAGGCACCAGATCCGCAGAGTGCATACAGATAAGAGAGTGCATACAGATAAGAACGTGTATACAGATAAGAATAAGAAACGGGATGAAGGAAAGATACAGGAAAGGTTTTAGGCGGTTTGTGATACAGGCCGTGTGGTTTTAGCAGGAAAGAGGGGGATGCGGTATGTATCATATCGCTGTCGTAGAGGATGAAAAAATATGCTCCGTGCAGGTGCAGCAGTTTTTAGCGCAGTATCAGGAAGAGAACCATGTGCGCTTTAAGGTAACCGTATTTGAAGCGGCGTCGCAGATTTTGGAAGCGTATGAACCGGTATACGATATGATCCTGATGGATATCGATATGCCGGGGATCAACGGGATGGATGCCGCAGGGCAGATCCGGCAGACCGATCAGGAGGTTGTGATTGTATTTATTACGAATATTGCCAGCTTCGCCATCCGCGGCTATGAAGTGGACGCGCTGGATTTTGTCGTAAAACCGATTACATACTATCAATTTTCCACACGTCTGGCCCGTGCGTTAAAGCGCAGCCGTTCCAGGGAGCCGCGCCAGATTATCCTGACGCTTTCAGACGGGGTGAAAAAGCTGGAGGTCGGCCAAATCTATTATGTGGAAGTGCAGAACCGTATGCTGCATTATTATACGCAGGAGGGTGTGTTTGCGGTGCGCGGCACGATGCAGAGTGTCCAGCGGATGCTGGAAGCATATTCGTTTGCAAAATGCAACCACTGGTATATGGTGAACCTGCGCCATGTATCAGAAGTGAAAAAGAATACGGTCGTCGTAGGCGAATATGAGCTGGAGGTCAGCAGGCGGAACCGGACGCCGTTTTTAAAGGCGCTGACGGAATATGTGGGAGGGTATCGATGACGGCCGGGCAGATGAGCAGATGGATCATGCAGGCTGCTTATCTGGGAAGCGGGTTTATTTATGTACATTCCATAGAGAGAAGGCCGGACAGCCGCAAAAAGACGGCAGTGATGGCGCTGCTGCTGATGCTTTTTTTCGGGTCGCTGAACCGTGTTTATGTGTATGCGGACAACCGGGTGGAGCTGGCGACAAGGATGGTCGGCTTTTTGCTGCTGGGCCTTATGAACCATGTAGGAAGGAAGATCTCCTGGTACGGCGCGTTTTATTATGCGGTATGGGCTTTTTGCTCCTGGCAGCTGATGTATGAATGGTACCTGGTCTGCCTGCATATGGGAGGGGATTACTGGACAGGCAGGACGGCGCAGCTGCTGGCAACGGAAGTGCTTGTCTTTGCGGTTGGGTATCTGATCGTGGCGCTGACGATCGGAAGGATCATCCCGGATAAGGGAAAGAAAAATATCGGTCCGAGGCAGCTGCTGCTTGCGATAATCATGTTATTGATTTTTCAGATTGTTGTATTCGTGCCGGGCGAGCTGGAATACAGCCTTTCTGATTTAAAGTGGGTGATTGTCTATATCGTGCAGTTTCTGCTGTGCATCGTGCTTTATCTGCAAAACGAGCTGTTTAAAAAGAGCGAGATGCGCAAGGAGCTGGAGATTCTCGGGCTGCTCTGGGAAAAGGAGAAGGAGCAGTATCATCTGTCCAGGGAAAATATTTCTTTTATCAGCCAGAAGGTGCATGACTTAAAGCATCATATCAATGCGGTGCGCAAGGCAGAGCATGAAGATGTGGAGCGGTATCTGCAGGAGCTGGAAGGCTCGATTACGACATATGAAGCGATCGTGCAGACAGGAAGCGCCGTGCTGGATACGATTCTGACCGAGAAGGCGCTGGACTGCAAAGATCAGGGGATCACGATCTCGTGTATGGCGGACGGGAGCCAGATGGATTTTATCAATACGATTGATCTGTATGCGATGCTTGGAAACGCTGTGGACAACGCGATGGATGAGGTAAAAAAGTTCGCGGAAAAAGACAAAAGGCAGATCGATGTGCTGATCTACCGCAGGCAGCAGTTTCTGGCGGTTCATATTACGAACCCGATGGAGGGGGCGCTGGTCTATGAAGACGGGCTTCCGGTAACGACAAAAGGGAGCCGGATGGTACATGGATTCGGGCTGCGCAGCATCCGCCATATTTTGAAAAAATATGATGGCTTTCTGACCGTACAGGAGGAGGACGGATATTTTTCACTGCTGATGCTCATACCGGTCCCGTCAGAGAAATAACCGCAGGCAGCGCTGCGACCACATCGGCTTTAAGAACGACCACTTAGGAAATACCCCTTGCAAAAAAACGGAGGATTTTGTAGATTATGTATAAATAATCAGCAAAGTCCTCTTTTTCTTTGGCAGATATGATCGAACTGGATGGGCATGCTGAAAATATAAAAGAAAGGAGAAGTGTAGCGCTATGAGAAGGACTGTAAAGCTGATGGAAGACTGGCAGTTTACATATCAGAGCCGCAAGAAGCGCCTGGTAGACCTGCCGCATACATGGAACGCTGTTGACGGGCAGGATGGGAATGACGATTATTTCCGCGGGACGTGTTTTTATGAAAAGACGGTCCCAAGGCCGGCATATGGGGAACATGAGCGGGTGTATCTGCAGTTCCACGGCGTCAACGCCAGCGCAAAAGTGATCTTAAACGGGGTGACCGTGTTAAAGCATGACAATGGGTATTCCACGTTCCGCGCGGATGTGACGGATGTGCTGGAGGATGAAAATGAGCTGTGCGTGGAAGTGGACAACAGCAAAAACCAGAAGGTCTATCCGCAGGTTGCGGACTTTACTTTTTACGGCGGCATTTACCGGGATGTGGAATTTCTGATCGTGCAGGAGACGCATTTTGATCTGGATTACTATGGGGGACCCGGAATTGAAGTGGCAACGGATGTAAAAGGAAAGACCGGAATCGTAAAGGTGCATGCTTATACGAATAAGAGCGCAAAGGAGCTGGAAGAAGAGGGGCTTATGGTCTGCATGACGCTGTCCGATGCACAGGGGGAAACGGCAGGGACAGCGCAGGGTGCGGACGCGGTCATAAAAGTGCCGCAGGCACATCTTTGGGACGGTGTCAGGGATCCATATCTTTACAGGCTGACAGCGCAGATCCGTCAGGGGGAGGCGGTGATTGACGAGGTTGTGGCTGCGTGCGGGATACGGACATTTTCTTTTGACCCGGATCATGGCTTTTTCCTAAACGGGGTATCCTATCCGCTGCGGGGCGTTTCCAGGCATCAGGACTGGAAAGGGATCGGCAATGCGGTTACCGCCAGGCAGATGGAACAGGATATGGAGCTGATCCGGGAAGTCGGCGCAAACACAATCCGGCTGGCGCATTATCAGCATAACCAGTATTTTTATGACCTGTGCGACCGCTACGGTATGGTCGTCTGGGCGGAAATCCCTTACATCTCCGCGCATATGCCGCAGGGCAGGGAGAATACGTTTCTCCAGATGCAGGAGCTGATCGTACAGAATTACAATCACCCGTGCATTGTAACCTGGGGGATTTCCAACGAGATTACGATCTCGGGCAAGCACAGGGAGGATATGCTGGACAACCACCATGCACTGCAGAAATTTGTAAAAAAACTGGACCCGGGCAGGCCGACGACACTGGCATGCTATGCGATGTGCCATCCGTTCCATCCGGTGACGAAGATTACCGACCTGGTGGCATGGAACCTGTACCTGGGCTGGTATGTACCAGGACTTTTCTTAAATGACTGGTTTATGAAGTTTTACCACTGGAAATATCCGGGGCGCTGCCTGGGCTATTCGGAATACGGCGCGGAAGCGATGCCGAACCTGCACAGCGCCAGGCCCAAAAGGGGGGACCATTCGGAGGAATACCAGGCAAAATACCATGAATATATGTTGGAATGCTTTGCGCGCCATCCATTTTTATGGTCAACGTATGTATGGAATATGTTTGATTTTGCGGCGGATGCCAGAGACCAGGGCGGGGAGCCCGGGATGAACCATAAGGGCCTTGTGACCTTTGACCGCAAGATTAAAAAAGACAGTTTTTACATTTATAAAGCATGGTGGAGCAGCGAACCGTTTGTGCATCTGTGCGGAAAACGGTACCAGTATCGGGCGGAGAAGGTGACGCAGGTAACCGTATATTCTAATCAGACGCAGGTCGCTTTGTACAATAACGGGACACTGGTTGCAAGGAAGGCCGGAGCGCATGCATTTCATTTCCGCGTGCGGATGGAAGCGGAGAACCACCTGGAAGCAAAGGCTGGGGAATGGTCGGATACAGCGGTTATTTACAAGGTCAGCCAGCCGCGTGCGGAATATAAAGTAAAAAAAGGAAATAGCCAGAATTGGGTATAGCTGTTGCTGATAAGGAGAAGCAGTATGGAGAAGAATCGTGATATGAAAGCCCGGAAAAAAGAATATAAGCGCGCCCGCAGAAGGGCTGTCGGACCGTGGAAGGTTCTGACGCTGGTGAGTGCGCCGCTTACCGTGATCCTTATTGTACTAGCCGTGTTCTGCACAATTTTCGATAATTCGCTGTCGATTTTTGTGGGAGGGACGTTTAACAATATCAAAAACAGGGATGAAAATGCGATTTATTACAAAATGGATTTTGATTCCCAGGAAGAAATGGTACATTACGGCGAGAACTTGTGCAAACAGGTGGAGGCGGAAGGAGCGGCGCTTCTGCTCAATGAAAATGGGGCCCTGCCGCTGGCGGCCGGGTCTAAGGTCAGCTGTTTTTCGACTTCCTCCGTGAACCTGGTCTATGGGGGGACCGGTTCGGGCAATATTGACGCGTCGAAGGCGAATACGCTGAAAGGCTCGCTGGAGATCGCGGGCATGGAAGTCAATCAGACGCTCTGGGATTTTTATCTGGGCCTGGATGAGCAATACAAACGCAAGAAAGGCGGGACGATCGCGACGGCCTCGGCCACAGCCGCGGAATGCCCATGGGAGCTGTATACGGATGAGGTGAAGGATTCGGTGATTCCGTATGGGGATGCGGCGATTGTGGTGATATCGCGGATTGGCGGGGAAGGCGCAGATTTGGACCACAGGGATGTGAATTACCTTGCGCTGGATGAAACGGAACGGGGCATGATGGAACAGGTCGCGGCGATGAAAGCGGGCGGATCGGTCAAAAAGGTGATTTTGCTGATCAATTCCGCGAATGCGCTGCAGGTGGATTTCCTGAAAGACAATACGTACAAGATAGACGCCTGCCTGTGGATCGGAGATGTGGGGATCTCCGGGATTGACGCAGTCGGTGAGATTCTGGCCGGTAAAGTAAATCCGTCCGGCAGCCTGGTGGATACGTATTGTTATAACAATTATGCAGCTCCGGCCATGGTGAATTTTGTGCCGGTTGCATATGAAGGGAGCAGCGACAGCGATGTTCCGGAAAAAGCACGTACTTATATGGTCTATCAGGAAGGTATTTACGTCGGTTATAAATACTACGAGACACGCTATGAAGATTATGTCATGAAAAAAGGCAACGCAGGGGACTATGATTACCGTGCGGACGTGGCGTTCCCGTTCGGCTATGGGCTAAGCTACACCGAATTTGCATACAGCGGTATGGAAGTCAGCTATCACAGCGACACAGACCAGTTCGAGGTCTCTGTGACGGTAACAAACACCGGGGATACGTATGCGGGCAAGGAAACGGTACAAGTCTATGTGCAGTCGCCGTATACGGCATACGATGTCAAAAACGGGGTGGAAAAAGCTTCCGTGGCGCTCTGCGGATTCGGCAAAACGGACGTGCTGGAGCCGGGCGGATCGCAGACGCTGCAGATTTTTGTGGATAAGCGTGATCTGGCTTCTTATGACGCGTATGGCTGCGGGACGTATATGCTGGATAAAGGGGATTATTATTTTACGGCAGCGACGGATGCGCATAACGCCGTCAACAATATCCTGGCGGCAAAAGGCTACCGGGCAAAGGACGGCCGTATGGACGGGGACGGCAAGAAAGAGCTGGCCTATAAATGGAAAAACGCAAAACAGGATACGACCTCTTATGCGGCTTCCTTAAACGGCACGCCGATAACGAACCAGCTGTCTGACTCGGATATTAATCTAAGCGAAGACTTAGACGGCCAGAAGATCACGTATTTGTCACGCAGCGACTGGGAAGGCACTTTTCCGACGGAAGCGGTAAAGCTGCGGCTGACGGAAAAGCTGGCAGCGAAGCTGCAGGATGTCCAATACGATGCCGCTGACTATGAGACGGTGGAAATGCCGGTGCTGGGCGCGGATAACGGCCTTAAGCTGGTCGATCTGATCGGGGCTTCCTATGATGATCCGAAATGGGACGAGCTGTTAGACCAGCTGTCATTTGACGATATGGTATCGCTGATCGGAGATTCGTTCCACTGGACGATGCCGATAGAATCCGTGCAGGCGCCGGGAACCCGCGACGAGAACGGGCCGCAGGGCCTGACCGCATCCTTATTTAAGGCTGGGGAGGAAGAAGGCAAAACAGCGCTCGTGGCAACCGCATTCACATCCGAAGACGTGATGGCGGCGACGTTTAATACCGATCTGATGTATGAGATCGGCAGAGTGATCGCGAATAACTGTATTTCAGCAGAAATCGCCTGCCTCTACGGGCCTGGCAGCAATATGCACCGGACACCGTACGGCGGCCGCAATTTTGAATACTATTCCGAAGACAGCTTCCTGTCCGGGGAAATGTCGAAGCATGAAGTGCAGGCAATGACAGACCGGGGAATCTTCGTTGTGTTAAAGCACTTTGCGCTGAACGACTGTGAGCAGGACCGCATCGGGCTTGGCGTCTGGCTCAGCGAGCAGGCAGCCAGGGAAATCTATTTAAAAGCGTTCCAGGGAGCCGTGGAAGAATCGGACGCAGGGCTGATGGTTGCGTACACACGCTGGGGAGCCATCTGGTCCGGCGGCAACCGCGGCCTGATGACGAATATTGTGAGGCAGGAATGGGGGAAAAAGGGCCTGAATATTACGGATAACGTGCTGACGAACTATGTAAACGGCGTAGACGGTATGATGGCGGGAGGCGTATCTACCTTTGACGCTATGATGCCATTTGTAACCAGGCAGCTGCCGAAGTACAAAAAAGACCCGGTGATCGTAACGGCGATGAAAGAAGCCTGCCACCAGAACCTGTATTCGATCGCAAATTCGGCCGGTATGAACGGGGTCGGGCCGGAAACGGTGATCAAAAAGAGGAACCTTGCGATTGTAAACGGATTGTGGGGAGCCTGCATTCTATTCGGTATACTGTTTATCGTCTCCACGGTGCTGTGGATTGTGAAGAAACAGAAATTCAAGAGGACGGATATCTACCGGAACTATATGGCATATAAAGCGGTTAACAGCTGAGCGGTTCCGATAGTCAGAAAGCATGATGTATTGAGGGTCAGATAAGATCGGAAGCCGCGGCATGCCGGGCAGGAGGGGGTCCTGGCCGGGCGCTGCGGCAAACATAGAAAGGATAGACACATATGGGAATTGAAAAAGCGGGAGCAAAAACAAATGTGAACCAGGCAAAGCTGTACCAGCTTGTTTTATTTCCAATGAACAATGGAGCGACAAATGTGTACTATATCCTCACCATGAACTTTATTGCATATTATGCCAACGGGGTTCTAGGATTATTTTTAATGTTTGCAACAACGATGGTCACAGTCATGCGCTTATTCGACGCTGTGACTGATCCGGTGATCGGGGCATTGATTGACCGGACTTCGACGAAATTCGGCAAGTTCCGTCCATATATGGTACTGGGGAACGCGATTATGATTGCATCCTCCATCCTGTTGTATTTTGGGACACGGGTCATTCCGGAGCAGATGGACTGGCTGAAATATGTCTGTTTTGTATTATTCTATGCCTTGTATGTGATCGGATATACGTTCCAGACGGCATGTACCCGTTCCGGGCAGACATGCCTGACGAATGATCCGAACCAGCGGCCGTTATTTACCGTATTCAATACGGTAGCAAGCCTGATCGGAATGGGGCTGGTCCAGTTCCTGGCGCCGATTTTAAGCGAACGGCTGGGCGGTTATAACAGCGCGGGATTTTTTAACTTTATGATACCGTTGGCAGTTGCTGTATCAGCAATATTGACATTACTGGCTGTGATTGGCATATGGGAAAAAGACCGGCCGGAATATTTCGGAGTCGGCGGCACACAGGAGAAGGTGGAGCTGAAAGAATATGTTGCGATACTAAGGGCAAACAAGGAGCTGCAGCGGTTGATGGTAGCAGGGGCAGGATGCAAGCTGGCCTTTTCGATCGCGACAAATATGACGGTGCTGTGCATGCTGTACGGCGCGATGATGGGCAATTACGGCGGGCTGTATCTTCCGATGATGATTGTAGGATATGTCTTTTCCGTCCCGTTTTTCCTGCTGACCGTTCGCACCTCGCAAAAACACGGACAGAAAGCTTCCCTGGTGCGGTATACGGCTTTGGCGCTTTTCATGTACATCGGCGTGTTCGTCTTACTGCTGCTATGGAAAGAAGGAAATCCGTCCGTCAGCCTGGCGCTGCTGCCGCCGAACCTGTACTCTGTTTTATTCGTAGTATTCTTCGGCATCGGATACGGCGCCTATTATGCAACGGCGGACATGCCGATTCCGATGGTGGCAGATTGTTCGGATTACGAGACATTCCGCTCCGGGCGGTATATCCCGGGCATTATGGGGACGCTGTTTTCGCTGGTAGATAAACTGGTCAGCTCGCTGGGTTCTACAATTGTCGGCGCTGCAGTCGCCCTGATCGGGATTCATACACTGCCGGACGGGAATACGCCGTATGCACCGGGGATGCATATGGTAGTCGTTGTGCTGTTTTGCGTAGTGCCAATGCTGGCATGGATTGCGACGCTGGCAGCAATGAAGGGTTATACGCTGACCGGGGCGCGGATGAAGGAGATCCAGGCAGTAAATGCGGTGCGCAAGGATGCAGTCAGCAAAGGGATGAAGCTGGCGGATGCGATGGAGCGGTGGAAATCGGCAGACGATGTGCCAGAGGAATTTTTTTAAGTGTTTGGATTATTATGGGGGACCCTGCGGGCGGAGATGGCCG
Organism: uncultured Eubacterium sp.; assembly: GCA_947564835.1. Lineage (GTDB taxonomy): Bacteria > Bacillota > Clostridia > Lachnospirales > Lachnospiraceae > Eubacterium_J. The sequence continues at coordinate 18,722 of CANOET010000004.1, read as the reverse complement.
GCAGGGTCTTTTTGCGGTTGTCGGTCAATGGAAGCGTTCGGATAACGGATGGAACAGTTAGCGGAAAATATTAGTGGAATGAAATTGTTCAAAATAATACTTGCATATAGGTATACACCTGTTGTAAAATAGTGGCAGAAACTGAAGATATCTATAACAGTTCTTGGGTGATTTGAACTGTTAGGCACTTAGAAACGATTTTTTGCGCATAATGTCAAGAGTGTTTCTTTTCTGGTTCATCCAGGTTAGACATACCGAAGAAGGAGGGATAATATGTATAACAGCCAACAGGTGAAAACGACAATTTCCCAGAGTATCCAGACAGCCAGTAATATGGCAAAATATGATGCAGCCTGTAAATGCTTGCTGGCAGAGAAAATCGTTCTTGCGTGGATTATGAAAAACTGCATGGAAGAATATGCGGACTGCAGCATTCAGGAGATTGCTGATAAGTATATACTGGGCGTTCCGCAGATTGGAGAAGTGCCGCTTTTGCCGGATGAAACAAATACCTCAAAGATCCAGGGTACTGGCGTTGAGGATGTAACAATTACAGAAGGGACAATTACTTTTGATATCCATTATCATGCGATTTTGCCGGGGACAGAAGAAATTGTAGGACTGATTGTGAACGCGGAGGCACAGAATGATTTTTATCCGGGATATCCTTTAATTAAACGGGCAATCTATTACTGCAGCCGGATGATTTCGTCACAATATGGCACAGAATTTAAAAAATCGCATTATGAAAAGATCAAAAAGGTATATTCGGTCTGGCTGTGCCTGCATCCGCCTAAATTCCATCAAAACAGCATTACCAAATATCAGATTACAGAAAGCTGTTTATATGGTAACAGCACAGAAGCAAAACAGAATTATGATCTGATGACAGTGATCATGATTTGCCTTGGAAAACGTAAAAACAAAGGCGGGAACAGACTGCTGAATCTATTAAATGTCCTGTTTTCTACTGAAATTGAAATAAACTTGAAAAAACAGGTCCTGAGGGATGAGTTTCAAATTCCGATGGAAGAAAAGATGGAAAGGAGATTGGACGATATGTGCAATTTTAGCAAAGGTGTATGGGATGAGGCCATAGAGAAAGGGATGGCACAAGGACTCGAACAAGGGATGGCACAAGGACTCGAACAAGGGGTTCTTTCTGCCATACAAAATCTGATGGAAAGTATGGGATGGTCTGCAGACCAGGCAATGGAAGCGCTGAAAATTCCATCTGGCAAAAAGCTGGAATACACGGCCAAGCTTTAAAACAAAGATTGATTGCTGATGCACCGGTCAGAAATATCGGTGCATCAGGTCTTCCAATCAGATAATAGCCGGGCGCACAAAGGTCAGCTCATAAGGCGCTTCCGGATGCTGCGTGCGGTACAGAAGCTGCATAGCCAGGCGTTTGCCGAGGATACTGGTAGGTACATTTGCAGTTATGATATGTCCGGCGACATTCGTATATTCTTCCGAATTATCAAATCCGGTCAAGGTAACCGGATGCGGCAGCCTCTGCGGATTTTCATCCATATATTGCTTTACAAAATGAGCTACAAAGTCGCTGACACAGACATAAGCAGTCGGCCAGTCTGTCAGGCTGCTGAGAAACTCATACAACTCCCTGCCATAAGAAAAAATGCCGATACTTCCGGTCAGGCACTGTTCTGAGGGAATGTCCAGACGGTGAGCCTGCATACAAGCACAATAGCCGCGGTAACGCTCCATATTTGTCTGGGCGTAGCGGATATCGCCCAAAAAACCGATTCTTGTATGTCCGCTTTGGATCAGGGATTCGGTAATCTCATATTCTGTCCGGTAGCCTTCAATCAGGATCAGGTCACCATTCAGCTGCAACCGGTACAAGGAAGGGACTGTGTCCAGAAAGACTTTCGGGAGGGAAAGCTCGTTGATCATGCTTAAAATGGTGGGATCATAGACATTCAGCACAATGATGCCGTCAATATTCCCATTTGTTTGTTTCAGGATCGGCGGCAGGCTGAAAGTCTTCGCATAGACAGAAGGAACATATGTGTACATCAGGTTGATATTATAGCTGGAAAGCTCCTGCGCCATGCGGTGGATAATGCTGGTCCAAAAAACCGCGGAATCCGGCCGCGATACGATCAGGGAAACCGTACGGCTGGGGTGTTCCTGATGATGAAACTGCATTTGCTCCAATGCAAGGTACGGAACCTTTGTGTAGCCAAGATCCCTTGCTTTTTCAAATATTAGTTCGCGCATTGCATCGGATACGCCGGCCTGGTTGTTGAAGGCTTTGCTTACGGTAACTCGTGAGATGCCCAGAGCATCTGCAATATCCTGCATTGTGATTTTTTCCATGGTGGTGCTCCTATAGATCTTGTTTTTCCGATAATCTTTCGTTTTGGTTATTCTGTAGTATAGTATAACATAAGTTGAGAAAATTTACAACATATTTAGTTTACAAATGTTAAAAAAGATGTTGACGGCTGTGAATGATTGACAAAAAATAGGGGGTTTTTGCCATCTGAAATGGCTTGGTTAGCCACATCCCCCCTCCCCCCAGGCAAATCAAGATTTCCCGGAAAAACGGCAACACAATATCAATTCTGCCGCCCAGAATCAAAATTTCGCCATTTTGCGTGAGAAATCATTTTTATATACCTAAATTCTTGCACTTTTCCCCAAAATCTCTTATAATCTCTCCAATGACACATTACAACAACACCAGCCCCCCCAAGAAAGGATTTCAACATGAGCCAATTACAGGAAGCCATAGAAAATATCACCTGCCTAACCCCTGCTTTCCCGCAGAAAGAATTTGACATGATCCGCCAGAATTACGACAAAGCTAAGCCGTTATTTTACGAGGCCCTGTCCTATGCATATTCCAACCCGGAGGATATGCCTAAAGAATATGAGCTGCATTTTTATGCATTGTTATTTTTCGGAGAATTTCAGGAAAAAGATGCTTTTGAAAAAATTATGGAATTTTTAACTTTGCCGTCCGATATGCTCGACCTGCTGCTTGGAGATTTTATTACGGATGGTTTACAGGATGTGCTTTACAATACTTACAATGGAAACCTTGAGCTGTTAAAGGATCGTATTCTGGATTCCGATATCGATGAATATGTCCGCGATGCTATGCTTAACGTGACCGGCCAGCTTTATCTCGACGGTGTACTTGCAAAAGAAGACCTGCTGCAATTTTTAAGAAAAGTCATAGAGGAGCAGGATTCTGAGTGGGAGGGTCTAATGTGCAGCTGGGTAGCCGGAATTGCCTATAAATGCCATCTTGCAGAATTTCTGCCGGATGTGCGGATGCTTTATGAAGAAGACCGAATTGAACTAAGTATGTATGGATGGTATGACGAATATCTGGACATTCTGTTTAAATACTATGATGATGATCAGCAGAACCGTTTATGCAGGTCACCGATATCTGCTGATCAGATTAAAACCTGGCCTATGTTTGAGCGGGAGCAGAAGCCGAAAAAAATCACGAAAAAAGATATCGAAAAAATGAAAAAAGAGCTGCAAGGTTCGATTGCTCCAAGTCCTGCAAAGAAAGTGAAAATCGGCAGAAATGATCCATGTCCTTGCGGAAGCGGAAGGAAATATAAATTTTGCTGCATGAATAAGCCAAAGGAAGAAACGCTCCTGCAGGAGAGCGAGGAACAGCGGAAGTACCGGCTGCGCAATTATCCGCTGGTTGGGGCAGAACGGGTGGATGGACGGGTTTATCTGGAAGATTATTATGATCAGGAAAGCATTGAGACGGACAAGCTGATTTACCTGGCCATGAAACGCTATCCGATTTCAATCTTTGACCGCAATGCTTCTGCCCAGGATATCAATGACCTTTTGAAACAGAACTATTTGCTGGAGGCGTTTTCCAGATTTAAAAAACGGATGGAGGCAGAACAGATTCCGACGGCGGATGCATATGACCAGAAATATTCGATCCATTATTTCTGCAGGGAGTGGATGGGGGAATTGCTGGAGCTGTTAGAAAAAAGCGGCGACGGCCAGGCCAGGGATGAGGTATTAAAGTATTATTAATTTTAGATTTACCCTGAAAAACGCTTGACAATTTCACAAAATCTTTATATGATATAAAAGATTTCATACAGAAACAGGTAATGAGAAAGAGGAGTACGTCACAACCCCCAGCAGAGAGAGCCATTCCACGGCTGAAAGATGGCTTTGGGCAGTATGATGGAAGGTAGCTTTTGAACCGGGCAGCTGAACGAGGGTCTGGACACCGTATCGAAGTACAGGCCGCACAGACAGTAAGCCGCCCCGCCTTGTCCCCGTTATAGGGCTTAAGAGATCACAGAACTGCGCATAAGGTTCCGCCGCGGGCGACTGTATTTTGGATTTTGCCAGGCACTGAGAAGGGCATATGCCTGTTTTGTGGAAAAAAGGTGGTACCGCGTATATTCGCCCTTTATAGTGAAAGCTATAAGGGGCTTTTTGTTACACAGGCGCATAAAAACGATACTATAGAATAGAAAGGAAACAAGCACAATGGCACAAGAACTGGCAAAAACATATAACCCTGCCGGGCTGGAAGAGCGTCTTTATAAAAAGTGGGAAGACAACGGCTACTTCCACGCCGAAGTAGACCGCAGCAAAAAACCGTTTACGATCGTAATGCCGCCGCCGAATATTACCGGGCAGCTGCATATGGGCCATGCCCTGGACAATACGATGCAGGATATTTTGATCCGCTATAAAAAAATGCAGGGGTATAACACGCTCTGGCAGCCGGGGACGGATCATGCGTCTATTTCGACGGAAGTGCGTGTCATCCAGTCGCTAAAGGAACAGGGGATCGAAAAAAATGACCTCGGAAGGGAAGGGTTTCTGGAAAAGGTCTGGGAATGGAAGGAAGAATACGGCGGGCGGATTATCAAGCAGTTAAAGAAAATGGGGTCTGCCGCGGATTGGCAGAGAGAGCGTTTTACAATGGACGAGGGCTGCTCGAAGGCAGTGGAGGAAGTCTTTGTACGCTTGTATGAAAAAGGATATATTTATAAAGGGAACCGTATTATTAACTGGTGCCCGGTCTGCCGGACGTCGATTTCGGATGCGGAGGTCGAGCATGAAGATCAAAAGGGGCATTTCTGGCATATCCGCTATCCGGTAGAGGGCGAAGAGGGCAGGTTTGTGGAGATTGCGACGACGCGGCCGGAAACGATGTTCGGGGATACGGCTGTGGCAGTCCATCCGCAGGATGAGCGGTATCAGGACCTGATCGGAAAGACGCTGATCCTTCCGGTTGTCGGCAGAAGGATCCCGGTGGTTGCGGATGCATATGTGGATATGGAATTTGGGACCGGATGTGTGAAAATTACGCCGGCGCATGACCCGAATGACTTTGAAGTGGGCCGGCGCCATAACCTGGAGCTAGTCAACGTGATGAACGATGACGCGACGATGAATGAAAATGCCGGAAAATATGCGGGGATGGACCGTTATGCGTGCCGGGAGGCGCTTGTAAAGGAGCTTGAAGAGGAAGGGCTCCTGGCCGGTATCCAGGACCATGAGCATGCGGTAGGCACCCATGACCGCTGCCGTACGACCGTTGAGCCGATGGCGAAGCAGCAGTGGTTTGTGAAAATGGATGAACTGGCGAAGCCTGCGCTGGAAGCGGTAAAAAACGGTGATTTGAAATTTGTGCCGGAGCGTTTTCATAAGACGTATATCCACTGGCTGGAAGGGATCCGCGACTGGTGTATTTCCAGGCAGCTGTGGTGGGGGCACCGGATCCCGGCTTATTACTGCCCGCAGTGCGGAAAGATGGTAGTGGCGAAAGCAGCCGATGCCCCGCATACATGCCCGGCATGCGGGCATGACGGGATGGAACAGGACCCGGATACGCTGGATACGTGGTTTTCTTCTGCCTTATGGCCGTTTTCGACACTGGGCTGGCCGGACCAGACGGAAGAACTGGATTATTTTTATCCGACAGACGTGCTTGTCACCGGATATGATATTATCTTTTTCTGGGTGATCCGTATGGTATTTTCCGGCTATGAGCAGATGGGCAAGGCGCCGTTTCATACGGTATTTATGCACGGGCTCGTACGCGATTCCAAGGGGCGCAAGATGAGCAAATCGCTTGGCAACGGCATTGACCCTTTGGAGGTCATTGACAAATACGGCGCAGATGCGCTGCGGCTGACGCTGATTACCGGAAATGCGCCTGGCAATGACATGCGTTTTTACTGGGAGCGGGTGGAAGCATCCAGAAATTTTGCAAATAAGGTATGGAACGCTTCCCGTTTTGTCCTGATGAACCTGGAGGGCAGGGAAATTACGGAGCCGTCCGGGCAGTATCTGGAACCGGCGGACCGGTGGATCATTTCCGAATTAAATACGCTTGCCAAAGATATGACGGAAAATATGGATAAATTTGAACTTGGCATCGCGGTCCAGAAGGTGTATGATTTTATCTGGGATGAGTTTTGCGACTGGTATATTGAAATCGCAAAACAGCGTATCTATCAGTACGATACAGCGCCGCAGGCCGGCAATGCCGCATTGTGGACGCTGCGCATGGTACTGACCGAAGCGTTAAAGCTGCTGCATCCGTTTATGCCGTTTATTACCGAAGAGATTTTCTGTACGCTGCATCCGCAGGAAGCGTCCATTATGCTGGCAAAGTGGCCGGAATATGACAAAGCGCGGCATTTTGAAGCCGAAGAAGAGATGCTTTCGCATGTTAAGGATATTGTAAAGGCCGTTCGTACGGTGCGCAAGGATATGGATGTACCGAACAGCAGGAAAGCAAAGCTGTTCCTCGTATCTGCGGATGAGAAAATCCGCGGCATGCTTGAACAGGCAAAAGAATCCTGCCGGAATCTGGCCAACGCGTCTGAGATTTATATCCAGGCAGGCCGGGAAGGGATCGGAGAAGACGCCGTGTCCGTTGTGATACCCGGCGCGACTGTGTTCCTTCCATTGGAAGAGCTGGTAGACAAGGCAAAAGAGACCGAACGCCTGACCAAAGACCGGGAAAGGCTGCAAAAAGAGCTGGCACGTTCCCATGGCATGCTGGGCAATGAGAAGTTCCTGAGCAAGGCGCCGCAGTCGAAAATTGACGAGGAAAAGAAAAAACTGGCGGAATACGAGAAAATGATGGCTGAAGTAGAGCAGCGGCTGGCACAGATGAAATAAAAAAATCCCTATATTACTATTTTTTCGCAGAATATTTGTTGAAGTTTGTCTCAATTAATGGTAAAATTAAAGGAAATATATCATGTATTTCTAATGGATTTTGCATGTGGCAGTCTGGATGGGCCGGACTGTTAGGAATTAAGAGTGAAGGGTGGTAAGGTCATGCAGACACTACAGCTTGATAGAACAGCAATAAGTTTTAGCCCGGATGGGATGACGGCATATTTGCGTCTGCCGGAACCCGAGGCTGGAATGCAGTATCGTTTAGAGGATATTCAGGACGCTTTGACGGCAAGTGGAGTGAAAAGGGGGATCGACCGAAAGGCGATTGCAGGGATGCTCCAGAGCAGAACTTATGGCCGTTCTGTTGCAGTTGCAGCGGGCAAAGCTCCAAAGGATGGAAAAGATGGATATTTTGAGTATATGTTTGAAAGCCAGCTGGACGGAAAGCCGAGGATCAATGAAGACGGTACCGTCAGCTATGCGATCAAATTATTTGAAATGGTAACAGAGGGCCAGGTGATTGCACTGTATCATCCGGCGATTCAGGGAGAAGACGGATATACCGTAAAGGACGCTCCGGTTCGCGCGCGTGTCGGCAGGGAGCTTCCGCCGCTGCGCGGCAGGGGATTTGAATGCAATCCGGACGGGGTTACGTATGTAGCGTCCATTACCGGTAAGATTGACAAAATTAATGATAAAATCAATATCCTGCCTGTATACGAAGTATCCGGCGATGTAGATGCGAATATGGGCAATATTGAGTTCCGCGGCGACGTCATTATCCATGGCAGCGTGGACGATGTAGAGATCCGGGCGACCGGCACGGTCACGGTTGACGGCGTTGTGCAGGGCGGCAGTATTTTTGCGAACAAGGATATTGTACTGCAGGGCGGTGTGCTGGGCAACGGGAAAAGCGTTATCGATGCAAAAGGCGGGATTTCCGCGAAGTTTTTCGAATTTGCGACCGTACGGAGCAAAGGGGATATTACAGCCGATATTTTCCTCAATAGCAATGTCTATTGTGAAGGCAGCGCATTTGTCATGAGCAAAAAAGGCTGTATCGTCGGCGGCAGCGTCCACGCAGTCAGCGGCATTGAAGCGAACAGCATCGGGAATAACGCTGAAATCCGCACACATGTACTCGTCGGCAACGGCGGGGAAGTCCGTATGAAAATAGAAGAACTAAACAACAGCATTAAGACAGCGGCAGCCAATATCAGCAAGGCGGAAACGATCCTGCAGAAGTTCCAGGAATACGAAGAAAAGACCGGACAGTCCTGCAAAGACGACCCGCGCAGGGTGCAGCTGGTCCGGATCCGCGTACGGGATATGGCGCGCAAGGCAGCCGATGAGGATGCGTTAAAGAAGCTGCGCGTTATGGTAGACAGCGCCAAAGGCGCCAATATCAAAGTACGCAAGAAGGTATTTCCGGGCGTATATGTATCGATTGACAGCTGCGATACATCATGCAAGGATACATTCAGCGATATTATTTTTATCAAGCAGCAGGAAAAAGTCGTTATGCGGAAATTGTCTGAATGGGGAGACTGATCTGCAGCGGGTGCCAGGCTGATGCATTTTCCGGCTCTGTGCGGGCGGCGGAACGCTTGCGCAGGGGGCGGAAGGCGGCGTATGATCCATGCCTGGATGATGAAAATCGGACGCTTTACTTTCTGATAGAGGAAAGGAGAGCGGTTCCGGTTTTTTTTGGCTTTGTTTATACTTTTTTTCGAAAAAGGAAGAAAAAACAGGACAACCATTTCTTTACAAAGCCGGAAGATATGCTATAATAAATTCGTTTAAGAATAACAGACGGAGGGATTACAGATGATAGATTTTGAAGAAGAATTGAAAAAATTTCAGCCCAGCCTGGAAGTAGAAGAAGCAGAAGAAGCAATATACAGCCATAATCTGACAGATATGACCGATATCTTACAGGAGATGATCAAAGAAGCAAGACGCAACCGATAATCCAGGAAGGAGCCGATATGCAGTGTTTTCAATGTGGAGCGCAGCTGGGGGCAGCGCAGACCTGCCCGAACTGCGGGATGAATGTAAAAATGTATAAAAAGCTGATTGCGATATCAAATTATTTGTATAATCTTGGACTGGAACGGGCAAAGGTCAGAGACCTGTCAGGTGCAGCCGACTCCTTAAAACTGAGCCTGCAGTATTATAAAGCGAATATCCAGGCCAGGAACCTGCTGGGGCTTATTTATTATGAGATGGGCGAGACCGTATCCGCACTGAGCGAGTGGGTGATCAGCAAAAACCAGGACAGCAAGGATAACATCGCCCAGCAATATCTGAGCGAGGTCCAAAGCAACGCGTCTTTATTAAACGTCGTAAACCAGACGATTAAAAAATATAACCAGGCCCTGATTTACTGCCAGCAGGACAGCGAAGACCTGGCTGTGATCCAGCTGAAAAAGATTTTGTCCAGCAACCCGAGGCTGGTAAAGGCACATCAGCTCTTGGCGCTTTTGTATATCCGCGACCGCAAATATGACCTGGCTAAAAAATCACTGCGGGCGGCGGAAAAGATTGACCGCGGCAATACGACGACCATGCGCTATCTGGCGGAATTGGACGGGCTGGCAGGCGCGGATCCGGAGAAAAGCAGAAAACCAAAGAAAAAGGAAAGCCGTGTGGAGTACAGCAATGGGACCGAGACGATTATCCAGCCAGCGAACCTGAGGGACAACTCCGGCTGGATGATGATTTTAAATATTCTGGTCGGGCTGGTCATCGGTGTGACGGCCACGTATTTTCTAATCGTTCCGAGCATCCGCCAGACAGTACAAAAAAATGCCAATACGGCAGTATCCGATGCCAATGATGCCATCGCGACGAAAAACCAGGCGATCAAAGAACTGGAAGACCAGGTAGACAGGCTGACGAAAAACGTGGAGAAAGCGCAGGGGGACCAGGAAGCTTCTAAAACGAAGATCGACAGTTACCAGAAGCTGATGGCGGCGGTTTCTGTATACCAGCAGGGCAATGTGGACGAAACCCAGCAAGCGCTGGCAAAAGTAGAGGCCAAAGGGCTGGACGCGCAGGCAAAGCAGGTATATGAAGCGATACAGACGGATATTAATTCCAAATTTCTGGAAACCGCTTATACAGACGGATATAACGCCTATATGTCGCGTAATTACCAACAGTCGGCGGAGCTGCTGCAAAAGGTCGTAGATGTGGACGACACGTACCATAACGGGGATGCCATTTATTATCTGGCGCAGTCTTACCGGATTATTGAACAGTACGAAAAAGCGGCCGAGCTGTATCAGAAGGTGATCGATGAATATCCGTCGTCTTATAAAGCAAATAATGCGAAAAATAAATATCTGCCGCAGATGCAGCAGATTCTTGAGGCACAGCAGCAATAGTTTACGAAAGACATTGACCAATCAAAGGCCAGTGTCTTTTTTATGTTATCTATATAAACAGGATTCATGTATGACAGGAGGGTGTTACGATGGAATGCCATTATGAACTAAAAGAAGGGTGCCTGACGATTTCCATGCCAAAAGAGCTGGATCATCACAGCGCCGAGCAGCTGCGGATGGAAGCAGACCTGCTGATCGATTCGTACCGGGTGCGCAGCCTGGTGTTTGATTTTTCCGGGACAGAGTTTATGGACAGCTCCGGTATCGGCGTGCTGATCGGGAGGTGCCGGAATATGAACTACTGCGGCGGCAGCGTGAAAGCGCAGCATATGAACGACCGGATCCAAAAGATCTTCCGGATTTCCGGCCTGCACAAACTGATGGAAACGGAGGCGGTGAAATATGAGTGAGCAAAAGCAGGAACGTACGCCGCAGACTGGGGGCGAACGCAATGAAATGAGTATCCGGTTCGATTCGTATTCGGTCAACGAAGGGTTTGCAAGGGTTGCGGTCGCAGCGTTTCTCGCGGATATGGACCCGACGCTGGACGAGCTGGCAGACGTAAAGACGGCGGTATCAGAAGCGGTAACCAATTCCATTATACATGGCTATGAGAACGGGATCGGTAAAATCTATCTGACATGCGTCAAAGAAAAACAGCAGATACAGATTGAAGTCGTAGATTATGGAACAGGGATCGACGATGTACCGAAAGCAAAAGAGCCGTTCTATACGACAAGGCCGGAACTGGAGCGTTCCGGCATGGGATTTGCGTTTATGGAAGCGTTTATGGACGATGTAGAAGTAGATTCCGCGCCCGGGCAGGGGACGACAGTCCGTATGGTCAAGCAGTTTGGGACAGGGGCCTGACGCTTATGAAAGAGACAATGTCTTTGATCCTGCGGGCACAGCAGGGAGATGCGGATGCAAAAGAGGAGCTGGTCAGGCAGAACCTTGGACTGGTAGGAAGCATTGTCAAACGATTTGAACACCGCGGGCATGACAGAGAGGAGCTTTTTCAGATCGGCAGTATCGGGCTGATCAAAGCAATTGATAAATTTGACCTTACATACGAGGTAGCATTTTCCACTTATGCGGTTCCCCTGATCAGCGGCGAGATCCGGCGGTTCCTGCGCGACGACGGCCTGGTGCGCATCAGCAGGAGCCTTAAGGAAAACGGCTGGCGCATCCGCAGGGCAGCGGAAAAGATCAGCCAGGAAAAAGGGCGGGAGGCGACGGTGCAGGAGCTGTCGGAAGAAACCGGGCTGAGCCGGGAGGATATTGTAATGGCGGTAGAGGCGAACCTGGAAGTGGAGTCCATTTACCGCAGCGTGTATCAGTCAGATGGAAGCGAGCTGTATCTGGTTGACCAGATCGCGGAAGGCCGGGGCGTCGGACAGAGATTTGGAGCCGAGTCGCCGGGCGGCGGGATGGCGGCGGGCAGTATGGGGGATCCGGAAAAAGAAAAGGTGCTGAATGACCTGCTGGTGCGGCAGCTGCTGGAAGAGCTGGGGGAGAGGGAGCGCAGGCTGATCGAGCTTCGGTATTTTCAGGAGAAGACACAGGTGCAGACGGCGCAGGAGCTGGATATGAGCCAGGTGCAGGTAAGCAGGTTGGAGAAGAAGATTTTGCTTAAGATGCGAAAGGAGGTACTGGGGTAGCATCCCTATCCGCAAATCAGTACATGGATCTGATATTTTTCCCGCCGATCTGATAGATACATCCGCTGAAACCGGTTAAAATGCAGGAAATAAATGCAAATTTAAGGAGGAAGCAGATGCATACGATACAGTTTATCGATGAAGACGGGACGTTTTGCCTGGAACAGCCGGAAAATTACAGTTATTTGTATTTTCCGGTTGCAGGGGAACAGGGAATGAAAAGTGCAGTAACCCCGAATCTGGGAGGAGACAGTAAGATTAGCCAGAATGCGTTTTTGATGGAGCCTGTCAGTGCGGAAAATCTGCATAATAACCGCTCCGGGAGGAATTTTTGGTGCAGCATGGAGGATGGCAATGCCTGGTCAGCGGTGGGGGCGTCCGCATGGCAGGAAAGCATGAAATTTACAGATACGCAGGACCGGAGTGTGCTGACAGCCGGGCTGATGTGGCATATGGTGACGAGGACATCGGCCAGATATCAGTTGAAGGCGGAAGTGACGTCGTTTGTACCGCTGGGGCATTCGGTAGAACTGATGCGGGTGAGGCTTTATAATCTGGCAGATGTGCCGCAGACGGTAACACCGATAGCAGCTATCCCGATTTATGGGAGAAGCGCGGATAATATCCGTGACCACAGGCATGTAACATCTTTGCTGCACCAGATCCGGACGACCAGCCAGGGTGTATATGTAAAGCCGACGCTGTCTTTTGATGAGCGGGGGCACCGGATCAATGACTTGACGTATTTTGTATGCGGGGCGGCTGGAAATGGGGAAAAACCAGAGAGCTTTTATCCAGTTGTGCAGGATTATATCGGGGAAGGCGGCAGCTTTACGAATCCGCAGAAAGTTAGGGAGAATGTGCCTGGAGAGGGGTCAGGCTTTTATACGGAAGGAAGGGAGGCGTTGGGCGGTATCCGGTTTGCGGCAGTCCGCCTGGCACCAGGAGAGCATGCAGAATATACAGTTGTTATGGGCGTAACCGCAGATGAGGGTGAGATTGAAAAAATTACGGCTGCGTACCAGACATCGCAGCAGGTGGAAGAGGCGCTCCAAAAGGCAAGGGCTTATTGGCAGGAGAAAGTGAACGTCCGGTATCATACGGGCAGCAGCCGGTTTGACCAGTTTCTCAGATGGGTGAGCTTCCAGCCGATCCTGCGCCGTATTTATGGATGTTCGTTTTTGCCGTACCATGATTACGGCAGAGGCGGCAGGGGCTGGCGGGATCTGTGGCAGGACTGCCTGTCGCTGCTGATTATGGATCCGGGAAGTGTCAGGGAGATGATCCTTGCAAACACCGGCGGTATCCGTATTGACGGGACAAATGCTACGATTATAGGCGAAGGCCGGGGGCAGTTTGTGGCGGATCGGAATGGAATTGCACGCGTCTGGATGGATCACGGGGTCTGGCCGTTTTTGACGATCAGGCTTTATATGGACCAGACGGGGGATTTTGAAATATTAGGGGAACCGGTTCCTTATTTTAAAGATGAGCAGGCAATGCGCGGCGGCGGGCTGGATACGCAATGGGAAGTACAAGATGGGATATGGCTAAAAGACCAGACGGGGGAAATGTACCAGGGAAGCGTATTAGAACATTTGCTGTTACAGCATTTGTGTGCGTTTTATGAAGTCGGGGAACATAACCATATCCGGCTGCGGGGCGCGGACTGGAACGATGCGCTGGATATGGCGCCGCAGCGCGGGGAGAGTGTGGCATTTACGTGTGCGTATGCCGGGAACTTGCGCCAGCTGGCGGACATACTGATGATGCTGTCGGAACAGCCTGGATGGAAACAGGTGCGGCTGTTGGAAGAAATCCGGATACTATTAGAAGATGATATCGGAGTTTATAACAATACAGAAGCAAAACAGGCCATTCTGCAGGCTTATTTACGCGCCTGCAGCCATCAGGTCAGCGGCAGGACGGTGATGGTGGACGTCAAAGAACTGTCAGGGAACCTAAGGAATAAGGCGGACTGGATGCAGAAGCATATCCGCAGGACAGAGTGGATTCAGGGCGATGGCGAGGGTTGGTTTAACAGTTATTATGATGATCATGGAAATGCAGTGGAAGGGTACCGCAAACAGGGGGTACGGATGATGCTGACCGGACAGGTCTTTGCGGTTATGAGCGGGACGGCAGGCCATGAGCAGACAGAACAGATCTGCAAAAGTGCGGATCGTTATCTGTATGATGCAACGTCTGGCGGGTACCGGCTCAATACGGATTTTAAAGAGCGGAAATATGATATGGGCAGGATGTTCGGATTTGCTTACGGAGAGAAGGAAAACGGGGCTGTATTTTCCCATATGACAGTGATGTATGCGAATGCCCTGTATCAACGAGGGTTTGTAAATGAAGGATACCGTGTACTGCAGACATTGGCGGATGCGTCGCTGCGGTTTGAGGTAAGCAGGATCTATCCGGGTATTCCGGAATATTTTAACCGGGACGGCAGAGGCATGTATCATTATTTAACAGGTGCAGCAAGCTGGTATATGCTGACGATGGTTACGGAGGTGTTCGGCGTGCGTGGGAGGGCCGGAAATTTGGAAATCTGCCCGAAGCTGGTCAAAGAGCAGTTCGATCAGCAGGATCAGGCGCGTTTGGAGCTGCAGTTTGCAGGCAAAAAATTCTGGGTAGTGATCTGCAACCCGTACAAGCTGGCCTATGGGGAATACAGGATCGAATGGGCGGCCTGTGACGGAGAACAAATACCAGCCGGTGGCAAATCGGTGGTCCTGGCGAGGGGCTGGATCCTTAAGATGACAGATGAAGTGCATCAGGTGGAAATCAGGCTGGGAAGTTTATAGATGATAACAAGGCTGCGGGCGGAGTTTCTTCCGTCCGCAGCTTTTTGTAATTGGGCGCCGTACCCGCAGACTACCAGGAAGTGCGGTAAAATTTATCCCGGTATTTTTTTGGCGTTAACCCGACAGATTTTTTAAAGGTCTGGATAAAGTGGCTCTGCGACGAAAAGGCCAGATAATTTGCGATATCAATAAAACTGTAATCCGAATATTTCAGCAGATGCTGGGCTTTTTCGATTTTCTTTTCTATGATGTAGCTGCTGATTGGGACACCGAGTTCCTGTTTGAACAGGCGTGACAGGTAACTGGGTGACAGGTCGGTGTAGCCCGCAAGCTCTTCAATGGTAATGCGGCAGTTTAAATGGCTGTAGATGTAATCCATACACCGGATGACAGGTTTTGAGATAACGTTTTCTTTTTTCAGAAGCAGCATTTTTCCGGTGTAATCGAGCACCATACTGTCGTGGAGCTTGCAAATGGAGGCAATGGACGTACAAGCGTCCATTTTTAAGATGTAAAAATCACTCAGCCGGTAAGCCTGCTCCAGTTCCATGCCAGCTTCAACACAGTGCCGCACGATCATGGCGACAGTGACAACAAAATGGTATTTCATATTTGTAAGCGGATTATGGGAAAGTACACCCATTCCGGCAGGGCTGCCAAAGATATTCTGGCGGCAGTTGTCTTGTACATAGTTTATATCACCGGAACTGACAGCGTGATAAAAGGTATACTCTTCTTCCAGCGGGCGGTGTGCGAGGGAATCTTCCGCAGCTTTTAGTTCCTGCTTGTGCCATTCTTTTTGTAAATTCATAATTCTCCTTGTCTGTATCGTTTGATACGCCGTCGGGTCAGAAAAATCGGTTGCGGCCGCATTTCTTAAACGCTGCGGCTGATAGGACGGTATTTCGGTCCCTGCTTTGTATTATATCATGAATCTGATATTTTTGTACATAGTTTTATATAAGAACGTCCGCAAACAGGATATAATCCGGGATAGAAAAACAAAGCAGGGAGGGCTGCCAGGCAAAAGAAAATTTGAAATAGCATCGAGTATGGAAAAGGAGAATGGATATGAGATATGGATATTTTGATGACGAAGCACGCGAATATGTGATCGAACGGCCGGATACGCCTGCGCCATGGGCCAATTACTTAGGTTCGCCTGAATACGGCGCACTCATCTCGAATCAAGCCGGCGGGTACAGTTTTGCAAAATCCGGTGCGAACGGCCGGATCTTACGGTATATTTTCAACCAGTTTGACCAGCCTGGGCGCTATATTTACATCCGCGACAATGATACCAAAGATTATTGGTCTGTATCTTGGCAGCCGGTCGGTAAGGATTTGTCTGTATACAAAAGTGAATGCCGCCATGGGACAGGATATACGGTTCTGACAGCAGCGTACAGCGGTATTCAGGCGCAGGCGATGTATTATGTGCCGCTGGATCAGGCTTATGAAGTATGGAGCCTGCAGGTTACCAACCATTCCGGCCGGGCCAGGAGCCTTGGCATTACCGGATATGCCGAATTTACCAATAACAGCAATTACGAACAGGATCAGGTGAATCTGCAGTATTCCCAGTTTATTACAAAGACGGAATTTTGCGGCAACCGGATCTGCCAGATGGTTCACGGCAATCTGGACGGAGTGGAGGACGGCAAAGATGTGGACGATAAGATTATGACAGAACGGTTTTTCGGGCTGGCGGGCGCGGAGGTCTCTTCTTATTGCGGCGATAAAGAAGCATTTCTCGGGCGTTATCATGGATATGGGAATCCGCAGGGAGTGGCCGACGGTGTGCTGTGTGGCGAGATGAACTATAACGGAAACGGCTGCGGAGCATTGACAGCAGCGGTGCAGCTGGAGCCTGGGGAGACGAAATGCCTTGCTTTCCTTGTCGGAATGCAGTATGATGCCCAGGCAGAGGCGATTATAAAACGTTATGCAAATCCTGATCAGGTATGTAAGAAAGAACAACAGGAACTGATCGCCTACTGGCACGGGAAGCTTTCCCATTTCCAGGTAAAAACGCCGTGCAGCGAATTTGACACGATGGTAAATACATGGAATGCTTACAATTGCTTTATGACGTTTATCTGGTCGCGTGCGGCATCGTTTTTTTACTGCGGGCTGCGCAATGGATACGGATACCGGGATACCGTGCAGGATATCCAGGGCGTGATCCATCTGGCGCCGGAAATGGCGCTGGAAAAAATACGGTTTATGCTTTCTGCGCAGGTACATCATGGCGGCGGGCTGCCGCTGGTAAAATTCACCCATCAGCCGGGCCGTGAGGATACGCCGGAGGACGCTTCTTATGTCAAAGAGACCGGTCATCCCGCATACCGCGCCGATGACGCGCTGTGGCTGTTTCCGACGGTATATAAATATATTGCGGAATCGGGCAACCTGGCGTTTATCGACGAAGTCATTCCGTTTGCGGACAAGGAGGAAGGCAGTGTTTATGAGCATCTAAAGCGTGCAATTGGTTTTTCCATGGCGCATTTGGGTATACACGGGATGCCTGCCGGATTGTATGCGGACTGGAATGACTGCCTGCGGCTGGGCAGGGACGGGGAGTCTTCCTTTGTCGCCTTCCAGCTGTATTATGCCATGACGATTCTAAAAGAATTTGCACAATATAAGAAAGACGCGGGTTATCTGGATGAGCTGGAGCGTATGCAGAAAAAACTTGGCGCAAAGATCCAAAAACTGTGCTGGAACGAAGACCGGTTTATCCGCGGCTATACGCAGCAGGGAGAAATCATCGGCAGACGGACAGATCCAGAAGCAAATATTTGGCTGAATCCGCAAAGCTGGGCCGTGATCAGCGGGCTGGCCGATAAAGAGCAGGCAGAGCAGGCGCTGGATGTGGTTTATGACAGGCTGAATACAGAATACGGGGCGATGCTGATGGCGCCGCCATATCACAAGCATGCGTTTGACGGGGCGCTGGCGGTTATTTATAATGCCGGATCAAAAGAAAACGCGGGTATTTTTTCACAGTCCCAGGGCTGGCTGATCTTAGCGGAAGCGTTATGCGGGCACGGCGACCGTGCGTTCCAGTATTTTCTGGAAAACGCCCCTGCGGCACAAAATGACAAGGCGCAGGTCCGCAAGCTGGAACCTTATTGCTACGGGCAGTTTACTGAGGGCAAGGACAGCCCGCATTTCGGGCGCTCCCATGTACATTGGCTGACAGGAACGGCCTCGACCGTTATGACTGCCTGCGTGGAAGGCATTTTAGGAATGCGGCCGGATTTTGGCGGGCTGCGGATCGCGCCTGCCATTCCCTCAGGCTGGGAGACGTTTGAAATCGAAAAAGATTTCCGGGGCAGACATTTGCATATCATCGTCAGAAATCCGCGGCATGTACAAACGGGCTGCAGCAGGCTTGTCGTAAACGGGAAAGAAGTAGCGGGCAATTACGTACCGGAATCCTTGCTGCAGGATCAGACACAGATTGTTCTGGAACTGTAGAAAAGCATCGGTTCAAATAGGTCATGATTTTGATATTTATAGAATTCTTTTTATATAAAATGTGGTGAAACAGATTTATAATACCGGATATAAGCAATAAACGTTCTAAGAGAATTGCTATAAAAATAAAAGGAGGATTTTGAAATCCCGTCTTTGACAGTTTATGGAATAGAAAATCTCTGTAAATGCCAGTATTA
>CANOET010000003.1 GCA_947564835.1 uncultured Eubacterium sp. | reverse complement strand
GAACAGTATAACCTTGCGGCACATCCGTTTAAATGGACATATGCAGGAATACCTCCTGCAGTTTAATTTACTGTTATTTATGCAATGCAGTACTAGTGGAACCATTGTCGTTGAAATTATGCCATGCACTGACACGAATTATGTAAAACACGAGTATAAGTAGAAGTACAAGTTCTGATCATATAGCGCTCTGATACTGTATTATACAATTAACGGTGAATACAGCACCTGAAATTTGCTCTTACAGTGTGTTGTCATCAGTCAGCAATAGAACTACATCAATTTCTTCCTCCGTCTTGCACTGACACAAAATCCAGGTGCTGTATTCACCGTTAATTGTATTATATGGTACTGGATAAAAACTTACTAAAAAAACATTTAACTATTTAATTCTTTAAGTAAATCCGAAATGCGTTCATTTAATATTTCAAGTCGCGTTTTTAAATCTGGATCGGTTTTAATCAAACCTTTGTTTGATTTCAATGTGGAAAAATTGGTTTCAAATAGCTTTAATGCTTGTTCTGTTTTTGCTATTTGAGAGATTCGTCTCAGTTCGTTGTCAGAAATAGATGTATTCCTGGCTTCCCGTTCTTTTTGTTGAAGTTTCATTTTCTCCAATTGATTTTCCAATCGCTGTTTTTCGCGTTCAGCTTTTTCTTTTGCATTTGCTATGTATTGTAATTCTTCTTTTAAATCGTTTTGTTGATTTTCTGGAGTGTTGTTTTGAAGAGATTCAATTCTGCGCTCCAACGCTTCTATGCTTTTATCACGCTCAGAGAGCATTTGTAAAGTACGTTCTAATTCCTGGTGATTTCTTTTGCTTTCAAGTTCTTTTTCTTGTGAAAATTTTTTTATGCTTTCTAGTTCTTCAGCATTGACACTTCCTTTTGCGCTTAACAGTTCCACAATTTTGAGCTGAGCCCATTCATCCAGACGGCTGAATTTGTTAGCATCTTCCAAACTAATACCATTTTGATTCAGAAGATCACTTAGTTCTGGAATCAGTTTTTCTGCATTTACATATTTGATAGCTTGTCTTTGGGAAATATTTAATTGTTTAGCAATTTCTTTTGAAATGTTTGTTATTTCACCACTTAACTTTTTTGCTTCATACAGTTCTTTTAGTCTGCGTATCTCCCAGCGTTTCTCTTCAACGGAGGTTTCACGAATATCATGATTGGCGGAAATTAACATGATTTCTTCATCGATTTCTGAAATGTTTGATTTTTCAACTTTACATGGAATACCGGTAGGAAACAGTTCTTTATAGGTTTTTTCATCCATGAGATTAATGGCATGATAACGTCGTTCTCCTGATACAATCCGATACATGTCAGTATCACTGTCTGGTATAACAGATAGGTTGTGTCGAAGGCCGTTTATAATAATTGATTCGCTGAGGGCTTCAATATTGTCTTGAGAATAATTTTTATTTTTTTCATTAGGTGTTATTTTTTCTTTTGGAATAAATTTAAAATTATAATTTGAGTTTGCCTGCATTTGTTTTAATCTGTCACCGCCATTTGTATTCAGAATCCCAGATGCAGTTTGTCCGGGCTTAAATATTTTTTTTGCAGCCATTATTTTTCTCCTTTCATATATTTGACTAATTTTTTGTAGTGTTTGTTATCCATTAGTCCAAGATAATTTACAAGTTCAATATAATCTTGTGCAGCAGTACATCGTTTGTCGTATGTAAGTAAAGGAATAAACGATGTGTTGCTTTGGTTTACAGCATCTGTTTGCCGGATTGATACTGGAATAAATTTTTCTTCAAACATTTCTTCATAGCTTTCAAACATTTGTTTGAACAAATTAGTACGACTGGATACCCTTGTCATAAAAATACCAGTGAAGTTGATTGATAAGGAATAAGTATCATTTAAGTGCTGGATCGTTTCGATCAAATCCATTAAACCATCATAGGAAAAGTTATCTGCATTTATAGGGGTTAGTACCCCATCGCTGGCACAAAGGGAACAATTTGATAAAGCTGATTTAAAAGGGGAATTATCAATAATAATGTAGTCGTAATCTTCCTTAATGTATTCAAGATTGTTACGAAATGTCAATTCAACGGGATATTCTTTATTTGCAGCATGAATTTTATATATTAATTCATAGTAATCTCTGCTTGCAGATATGATCGAAATACCAGGCTGAATGGTAGGGGTAATAAATTCTTCTACAGATGTTTTCCTTAATTGTTTTGTGCAAAATAAATGTTCAATATTTACATCTGGATTTTCATCTTGTCCATACATTTTTGTGGTGTTCATCTGTGGATCAAGATCAATAATAAGAATTTTATAACCTGCAATTGCAAGTATTTGTGAAATTGTAATTACGGATGTAGATTTTGCTACACCACCTTTTGAATTATTTATACTGATTGTATCGGCCAATTTTTTTCTCCTTTTCTGTTTATTATTCTTTTCTTTATTATACCTAAATTAAAAGATTTTTACAAACATTATATTACTAAAATTTGAAAATTGTAAGTTTTGCTAAAAAATTAGAGAATTTATTTGGCGTTATTTACAGATTAAGCAGTATTAGAATTTTATAGGAAATAGTTTTATAGTAATTATTGAAAAATGAACGGCGGGATCATTGTTAAAAGAAATGGAGATAAAAGATTGTAAATTTGGTGTATTAAAAAAAGAATGTATAGAAACTTTTGGAAGTTAACCTTGATAACTATTATGCTTTAGCATTTTATTTTAAAGCTAGTGCTCCATCCGGTCAGAAATTGTACTTGTGCTCTGTCTGCTGCGCACTATTGCGGCGTTATAATTTTTTGTTGATGGATCTACATTACTGCCGATATTTTGCCTTGTACTGGCATGAATCATGCATAGTACACGTACAATTTTTGACCGGACGGAGTATTAGAGTACAATATTTGTTAGGTGTACTCTACTAATAGGCACAGTTAAGACAGTATTTAAAGTATTTTAGTGTAAAGTCTTTGCTATAATTGTGGTGTTTGATTTGTAATTTTTTAGAGTTTCTTTTTTTATTATTTGAGATATTTAACAATGCGATGATTAACACAAAAGTAATAATGGAATTATGCATACGGTTTCAATTAATGAACATTATTTGAGCTATTTTTGAGATTCAATTAGTTCATATGTATTAAAAACTGGGTGTGATTTATTGATAAACTTATATGTTAGGATGAAGGTGAGGAAAATTGAAATTTTATATATGATAATTTTTATTATAATTTTATATGAGATATAGATTTGATAAGGTATTTATATTTCAAAAATTTTTGAAGTGAAGTACTTCACTTATTTATTTGACGTCTTTGAAATGCATGAATTTTTAGTTTAAGAAAAAACGTAATGTATTTATATTTTATTCTCTTTATTTCAAAAAACAACATCGTAAGAATTAAAAACTTAAGATTCTTATAATTGAAGTACTTCATCAAATAATGTTATTTTGTTAATTTCTTCATTCTATTTTTGAAAAAAGGATGAAACAATAAAAGAATGAATTATTAAACATTTAAATCAGGATATCAAAAAAGTTTATTATAATAGTACATAAAAGTGCAGGAGATGATTAAAAATTAATTGATTTATTTTAGATCCAATAGTTTAAGCCAAACATAGTGTTACTTCATGGCAGAGACTATTTTAACACTTTAACCTTTAGAAAAGTATATAAAGCTATTTTTAAATTAGTTTATTAACGGATATCTTGATAGTATTTTGAAAATTTTATGCAAGTAATATAATTCGAATAGAGTTTCATTAGTAATGCATTGTAGTTATTCAAAAATAAAATAACATTATATTATATTATATTATATTATGTTCTTGATTTATTTTATATTGAAAATTAGAGCACTGTATCTATTGTTAATTGTACAGCTTAGTGCTAGTGCTCCATCCGGGCAGAAATTAGAGTTTAGTGCAGTCTGATTCGCGTCAGTGCAAGGCAAAATTTCGACGGCGATGTGGTTCCATCGACTAGAAATTTTAATGCAGCAATGGCGTGAATCAGGCTGTAATAAACTCTAATTTCTGTCCGGATAGAGCACTAGTGCCTTGTAGAGTTTAAAAGTAGGTCAAAATATTTTGTAGATGTATAACCATTTTTACGGATATGCTTTAGAATTTCAATATCTTTTTCTGTTAATCGTACCTGATAATTTTTCTTTGGCAAAAATACATTCACTCCTTTTTATTTGAGCATATCATGCCGTGGTTAGGATGATTATTGATTTCGAAAAAAATTAAACGTTAGAAAGAATTTCATCTAGTTGGCTTGTTAGAAAATTAGTTTTGAATAAATATATAATCTATTTTGTCTTTATTGTTTTGTGTTGATATAGACTACAATGTTATTTAAAGAATGAAGGTGGATGAAAGTTTCGCATAATGTTCAAATAATTATTAAGAAAACTTTACAAAAATTAAAGTCAAGGTAAAAAAATTAATAAAGTTTTATTTGTTGTACATAATTAATAAAATGAAGTACTTCATCTTTTTTTCTTGAAAAATACAATATATTACGTAAATATCAAGATTATTTTTTTTAATGTAAAAGAGAAGAATATTAATAAAACATAATATATCATTTATAGTGTAATGAAATATTCATATTTGATTGTCAATAAGATAAAATGCATCTATTTATGCGTAATCAAACTATTATTAGGCAAATATATAAAACATTGCACAAAATATAACATTTTATTATTAAATAATTATGCAGAATTTTGCTGAGCTTAAAAAGTAAATTATTAAAAATGAAAAATAACTTGAAAAGATTTAAATAATTGAAGTTGATGCGACTAATATTTAAAAATAGTAATTTTTTATAGAGGGACTGTAAGACTCCTAATGAATATTTCTCTTTAATATCTTTTGCAATGAAGTACTTCACTTCATAAGGACAAATATAAAAATTAAATAAGCAAGGTACGAGTAAGATGTAAAGTTTAAATATATTTTCTGACTAAACTACGAAAATTAAAAAGTAGTTTTCTTAGTTATTAGACCACTTATAAATGATTTTATGCACAAAGTGGCAAAATTCTGTACTCTGGGTGATAGAATTGACATTATTTTGCACTTTTTAGCGGCTATGAAGACGCCGAGTGAGGGGGGGGGGCTGGCTTCCGGCTCCTGTTCCAGAATGTAAAGAATCCCTAGATATTCTGCATTTACACAGTGGCACCGTCCGGGCGCGTTGCCTGATTTGCCTTGGCTAAACGCCAGAAGCTAAAGGCGTCGCTGGGCTCCGTCCCCTGCTTTAACGAGCAGAATACCAAGGACTTCTAAACATTCTTCCAATGTCGCCAGAAGTCGGGCCCTTTTCCACCTTATCCAGCTGGTTTTCACTGGCTTTCCATGAAACGCAAATTCAAGTATTGTGAAGCTCGCAAAGTTGTCCGGTTAGTCACAGCCCTTGGCCAATCAAGATCTATCGGGAAACTCAAAAACGCAACACAATGTCAAAAGTGTTTCTTTTCTGATTCATCCAGGTTAGAAGTAATAATTGATCTGTATATATTTTTGATATACTTTTCAACTTTGCTAACTACTTGCAATTCGTCTCAAGCATTTTTAAGTAATATAATAATCTCCTTAATGCATGAATAATGGCTTTGTACAGGTTTTATAATTCAAAAAGTGATTGTGACGAAACAATTGGCGCTAATCAAATGATCATGTTTTTAACAATAATCTATTAAAAATAAATTCAAATAAAACAAAACGTGGGATCTGAAATTATTGGAATAGAACGCATCTGATCTGAAATTAGAAATAACTAGTGCTCCATCCAGGCAGAAATTAGAGTTTAGTGCAGTCTGATTCACGTCAGTGCAAGGCAAAATTTCGACGGCGATGTGGTTCCATCGACCAGAAACTTTAACACAGCAATGGCATGAATCAGGCTGTAATAAACTCTAATTTCTGCCCGGATGGAGCACTAGTAACTTTAATTAATTATAAAAAATTTATTTTTTGAAAAGTACTTTCAATTGAATTATTTTAACAACAGATTTACATTGAAGAAGTGAAGTATTTCACCTGAAGTAATATTTAAACAACATAAAAATAGACAACTATAGAAAATAGATTATATTTGATTAATTTTATACAGATCGAAAAAATAAAAATATATGTAGAATAGTATGTATTAGCACGTTCTATGAAGATATTGGATGAAGGTAAAGGAGTGAAAAATTTTAACGGTATTTATGTAAATAAATACAAACAATTATAGAAGAACAGGAAATTGAAAATTCCGAAGGTCTTATGGATTATCTAAAATATTATATAACGCAGCGTTAATTATAATGCATGTGATACTCTAATTAATATATTAGCTAGAATGTCGTCTTTTTTTCAAAAAAGGTTGGCAATTTAACAAAATTTGAAATATTTCAAAGAAAATAAAAATTATTATTTAAAAAATTAGATAAATCATATATAATAATTGGGTATTATCGTTAAAGCGTACCTTAAAATAAAATATTGTACAATTTTGAACTTTTCGTATTTTGAAACAAGTTTCTATAATACGGATTTTCATTCATTTAGGCATCCATTGAGATATAAAAACATCATTATTGTTTGGGAAATCATAACGTTTTTCGGTAAATTGTACAATTATATAGAATTTTAAGACACGCGTTAGTGTTCTATTGCGCTATTAAAGATGAATACAGTGCCTGAATTTTGTGTTAGCATAAGACGGAGGAAGGAAGAGATGTAGTTCTATTACTGACTGACGACAACGCAGTGCCGGTGCAAAAGGCAGGTGCTGTATTCACCATTAATTGCACAACGTAGCACCAGGTTCAATAAATAGCATATTTTTAAATTCTATGAACCATATCATTATGAAAGGAAGGTATATAACAATTAAAATGACGTTATGATGATATACGGGTATAGAGAAAATAGTAAAGTCAAAGAAAAATATGTTATTTAAACTAAGAAAAAGAAATATACATTTTATTTGGAAAGGAAAATGAGAATGGAGAATTTAATACAATTAAAGCTGAAGAAAATCCGTAAGAGAATGCAGGAAGAAAAAATAGATGCATGGCTTGTATTAAGCAGTGACTATCATAATTCTGAATATGTCGGACAGTATTTTAAATGCAGAGAATATATATCAGGTTTTACTGGATCTGCAGGAAGCATATTGATTTTTCAAGATGAAGCCGGTTTATGGACAGATGGAAGATATTTTCTTCAGGCAGAAAAAGAATTAGAGGGCAGTGGGATTAGACTATTTCGAAATGGAGAAGATCATGTACCTGAATTAGAAGAATACCTGGCTGAAAAATTGCAGAAGCAATCGCTTTTTGGTGTGGATGGCAGAACAATTAGTATAAGTGCGTATCGCAAATTAAAAAAGAAACTGAATCGAAAACAAATCGGTATTCGCTTGGATGCAGATCTTGTTGGAGATATTTGGCAGGAAAGGCCCAAAATGTCCTGCCAGCCGGTATGGGAACTGGAATTATGTTATGCAGGTGTATCCAGAAAAGAAAAGATAGAATTAATTCGGACAAAAATGCACAGAGAAGGGGCTGATTATACAATTATATCATCCCTGGAAGATATCGCATGGACATTAAATATTCGTGGGAATGATATTGCATGTACACCGGTTGCAATTAGCTATTTAATAATAGAAAAAACAAATGTTCTGTGGTTTGTGCAAATGGAAGCAGTTGACCATTCTTTGCAGAAAAAACTGAACGGCGATGGGATTATTTTACATAATTATCATGAAATTAGCAATTTTTTACTAGAAAAAAAAGACGATCAAACTTTATATTTGGATCCGGATCGAACGAATATGAGTATTTATCAGATGTTAACAAAAAGAAAAGACGTATATAGGGAGATTTTGGAAGGGAAGAATTTAACTCTGGTTGAAAAGGCAGTTAAAAATAAAACAGAAATTCAAAATATGCGTCTGGCACATATCAAAGATGCTGTAGCTTGTATTAAATTTATTTATTGGTTAAAGAAACAAGTCAATGGTAATCCGGAAAATCAGAAAGATTTGCAGCAGGGGACAGCCATGCATATCAGAGAGGAGGGCAGAAGGACTGGCTGGGTTACGGAAATTTCAGCGGCCGAAAAATTAGAGGAATTCCGGGCTGCGCAGAAACATTATTTGGGCCCGAGTTTTGACACGATTGTCGGATATGCACATCACGGAGCTATTGTACATTATCATGCATTACCGGAAACAGATCTGCCACTAAAAGCAGAGAATCTGGTACTGATTGATTCCGGAGGACATTATTTGGAAGGAACAACGGATATTACAAGAACAATCGCACTTGGTAAACTGACACGGGAACAAAAGCATTGTTATACACTCGTACTAAAAGGAAATCTTCGACTTGCGGCTGCGAAATTCAGATATGGATGTACAGGAATTGGTCTGGATTGTCTTGCAAGGCAGGCTTTATGGAAGGAAGGGATGGATTATGAGCATGGGACTGGACATGGAGTCGGATATCTTTTGAGTGTCCATGAAGGACCGAACAGTTTTCGACGTATGGTGAGCGGGGGCAGGGAAGAATGTATGAAGCTGGAGCCGGGAATGATTACATCTGATGAGCCAGGCGTTTATCTTCCGGGTAAATTTGGCATAAGACTGGAAAATCTTATCGTTTGTACGGAATTGGAAAAAAATGAGTTTGGGCGGTTTTTAGGATTTGAGACATTAACACTTGTGCCGTTTGAGAGGGATGCCATTCTCGTTGAAGAACTTGAAGCATGGGAGAAAGAATGGCTGAACCGGTATCATGCGGATATCATAAAAAAAGTAGGCAAATATTTAGAGACGGACGAACTATCCTGGCTTAAAGAAGTTACAGCAGAAATTTAAAATAACGATGACCATAATATATATTTTCAGAAAAGAATGAACATTTGTTTATAAAATTTAGGCTTTTTTTAGATAGTGTTCACAAAATGATCACAAGAATGCGTTATGCTAATATACGTATTAGCTGACAGGCTGATATAATTTTTCATAACTCAAGCCGCATGAGGTAACACTCATGCGGCACTCCCCGATCATAAGGAACTTTCAAAGTCATGATCAGATTCCCATTTATATTGAAACATTATAATGATACGTCAAAAAAATTTCAGATCTTACAAAGAAAGAATTGCATTTTTTCCAGAAAATAGTATAATGTGAGGACAGCCAAATTTAAGAGAAGCAGGAGAGAATAAAATATGGATCAGAATAAATTAGCTGAATTAATTTTTCCAAATTTGACAGGTACTGTGGCAGAATTGGAAGTACGTTTTCCGAAGCGTAATCTGCCAGAAGGCGCCTATGTGACTAGATTTGCACCAAGCCCGACCGGATACATGCATATCGGAGGGCTTTATGCAGCCATGATTTCCAGTAGATTTGCCAGTCAGACCGGAGGTGCTTTCTATCTTCGCATAGAAGATACGGATAAAAAACGGGAATTAGAAGGTGGGGTGGATGAAATTATCCAGTCCCTGGCAGGATATGCCATAGCCTTTGATGAAGGACCGTTTCCTGGCGGTGAGAAAGGATATGGACCCTATAAACAAAGCGAAAGAAAAGAAATTTACCAGATTTGCGTAAAAGAACTTATGCGTGCAGGTTTCGCTTATCCGTGTTTTTGCACTGCCAAAGAACTGGAACAGGTCCGGAAAGAGCAGGAAGAAAAAAAAGATGATATTGGTTATTACGGGGCCTATGCATCTTGCAGAAATCTGACGTATGAACAAATAAAAGAGAAGGTGGATGCGGGGGTTCCGTATGTGGTTCGCTTAAAATCTCCCGGCAAAGAGGAAAAACATATTGTATATACCGATCCGATACGCGGAAAAATCGAAATGCCTGAGAACCGGATGGACATAGTGCTGTTAAAATCAGATGGTATTCCAACCTATCACTTTGCACACGTTGTGGATGATCATTTTATGCGGACAAACCTTGTTGTGCGTGGAGATGAATGGATGGCCTCTTATCCGGTTCATAAGCAGATGTTTGATTTATGTGGCTTTGAGGAACCGGATTTTTTGCATATTTCTCCGATTATGAAGATGGATGGTACCGCAAAGCGAAAGCTGAGCAAGCGGAAAGATCCGGAAGCGGGTGCCAGTTATTATTTGGAACAGGGATTTCCGGTTGAAAGTGTCAGGGAATATCTGCTGACGATTGCAAATTCTGATTATGAAGAATGGCATATGAAGAATCCAGATAAAAAAGAAGAAGAGTTTTCATTATCTTTTCATAAAATGCCTGTCAGCGGCGCATTATTTGATTTGATAAAGCTGAAAAATGTCAGTAAAGAGATTATTGCGGGCTTTTCAATTGCAGAATGCGAGCGTAAGATCCTGACATGGGCAAAAGAATATGAACCGGATCTGTATCAGTTTGCGGATTTGCATAAAGAACAGTTTCAGGAAACGATTAGCCTATGGAAAATGTCTGGAAAAAAAGTACGCAAAGATGTAGCAAAATGGAGCGACTTAATACAGATGTTTGATTACTTGTATCAGCCACAGGAAAAATTTGAACAGTCGGTAACTTATGAAATAGACGAAAAATATACCAAGGATCAATTAAGAGAAGCGGTTTGCGCATATAAGAAGAATTTATTTTTGGATACAGACCAGTGGTTTGAACAGATGAAAGCTTTAGGCGAACCAATGGGATATTGTCCAAATATGAAAGAATATAAGAAGAATCCAGAGGCGTACCGGGGGTCTATCTCAGATTTATGTACCATTGTACGGGTTGCAGTTACCGGGCATAAAAATTCGCCTGATCTGTATACGATTATGAAAGTACTTGGTGAAGAGACGGTTCAACGGCGTCTGGATCACTTTCTGGAGCAGCTGTAAAAATATGAACTATTATTTTGCGCCTATGGAGGGCATAACAGGCTATATATACAGGCGGGTGCATTATGCGTTTTATCCTGGTCTGGATCGATATTACATACCATTTATCGTTCCAAAGGAGAAAAAGTGTCTGAGTGCAAAAGAACGTGAAGATGTATTGCCGGAACACAATTGCGGGATAAACGCAATTCCTCAGATCATGACAAATAAAGCAGAAGAATTTCTTCGGATGGCAAAATTTCTTTGCCAGGAATACGGATACACGAAGATTAATTTGAATTTGGGATGTCCGTCTAAAACAGTCGTTTCCAAAAAACGTGGCTCCGGGTTTTTATCGGTACCGGATCAGCTGAGAGAGTTTTTGGAAGAAGTATGCAATGGTCTTGCAGCTTTTGGGGCAGAATTATCGGTTAAAACACGCATTGGAAAGGACAAGCCAGATGAATTTTTAAACTTACTGGATATTTTTGCACAATTTCCATTGTCGGAGCTTATAGTCCATCCGCGTGTGCAGAGTGATTATTATGAGCATGATCCAAGAAAAGAGGCTTTCGTACAGGCTTATCAAATTTTTGCAGACGCAGATTGTCAGCTGTGCTACAATGGCGATCTTTTTTGTGTCTCAGATTATGTGAAGCTTTGTGCGCAATTTCCAAATCTGAAAGCAGTTATGATGGGACGGGGGCTTTTGAAGAATCCGATGCTCGCAGATGAATTAAAGGTAAGAGGAAATGGCGGTTGTGATATGCAGGATGGGCAAACGCCTTATTTCAAACGTTTTCAGAGTGATGCAGCAGAAGAAGATGAGAGAAAACGGCGGTATGCAATGTATCGGCAGATACAGAAGGAATATTCGGTCGTGTTATCTGGTGACAAAAATGTTTTATTTAAAATGAAAGAATTATGGTTTTACATGTGTCAGGATTTTACGGAACCACAACGATATTGGAAAAAGATAAAGAAGGCGCAAAGCCTGTCTGATTTTGACACGGCTGTTTTGGCATTATGCACAGAACAAAGGCTGCTGGACGGAATGTCCAATGAAGCTTGGGCAGGATCATGTATGGGATGAACAGATGGCCTCTGGCAGTGCTGCTTAAATTGATTTTGGCATCTGGGTTCGGAAAAGAATGGAGAGGCAGTTGCCGCAGGTATGGGAACCTGCAGCAACTGCCGGACAGATAGGTCTATATGTAACAGGATTGTTTGGATATGTCTTTCGGAAAAGGGATGGATTCAGGAAAATGATCTAAAATTAGATTTGTAAAGGACCGGAAAAACGATGGAAAAGAAATATATATGTGATATGACGGAGGGAAATACTACAGGATTATTGTTGCGGTTTGCATTTCCAATGTTAGTGGGAAATATTTTTCAGCAGTTTTATAATATGGCAGATTCCGTCATCGTGGGAAAATTTGTTGGTGCAGAGGCATTAGGGGCGGTAGGCTCTGTAGGAAGTCTGAATTTCATGTTTTTTTCTCTTTGCATGGGATTAGGAGCAGGATTAGGAATTTTGATTTCACAGTATTTTGGTGCAGGGCAGGATGATTATGTAAAAAAAATTATTGCAAACGCAGTGTATATTACAGCAGCTGCAGGTATTTTGATGAGTTTATGCGGTGTGTTTTTCGCAGAACCGATTTTGGGGATGATGCATACACCGAAGGAAAATTTCTCAGATGCGCTTATTTATATGCAGATTGTTTGCGGAGCTACGGTCGTGGTTGCTGGATATAATATGATTTCGGCTGTATTAAGGGCGTTAGGAGATTCAAAGACACCGTTAATTTTTCTTATAGTTGCATGCGGATTAAACATTGCGCTTGATTTGATTTTTGTGCTGGTGTTTCAATTAGGCACAGCAGGTGCTGCCTGGGCAACTGTGATTGCCCAGGTTGCGGCAATGACCGGATCGATATGGTTTGGAGTGCGGAAAAATCCGTATTTGCAATTGGAGAAGCGCCATTTTTCTTTCGAAAAAGGAATTTTAAAAGACAGTCTGCGCCTGGGTCTTCCAATTGCTGCACAAAATGCAATGATCGCGTTTTCCTGTGTTGCACTGCAAAGCGTTGTAAACAGATATGGTGCAGTAGTTATGGCTGCTTATACTGCAACCAGCCGTGTGGAACAGCTTGTGCAGCAGCCATTTGGGTCTTTAGGTACGGCAGTATCTACATTTGCCGGTCAGAATATAGGGGCAGAGCGTTATGACCGGGTATCTGCCGGCTGTAAGGTCAGTGTTGGAATTGTGGTTATATTCAGTATGATTATGGTTGCTGTTTTGTTCTTATTTGGGAACACAATCGTAAGATTGTTTGTAAATGACCCTAGAGTAGTTGCTATTGGTGCAAAAGGACTCCAAATTACAAGCTTGATGTATATTGGGCTGGGATTGATTTATGTGACCCGGGGCATTTTGAACGGAGCTGGGGATGCAGCTTTTGCAATGGCTAATGGTGTAACTGAAGTAATCGGAAGAGTTGGATTTGCATGGCTTATGATGCTGCTTCCAGCTGTTGGAATATGGGGCATTTGGTATGCAAATGGGCTAACCTGGGCTTTGACGGGCGCTGTGAATGTTGTGCGGATTTTGCAGGGAAAATGGAAAAATAATCTGTTGGAAAGTAACGTGACAGGTATAGACAGCATATAATATCAGATTAACGCATGCAGGGAAAAGTATTATAAGGGCAGAAAAGCCGGGCGTGTAGAAGGAGGGATGGATTTGATCATTGAAAACAAGGAACAGGGAATGGATTTGACGGAGCAGGTTGTAATCAAAGTTTCACGAGTCAGTATTGTTTCCAACCTGATTTTATCTGTATTCAAGATGATTTCAGGCATCATTGCATCTTCCGGAGCAATGGTTTCTGATGCGGTACATTCTGCCTCTGATGTGTTCAGCACGGTGATTGTGATGATAGGGGTAAAGATTTCGCGAAAAGAAGCTGATAAAGAACATCCTTATGGTCATGAGCGCATGGAGTGCGTAGCAGCAATATTATTGGCTGTGGTTTTATTTCTGACAGGTCTCGGGATCGGTTATAGCGGAATGTTAAAAATTGCGGCAAAAAGCTATGGGGAATTGACAATTCCCGGTGCAGTTGCGCTTGTTGCTGCGGTTATTTCCATTATTGTTAAGGAAGGTATGTTCTGGTATACGAAATATTATGCGAAAAAAGTTAATTGCGGGGCTTTAATGGCAGATGCATGGCATCATCGTTCAGATGCCCTGTCTTCAGTCGGCTCATTTATCGGCATTCTGGGTGCAAGGCTGGGATTTCCGGTAATGGATCCGGCAGCAAGTGTGGTTATCTGTATTTTTATTGTGAAAGCGTCTTATGAGATTTTTAAAGATGCAGTGGATAAAATGGTGGATAAATCTTGTGATGACAGAATGATTGCACAGCTGAGAAATGCAGTGTCAGGAGAGCAGGGTGTGATCCGTGTAGATGATTTGATTACAAGAGAATTTGGAAACCGTGTTTATGTAGATGTGGAAATTGCAGCAGATGGAAAAAAGACACTCAGGGAAACACATGCAATTGCGGAAGCCGTTCATAACCGGATTGAGAAGGAATTTCCAAATGTAAAACATATTATGGTACATGTGAATCCGGATGAGGAGAAGAAACAATAACTATTGATAAGTATTGGGAAGAAACAGGAGAATAGAAATATGAATCAGGAACGATTGGACAGACAATTTGATTTTATACGGGAAATTGACAGGGAAAAAATGATTGGACGCCAGACCTACATTTCGGATGCGTCCCGTAAGGAAAACGATGCAGAACATGCCTGGCATGCGGCGGTGATGGCTGTGCTGTTAAATGAATATGCAAATGAAAAAATTGATGTGTTAAAAACGGTTTCTATGATTTTACTGCATGATGTAGTCGAGATAGATGCGGGGGATACTTATGCATATGATGAAATAGGAAAAAAGACACAGCGTCAACGGGAAGAGCGTGCTGCAGACCGTATATATGGATTGCTTCCGGATGATCAGAAGCAGGAACTGCGCGCTTTGTGGGAGGAATTTGAAGAGGCGAAGACGCCGGAAGCAAAATTTGCAAGAGCGATGGACCACCTTCAGCCAATGATGCTGAATGATGCAACAAATGGAAAATCCTGGATAGAACATGAAGTAAAAGTGTCACAGGTGTTGGCAAGAAATGCGCATACCGCTGAAGGCTCTAAGGATTTGTGGGATTATGCAAAAAGAAACTGGATTGACGCGAATGTAGAAAAAGGAACGATGAAAGAAGGATAGCAAAGGAACTGGAGTATAAAGGCAGGTATGATCAATAATAATTCCCATAATTGTATGGCAAGTTCTCAGGAAAGCATAATAAGAACGACAAACAGTCTGACAGATCGTTTACGGAGGAACCAGACATTGACAGATGCTGAATTTCAGCAGATTTTGCAGACGCAAGAAGAAGAATCTTTGGAATATTTATATCAAAATGCAAGGCAGGTATGCGATATACATTATGGGAAAAACATATATGCACGCGGCCTGATTGAATTTACGAATTACTGCAGGAATAATTGCTATTATTGCGGCATACGGAGGGAAAACCGTAAAGCAGAGCGGTACCGGCTGACTGAAGAGGATATTATAAATTGTGCAAAGGAAGGCTATGCGCTTGGGTTTCGTACTTTTGTCCTGCAGGGCGGGGAAGATATATATTATACAAAAGAGAAACTGGGGCATATTATTACACAGATTAAGAAATTCTACCCAGAATGCGCGGTTACGCTTTCCTTTGGAGAATGGGATTATGATACGTATCAATACTGGCATCGTTGTGGCGCGGATCGTTATCTGCTGCGACATGAAACGGCCGACCAAATCCATTATCAGGGATTGCATCCACATGAAATGAATTATTTTCATCGTATGAACTGTCTGGAACAGTTAAAGGAGACCGGTTATCAAGTTGGGGCTGGATTTATGGTCGGTTCGCCGGGGCAGACAGTTGAGACATTAGTTAAGGATTTGCGGTTTCTGGAAAAATTTCAGCCGCATATGATCGGAATTGGGCCATTTATCCCGCAAAAAGATACTCCATTTGCAGGAAAGGCAAGCGGAACACTGTCCATGACTAGGAAGTTATTGTCTGTTCTGCGGCTGATGTTCCCCAAAGTGTTGCTGCCATCTACAACCGCATTAGGAACGATCCATCCGCAGGGACGGGAAATGGGGATTTTGTCTGGTGCAAATGTAGTTATGCCGAATTTGTCACCTGTTAATGTACGGGGAAAATATCTTCTGTATAATGACAAAATCCATACTGGCTGCGAATCGGCTCAGGCAAGGCAGCAGCTTGCAGAAAGAATCCATCTGCTGGGCTATAAGCTGTGTATGGATCGCGGTGACAGCAAAATGCAGACTTGTATTTCGGAAAAAAAGAAGGAGGATTTTCATGAAAGTTGCACAGAGCAGCAGCCTTGCGCAGCAGATCGAACTCAGTATCCGTAAAAAGTTTCATAAAACAATCTTCAGCCCCTTTGCAAAGGCAGTCAGTACTTATAAGCTGTTACAAGAAGGGGACCGGGTGGCAGTCTGTATTTCAGGCGGAAAGGATTCCATGTTGATGGCGAAGTGTTTTCAGGAATTACAAAGACACCGGAAGTTTCCGTTTGAACTGGTTTTTCTTGTAATGGATCCCGGATATCATACAGTAAATCGCAAAAGGATAGAAGAAAATGCAAAAATCATGAATCTTCCTTTGACCATTTTTACTACGCAGATATTTGATGTGGTTGATCAGATTCAAAAATCCCCATGTTATTTGTGTGCGCGGATGCGCCGGGGATATTTATATAGTAAGGCAAGAGAACTTGGCTGTAATAAAATTGCGCTCGGACATCATTACGA
Source organism: uncultured Eubacterium sp. (assembly GCA_947564835.1). Taxonomy (GTDB): domain Bacteria; phylum Bacillota; class Clostridia; order Lachnospirales; family Lachnospiraceae; genus Eubacterium_J. The sequence continues at coordinate 40,723 of CANOET010000003.1, read as the reverse complement.
TGATGTAATAGAGACTATTTTGATGGGTATGCTTTATGGCGGACAAGTACAGACAATGATGCCAAAACTTCATAGTACTAATTTTGAAGGTATGGAACTGATTCGCCCTTTATATCTTGTGCGGGAAGATGATATTAGGCGTTGGAGAGATTACCATGGACTTCAATTTTTACAATGTGCCTGCCATTTTACGGACTTATGCCAGAAGGGCAGTGAAGGTGAAATGACATCTAAAAGGCAGGAGATAAAAAAATTGATCCAGTCATTAAAAAAAACAAATCCTTATATAGAAAGCAATTTGTTTAAAAGTGTTGAGAATGTTAATTTAAGTACAGTTATCGCTTACAAAAAAGATGGAAAAAGACATCATTTTCTTGAAACATATGAGAAAGATTAACGTTAAAAGGGAAAATAAAAGAAATATAATGCGGATTTTACAATCTTGAAGTGAAAGCAAGCACTGTTTTTCTGCTAACTAAAAAAGAGTGCTTGCTTTTGTATATTTTAATTTAATTTCTAGTGGCACAGCTTAATATCTGGCAGTGCTTTCTATTTTACTAAATCTAAAATGGTATTTTTTGGCACAAGGCCCACAGAAGTCTTATGAACATTGCCCTGCAGAAATGAAATTAATGTTGGAATGCTCATAATTTGAAAGCGGGAAGCAAGATCCGGTTGTTCATCAACATTTACCTTACCAAATTTTATTTCCGGGGTTTGTTCTGCGAGTTCATCGACTGCAGGCGAAAGACGTTTGCAAGGTCCGCACCAGTCTGCCCAAAAGTCTATAATGACAGGTTTGTCAGATTGGACGACTTCCGTTTCAAAATTTTCGTTGGTGATTGTAATTACTTCCATATTTAAATTCTCCTTTCTCATTGTTGTCCGGCAAATGCCATTCCAAAATGAATGAACATGTGGAAGTTTATAAGCGTGCGCCGGATGATCTAATTTTGATCTATGACCAGACTATCACACGTTTGTTTGAAAAGCAAGCAGTTTAGTTTGACAAAAAGCAAATATCATGATACGTTGGTAACAGTTTAGAAAGGAAGGGATGGAAAATGGAACATGTGCGCAGGCATTTGAAATTTACCGGAAGGGTGCAGGGAGTAGGATTTCGATATCGTGCATCTTATGTGGCAAGAAGTATCGGTCTGACAGGGTGGGTCAGTAATGAGCCAGACGGATCGGTAGAGATGGAAGTGCAGGGAAGTGAAGAACAGATAAACCGGATGCTTTCTATGTTGAATCATGATGCATATATCAGGATTGATCGGATCGAAACAATGGAAATTCCGGTCACAGAAAGCGAACATGGATTTCATGTAAGAGGATATTAAAAATTCGTTTAAAGAAGAAAGTCAAAACAGAATACGGTTCAAAGAATTGAAAAACCGAAACCTGTAGAAAAGGAGATTTTATGGAGAAAAGAAAAAACAACTGGTCGATTCTTGGATTTGGGTGTATGCGGTTTCCTGTAAAAAGCGGACGTATTAATATGAAGGAAACAGAGCGGGAGCTGGCATATGCAATCAGGCATGGAATCAATTACTTTGACACTGCTTATGTGTACCGGGGAAGTGAAAAAGCTCTGGGAACTTTGCTTGCAAAAAATCAATGGCGGGAAAAAGTAGTAATTGCAACCAAACTGCCCCATTACTTGATTCATTCGGTAGAAGGCGCACAGAAAATATTCGCTGAACAGCTTGCGCGTCTTCAGACAGATTATATTGATAATTATCTGATGCATATGCTGCCGGATGTACATGTATGGGAAAATATGGTACATATGGGTATTTTAGATTGGCTTTTGGAAATGAAAGCAGCAGGAAAAATTCGTAAAATAGGTTTTTCTTATCATGGGAATACTTGTCAATTTATAGAAATCCTGGATGCTTATGCATGGGATTTTTGTCAGGTGCAGTATAATTATATGGATGAACACAGCCAGGCAGGGCGTGAGGGTATGGAATATGCAGCAAAAAAAGGGATTCCGGTCATTATTATGGAACCGCTCCGGGGCGGCAGGCTGGTCAATGGCCTTCCGGCGAGAGCAAAGGAAATTTTCAGGCGTGCAGATCCAAAACGCAGCCCGGCGGAGTGGGCTTTGCGTTGGTTATGGAACCAGCCCGGCGTATCCGTTGTTTTATCCGGAATGAATTCCATGGAAATGTTACGGGAAAATATCCGGATTGCCAGATCGGTACGGGTCGGAGAGTTTGGAAGAAGAGAAGACCATATTTTTACCAAAGTGCGTCAGGCGGTTAACCAAAAAATAAAGGTGCCGTGTACCGGATGTGGCTATTGTCAGCCATGCCCGGCTGGTGTGGATATTCCAGGTGTATTCCGGTGCTACAATGTACGTTATACAGAAAATTATTTTACAGGCATGCGTGAATATCTTATGTGTACAACGATGCGGGCAAAACGAACCAATGCTTCGCTTTGCCAAAAATGCGGGAAATGTGAAAAACATTGTCCGCAGGGAATTGCTGTACGTAAAGAACTGGAGCATGTCGTAAAACATATGGAGAATCCGATTTATCATGCTGTAGCTTTTGTGACGAAAAAAATGTTCCGGTAAGGATGTATAGATTTACCCGTTTTTCGTAAAAATAATAGGAATCACTGATTTCTATATTACTATATAATGGAAAGGAACATGATATGGATACACAGGAATGGAGACAATATCTGCCTGCCTTCCGGGAGACGACAGCCCGTTTTTATGAAGGCAGCTTCAGCCAGGGCGATTATAAAAAATTTTCCGGGTTTTATGGAAGCTATGCCCAAAGAGGCGGACAAGCCAATATGCTGCGGTTGCGGATGACTGCCGGACGAGTTACAAAAGAAAAGTTGGCGTTTACAGCAGACATGGTGAAAAAGTATCAAATAACACGATTGCATTTTACAACATGCCAGACAATACAGCTGCATGATCTTCAGCCAGAGGCCGTCTATCAGATTATGGAACAGGCGTTGGATGCAGGAATTATTACGATTGGCGGAGGAGGGGATTATCCAAGGAACGTGATGTGTCCGCCGCTTTCCGGAGTGGAAGAAGACGAATATTTCAATGTTCTGCCGTGGGCGGAAGCGGCAGGTGAATATCTGATGAACTTCATAACAGCTGAAAAAATGCCTAGAAAGCTGAAAGTTGGATTTTCCAGTTCCGCCCGTAATGTAACGCACGCAACATACCGGGATCTTGGATTTGCTGCCACGAAAGAAGGAAAATTCGATGTATACAGTGCAGGCGGACTGGGGACAAATCCGCGTTTTGGTGTCCGGGTGGCTAATGGCATTGAACCTGAGATGGTACTGTATTACATCAAGGCAATGTGGCTGACATTTCTTGCTTATGGGAATTATGAAAGCCGGGTAAAAGCACGCACCCGTTATATGCAGGAAGCTTTGGGCGGCCCGGAAAAATATGCAGCCGCATACCAGGAAAAATTGGAAGAAGTTTTTGCGTCCGGTGAAGATCTTCATATCTATGTAACAGAGCAGCCTGTAACAAAAAAAGGAAATGCTGGTAAAGTATCCAGCCATCGGATCCTGCAGCAAAAGCAGGAAGGGCTTTATACTGTTGCATGGCATCCGCCTGGCGGGATGCCAGAAGCAGGCGTATTTTGTGCGTTAAGTGATGCAATTGCAGGGATGGAAGAGGTAGAACTAAGACTTTCGCCGGACGAAACGGTATATATGATTAATTTAACAGCTGAAGAAGCGCAAACTGTGGCAGAGATCACCAAAGATAGTGCAGCTAGTATATTTGAAACGTCTGTAAGTTGTATTGGGGCGTCTGTTTGTCAGGTAGGCATGCGGGATTCTCAGGCTTTGCTTGCCAGTTGCATAAAAGCAGTCCGTGATGCCCACATTCCAGATGGCGTACTTCCGCAGATTCATATTTCTGGTTGCCCGTCTTCCTGCGGAACCCATCAGACTGGCAGAATCGGTTTTCGCGGCGGAGTAAAGAAGGTAGATGGGAAGCCACAGCCAGCATTTATCCTATATGTTAATGGATGTGAACAGCAGGGGAAAGAAGCAATGGGGCGCGAAGTCGGTGCAATTCTCGAAACCCGGATCCCTCCATTTCTTGTGAAAATCGGAAAGACGGTGGCAGAAAGCGGATTGACATTTGATGCATGGATGGAAAAAAACACAGAAAAATTTGATCAAATCGCAGCGGAATTTACAAGCTGAGCAAAATATGGTTAGAAGCTTAGGGACATATGGAAAATATGTCCCTGTTTTATTAACAAAATAGAGAGATGATCCGATAAAATATTTAACAGACATAAACAAATTAGGAATAAAGGCTAGGGAAAGCGCTGAAGGCCAACGGAATGGCAATTGTTGATCAGGCGCTTTTTTGTTTGGGAAAATGCATCAAATACGGAGGATGAAAGACATTGGATCATAAACAGGATGAGATTAAAATTACCGTAAAACAAGGCAGTAAAATCCGCCTGGTCGATATGCAGGATATTCTTTATATAGAAAGCATCGGTCGCAAAGCCGTACTTCACCTGTCAGATGAAGTTATTGAATATTGTGCAAAAATCAGCGAACTGGAGGTGCAGCTGTATCCTTTCTTTTTTCGCACGCACAGAGCATATCTGGTCAATCTTCGTTACATTGCAAATTATGACAGACGGGAAGTATATCTCAAAAATGCGGATACGGTATTGATATCCAAATACCGTTTGAGTCGTTTCCAAAAAGCAATGGAAGACTATAAAAACAGCTAAAAATAGTAAAATAATATCCAAACTGTTTTAGTCTGAAAAACAGGACAGAATAAAACAGATAAATATTGAGAAAAAGCTTGCAAAATGTCTCCGGAAAGGCTAAAATAGAGCAAATATAAGTGTGATATTTGATATATTACAAAAAAGGAGAAAAGCACATGCAGCACAATGAGAGGAATTTATCTATGGTCATGGATTTTTATGAAATGACTATGAGCAATGGTTATTTTGCAGATCAAAGTTACAATGCAAAAGTTGCGTTTGATGTATTTTACAGAAAAAATCCGGATAAAGCAGGCTTTTCAATTTTTGCGGGGTTAGCCCAGATTATCGAATATATTACGAATCTTCATTTTGAAGACGCGGACATTGACTATCTGCGCACACAGAATCTATTTTCGGAAGATTTTTTATCTTATTTAAAAGATTTCCATTTTAGAGGGGATATTTATGCATTTCCGGAAGGAACAGTGATGTATCCGAATGAACCAGTGCTTACTGTAATTGCGCCATTGATTGATGCACAGCTAATTGAAACGGCAATATTGCTGGAGATTAACCATCAGTCTCTGATTGCGACTAAAACAAGAAGGATTGTAAAAGCCGCTAAGGGGCGTATCGTTTCTGACTTCGGTGCCAGGCGTGCGCACAATATGGATGCTGCTGTCTATGGCGCACGTGCGGCTTATATAGGTGGTGCATCTGCGACAGCGACTGTACTGGCAGGACAAATGTTTCAGATCCCAATCAACGGTACAATGGCACATAGCTGGGTTATGTATTTTGGAAATGAATATACAGCATTTCAAAAATATGCACAGACGTATCCGGATGCTGCTGTATTGCTTGTGGATACGTATGATGTACTGGAGAGCGGTGTACCGAATGCAATTCGTACGGCAAAGGAAGTATTAGAGCCGATGGGAAAACGGTTGAAGGGAATCCGTCTGGACAGCGGGGATCTTGCTTATTTATCAAAACGGGCCAGAAAAATGCTGGATGAAGCCGGGCTGAATGATTGTAAAATCATTGTATCCAATAGTCTGGATGAATATACAATTACTTCGATTTTGGATCAGGGAGGATGTATTGATAGCTTTGGTGTTGGCGAACGCTTGATTACATCAAAATCAGAACCGGTTTTTGGCGCCGTATATAAAATTGTGGCAGTGGAAGAAGACGGTATATTTCAACCACGCATCAAAATATCTGAGAATACGGAAAAGATTACAAATCCTGGACTGAAAAAAGTTTACCGGGTATATGATCAGGAAGGAAACGCAATTGCGGATCTGTTGGCAAAATCCGGCCAGACACTGGATTTTTCAAAACCGCTTCGTTATGTCGATCCGGCTAAACCGTGGAAAAACCGGTTTTTTGAAGGATGTACGGCAAAAGAACTCCAAATTCCGATTTTTCTTGACGGCAGGCTGGTATATGAACAGCCCTCTATTGACGAGATTGCAGCTTATGTTAGGCAGCAGCTGGAAGAGGAAATCTGGGAAGAGGAACAACGTTTTGAAAATCCTCATAACCACTATATGGATATGACGCCGGAATTATACGAAGAAAAAATGAATCTGCTTTACGAGGCAAGAAATGAATGACAGACACAAACATAGGATACTTGAACACGGAGGAAAATAGAGTGAAAGTAATTAAACGGGATGGAAGAGTCGTAGACTATGATGGTGCCAAGATCATTATGGCGATGAAAAAAGCAAATCATGAAGTACATTTGCATGACCAGATTACAGATCAAAAGATGGAAGAAATTGAGCGCCTGATTTCGGAACTGGCCCGCAGTCAAATCCAGGTGGAAGAAATCCAGGATATGATCGAACACAGCCTTGTGCAGGAACAAAAATATGAGCTTGCAAAAAAATATATTATTTACCGTTACAAACATGCTTTGGTGCGTAAAGCGAATACAACAGATGAATCGATATTATCGTTGATCCGTAATGATAATAAGGAACTTGCTGAAGAAAACTCCAATAAAAATACATTACTGGCATCCACGCAGCGCGATTATATTGCGGGAGAAGTATCCAGAGATTTGACAAAACGGGTGTTACTGCCAGATAAAATCGTAAAAGCGCATGAAAGCGGTGCGATCCATTTTCATGATGCGGATTATTTTTTACAGCCGATTTTTAACTGTTGTCTGATTAATATCGGAGATATGCTTGACCATGGTACCGTGATAAATGGGAAATTGATTGAAACGCCAAAAAGTTTTCGTGTAGCATGTACGGTTACAACTCAGATTATTGCTTCGGTGGCGTCCAATCAGTACGGCGGACAATCGGTAGACCTGATCCATCTGGGAAAGTATCTGCGTTACAGTAGAGAAAAATTTCAGCGGAAAGCAGAACAGGAATTAGATGACAGTTTTACGAAAGAACAAATCAGCCGGATTGTAGATTTATGGACAAAAGAAGAACTGCAGGCGGGTGTACAAACCATGCAGTATCAGATTAATACGCTGATGACAACAAATGGACAATCTCCATTTGTAACGTTGTTTTTACATATTGATGAAAATGATCCATATGTGAAAGAGAATGCACTTATAATAGAAGAAGTATTTCGTCAGCGTTACCAGGGAATTAAAAACGAAAAAGGTGTTTATGTCACACCTGCATTTCCAAAGCTGGTGTATGTGCTGGATGAACATAATTGTCTGAAAGGCGGAAAATATGATTACCTGACAAAACTGGCAGCTGCATGTTCTGCTAAACGTATGTATCCGGATTATATTTCTGCGAAAAAAATGCGGGAAAATTATGAAGGGAATGTATTCAGCTGTATGGGCTGCCGCAGCTTTCTTTCACCATGGAAGGACGCATCTGGTAATTATAAATTTGAAGGCAGGTTTAATCAGGGAGTAGTGAGTTTGAATCTTCCACAGATTGCACTGATTGCAGAAGGAGATGAAGAAAAATTTTGGACACTGCTGGATGAACGTCTTCAATTGTGTTTTGAAGCGTTAATGTGCCGTCATCAGGCTTTATTAGGCATAAAATCAGATACCAGTCCGATCCACTGGCAATATGGTGCAATTGCAAGGCTCCAGAAGGGAGAAACGATCGACAAACTGTTGAAAGATGGTTATTCCACTTTGTCGCTTGGTTATATTGGCGTATATGAAACAACAATACTGATGCGCCATTGCAGCCATACGGCACCAGAAGGAAGGGAGTTTGCCTGTCAGCTGATGCATCGCTTGCGGAAAGCAGCTGATCAGTGGAAAGCAGATACGGGGCTGGGATTTGCCTTATATGGCACACCTGCAGAAAGTTTGTGCTACCGTTTTGCACGTATTGACCGGAGACGGTTTGGCGATGTTGAAAATGTAACGGATAAAGGATATTATACCAATTCCTATCATGTAGATGTGCGTGAACCAATCGATGCATTTGCGAAACTGACATTTGAAAGCGCTTTTCAGAATCTGTCGTCCGGCGGTGCGATCTCTTTGGTAGAGATTCCCAACATGCGGCATAATTTAGAAGCCCTGGAAGCTGCGATTCAGTATATTTATGATAATATCCAGTATGCGGAATTTAATACAAAGTCAGATTACTGCCAATGTTGTGGATTTGATGGTGAGATTATCATTAATAGCGACTTTGAATGGGAGTGTCCGCAATGCAGAAATAAAGATCACGCAAAAATGAATGTAGTTCGCAGAACATGCGGGTATCTTGGTGAAAATTTCTGGAACGTTGGAAAAACAAAAGAAATACGCTCCAGGGTAGTACATTTATAAGATAAGCGGAAACATAAGAGTATTTGCACAAAGAATAATTAAAGAGGAAAAGAACCCATGATCAAAAACAGAGTTAGAATGGAAATCTGTTTGTTATTGGTTGTTCTGCTGTTGATCAGTCTGGCATCTGACCAGACTGTTTATGCTGCCAGTTACGAACCTTATAATCATCCAGAAGCAACAGAATCGGAAATCTCTATTTTGCCTGCAGATCCAAACAGTATCCCTAAATTGCATACAGAAATTCTATATCTTCTTGCTAGTGGAAATCCTTATGAACTTCAGGTGGAAAATGCAGTTAGTGCAAGTTATGAATTATTAGCAGAGGAGCTCCAGGCACCAATTGTTACACTATCAAAGGAATCAGCGCAATCTGTAACTATTACACCTGTTGCAGCAGGACAAACAGTGTTATCTGTAACAGCAGTTGCAGCGGATGGATCTCAGATAATTTTGACATGCCGGATCATGGTATCCGAACTGTTCCTGGAAAAAGATTCCGTTGAACTTTATCTGAACGATCCAGATCCATCAGAAGACATTGCGGTAGAAGGTATCGAACTGGATACTGTTTACTATGGAAGCGGCGATACATGGACAGACACAAGTATCCGGGATGCAATGATTTATGAAACCGGTTGTTCGATCAAAGTAGGAAACCCCAAAGTAGCAGATGCATATTTTAGTGATGGTACGATACATATTAGTGGAAAGTCCAAAGGAATTACAAATCTAAAAATAAATATATATGGTGTTCAGCAATCCATACGGGTGACTGTCCATCATTATACGCTGAACAAATACACGATCAATACTTATTTGGGCAGTGGTATAAAAAATTTGAAGTTAAAAGGTGCAGGCAGTCATAAGGTAACCTGGACAACAGGAAATAAACGGGTAGCTTCTGTATCAAAAACAGGAATTGTAACGATTCATGGCATTGGCACAACAAAAATTACAGCAAAAGTAAATGGAAGAAAAGTTCTTTGTATCGTATCTGTCAGCAGCCGCACGGCTTATCGTGTTGTAAAAGATGCCCGTGCAATTACAGAAAAGAAAAATATTCAATACAGCCAGCAAAAACGTATGTCAAGAAATTATTATGATTGCAGTTCGCTTGTATACCGCTGTTACCGTACATACGGCCTCCGATTTGGATATACACATCCAACTTGGGCACCAACAGCAGCAGAGGAAGGACGCTGGTGTGTAACAACAAATCATTTGGTCGCTCAACAGGCTGTTCCGGTTTTCGATTGTAAACTGGTTCCTGGTGATACCATTTATTATTCTTTTAACGGTAATAACGGCCGTTATCGAAATATTGACCATACCGCTATCTTTGCCGGTTATGCTTATGATACATCTATCGGTTATTATGGCACCGTCATCGAAGCAAGCAGCTCCAGCAATACCGTCACAGAGCGTATGTATTACGCCAGTGATAGTATTCAATTTATTGGAAGGCCAAGTAAAAAATAAATAGATGAATCGGGTCAGATTGCATAAAACAGAAAAATCTACAAATACTGACACTGTTACAGTGTAATGAGTTGTCAAAAGACTACAGTTTGGAAGAATAACAGACCAGACTGCCTGAAAGGAGAGTCAGTATTATGGATATGAACAATCTGCCGATCGGATTCGCATTAGGAATGTCCATGCATGGAGATGCATTGGATGCATACAGTAAACTAACAGAAGCAGAGAAAGAACGGGTTCTTAATGAATGCCGCGATGCAAAGAGTAAAGCAGAAATGGACAGAATCATTGACCGCCTGAGTGGAAACTGGCTGTAAATGATCCAAAAGGAAGCTTATGATATGACATAAGCTTCCTTTTTATACGAAGAAATCATTCGTAAGATTTTTGACAGTATTGACGAACGGCAATTTTTTTGTTACATTAATATTAGCTATTATTTACAGTTAAACAATCACAGAAAGAAGGGCAGTGCTTATGTTAAAGCAATGGAACGGAACAGAAAAACCATCGGATGAAGTGTTGACAGCAAGGCTTCAGACAGCAAGGGAAAAGCTTGCCAGACAGCAGATGCAGTTAAAGGAAATGAAACTGCCAGTACTTGTACTGGTTGAAGGGTGGGGAACATCTGGAAAAGGTTCTTCGATCGGGAAGATTATCAAAGGTATCGATCCCCGATTTTTCAAAGTAGCTTCTATGGAAGAACCGACGATAGAAGAATTAAGAAAACCATTTTTATACCGTCATTTTGTAAAAATTCCGGAGGCAGGGAAATTCCAGTTTTTGGATTCTGGATGGATGGACGAAGTTGTAGAAGCAAAACTTCATCAAGATCTGAGCGAAGAAGACTATAAAAATAGAATTGACAGCATCAAACGGTTTGAACGCCAGCTTACAGATAACGGTTATCTGGTAATGAAATTTTTCCTTCACATCTCCAGGAAAGAGCAGCAAAAACGTATTGAAAACCTGCAAAAAAATAAAGATGCAAAATGGCGTGTCGGCAAAAAAGATAAATGGCAGAATGCACACTATGATAAATGTCTGGATGTATATGACAGCTATCTGGAAGATACGAATATGCCATCAGCGCCATGGTACATCATAGATGCCAAATCCAGAAAATGGACAGAACTGCAGATACTGGAAACACTGACACAGGGAATTGAAATTGCACTGAACAATCATGCATTATCAGTTCCATTGCTGCAGAATGTTTTTCCGCTGGTTCCAATGCCAAAATTGTCTGATATTCCATTGGATACTGCCACTATTGACGATGAGACTTATAAAATTCAGTTAAAACAGCTGCAGCGGCGCCTGGGAGAATTACATAACCGGTTATACCGTAAAAAAGTTCCTGTGATCATCGCTTATGAAGGATGGGATGCAGCAGGGAAGGGTGGCAATATCAAACGTCTGACTGAAGCTTTAGATCCAAGGGGATATGAAGTACATCCGATCGCCAGTCCGGAACCTCATGAAAAAGCACGGCATTACTTATGGCGGTTTTGGAACCGTATGCCAAAAGACGGGCATATTGCGATCTTTGACCGTACCTGGTATGGACGTGTTATGGTAGAACGGTTGGAAGGGTTCTGCAGTGAAAATGATTGGATGCGTGCTTATAATGAAATGAATGAATTTGAAAAAGAACTGTATGACTGGGGTGCCGTTATTATCAAGTTCTGGGTGCAGATTGACAAGGATACCCAGCTGAAACGATTTACCGATCGGCAAAATACGCCGGAAAAGCAGTGGAAAATCACAGACGAGGACTGGCGCAACCGTGAAAAATGGGATCAATATGAAGAAGCAGTAAATGAAATGATTCAAAAAACAAGTACGGTTTATGCTCCATGGTACATTTTAGAGTCTGTAGACAAAAAATATGCACGAATTAAAGCACTTCAGATCGTCGTAAATGCATTAGAACAGTCACTAAAATAATTATGTGAATAAAATCTTGCAAGAAAATATAAAAACCTGCAATTTTAACCTTTTATTTGGTTAAAATTGCAGGTTTTTGTTTTCTAAAATAAGATTATCATTATTGATTCGCCAGTATTTTTACAAATGGTTCGTATGTCAGCCGTTTATATAGCCACAATCCTATTTACAATTTTGTCAACTATCTTTATGAGATATATTTGAAAATTTACTCTGATTCAAGCAGCTTTATCACAATTTAAAAATTCAGATACGTATATACGGATTTCCGCATCTAATGTATATTACCGAATACCTATTAGAAGATACCAACTCTCCTCCTAGTACTGCGTTGTCGTTAGTCAACGATGCACCCGGCATCGCCTCCTTCCTCCGCCTTGCGCTGACACAAATAGCGGGTGCTGTATTCACTGTTATTTCCACAACGCAGTACTAGTGCTCCATCCGGCTAGAAATAGCACTTGCACTCTATCAGCCCGCACTATTGTGGCGTTATAGTTTCTAGCTGATGGGATCCACATCGCCTTGGAAATTGTGCCTTTCACTAATGCATATCAAGCTGCACTAAACTGTAATTTCTGACTGGATGGAGCTTAGAAACACATATAAAATATCATCTTATTAATTTGCATCCAGAGGACAGCAGGACGGTGAAACTTCTTTAGAAGAAAAATTATTTGCGCAACAAAGTTGTGATGAATGGTTTCGCAACGGTTTTTAATGTACATTTTAAAATCATATATTCTTAGAATCTAAGAAAAACTTTAGGATAATCAGCCTATTTAAAAGCATTGTTGCGCAACAGGCCCATTTGGATTCCGCAATAAATAATGTAAAAAAGAAGAAAAGGGAAAGTTTGGGACTATTGCAGAACAATACACCCTATCGCCAATATACAGCTTGTACAAAAACTTACAAATCTGACACGCTCGAAAGCAATATGGACTGTTTCCATTGCCCATTTCTATCTTTGAACAATAAAAAGGATGTATATTTCTCATGAGGTTGTCTAAAAATTTCATATAAGAAATCGCAGCAATTTGTCTTCTAATAATTCTTTAGAAAATATAGAGCATCTGCTTTTACAATTTCTGGCAGCTTTTTTTGAAATACTTTATTAAAACAGGGTATAGAGGGATGGGATTGAGGATTTTTCCAGTGTTCTTTCAGAATCCAGATCCGGATCATAGCAGTCAAAATCCATTGCGCAAATAAACTGTCTGTCATTTCCATATAAGCGCAATAGGTGCTTTTGCCCGGAGTTGTCCAGTTAACACTTGTTGTGCAATAAGTAGTGTATAGATACAAACAATGCGCAACGAAATCTCCTTTTCGCAATTTTACAGGAACAATTAAACAATTGTAACTTCATCTCTACAATAATTGCAGCGCAATTATTGTCCAAAAATTTCTCCCGGCAAGGAAAATAGTAACAACCGCATGACTTGATTACCGGAATTTTCATCCAATAATTGAACAACCCAGTACTAGTACTGCATTGCGGAAATAACAGTGAATAAAGCGCCAGCTATTTGTGCCATCGCTGCGTTGTCGTCAGTCTACGATGCACCCGGCATCGCCTCCTTCCTCCGCCTTGCGCTGACACAAATTTCGAGCACTGTATTCACTGTTATTTCCACAACGCAGTACTAGTGTGCGTTCCTGACCCGTGAAAAGCAACCACAGACCTCTAATTTTAATCCGAAGTTCAAAGTTTTTAACTCCAATTCCTACAATTTATGGTATAATAAAGCAGGCTGCGTTTTATTTTTATATTCCGCACCTATCGTAAAACAGCAGATGCTATTGAAAAGACATCATACAGAGTGAAAGGAAACAAACAGATGAGTACATTTCATGTCACGTTAAAAAAAACCGTAGACGACAGCTACGAGATCGAAACCGGATATCACCTGGAACACACGCTGATCCGTGATATCCAAAACGGTTTGGTTAAAAACATCCAAAAATTCGCCATTATCACAGACAGTATCGTAAAAGACCTGTATGCAGGAAATCTTGCAAAATTGCTCCATGAAGCAGGATACCAGACGGACCTGTTTGTGTTCGAAGCCGGCGAAAAAAGCAAAACGCGTCAGACAAAAGCGGATATGGAAGATGCCATGCTGGCAAAAGGATACCGCAGAGACTGCTGTATTATCGCTGTTGGCGGCGGTGTTGTCACAGATCTGGCTGGCTTTGTGGCTGGAACCTATGGCCGTGGTGTTCCATTTATCAATTATGCGACGACATTGCTTGCCGCTGCGGATGCTTCTGTCGGCGGCAAAACGGCTGTCGATACACCGCTTGCGACGAACCTGATCGGACTGTTTAACCAGCCGGAAAAAGTATATCTGGATATCGCAGCCTGGCAGACGCTCCCGCCACGCCAGCTTGCAAGCGGCCTGGCAGAAACCATCAAGCATGCATGTCTGGCAGACCAGGGATTTTTTCATTATCTGGAGAAGCATATGGACAGAATCCTGACATTTGATCCCGATGTATGCAAACATATCGCACAGGAAAACTGCCGGATCAAATATTCCGTCGTTATGAAAGACGAACGGGAAAGCGGGCTGCGCGAGATTTTAAATCTTGGCCATACGGTCGGACGTGCTATTGAGACTGTCAGCGACTACCAGCTGCTTCACGGCGAAGCGCTTTCCATTGGCCTTGTTGCTGAAACAGCGCTTTCCTGTTATCTGGGCTATATGACCCAAAACGAACGGGAGGCTGTGATCCGGCTGCTGAAAAAAGCAAATCTGCCCGTAGCGGTTCCATCCTATATCAACCGTGAAGAGCTTGTTCAAAAACTATATACCGATAAAAAGGTCAAAAATGGGAAGCTTCGTTTTGTTGTCCAACAGGGAATCGGAAAAATTGTAGAATATGAAGAAGGTATTTTTGCTATTCCGGTCGAAGAAGAACTGGCGCGCAGGATTATCATGGATCTGCCAGGAATGCCGTAAGTATTTCCCAAAAACAGTCAGCAGCACGCCGTTTTGATTCGTCTGGCTGGTACAGCGTTTTTAACTCACGCTGTACCAGCTATAGGCTGACGCCTTATCAGGTGTATTGGTTTCAGGTTGTTTCGGGGTCTAAAAGCCGTGCTTGTATGTTATCCTGGTCCCTGACAGGATCAGCAGATCATAAATTCATGGAATTGTACAAAGCATCCTTATCATCCTGGCAAATCGATAAATAGCGCTTTGTGATTTCTATGCTGGAATGGTTATAGATATTCATAATCAGTGCTGTTGGTGTCCCCATTTTCCACGCATGATATCCAAATGTCTTGCGAAGGGAGTGGCAGCTGATGTTGCCTTCCACATGGCTTGCTTTAGCGGCTTCCCGGATAATATGATATGCGCGGTTTCTGGATAGCGGCTGGTAGCGGTTCTTATTGCTGCAGAAAATATATTCATCGCAGCGTTGAAACGGTTTGTTTTTCTTAAGCAGCTTAAATGCTGACATACAGCTGGAATTTAAGGCGATCACAGCATGTTTTTTTGTTTTCTGCTCATAAATGTCAATGTGATTTTTATACCTGCGTGTTTGTGTATCATAGACATCCTGCCATCTCAGGTTTAAAAGGTCGCTGATCCTGAGCGCGGTATTGATCCCGATCACAAATAATGTATAGTCACGGTAACTTTTTCTTTTTAAATAGTATTCTTTCATGCTTTCAATTTCCTCTTTTGTTCTGATTGGTGATGTTACCATTTGATACTTCCTCCTTAGTATTGATGCACAGCCTTCACAGACTGCTGTCTGCATGCCGCAGATGAAAACAAATCCCGAAACAGATCCTGCGCCTTTTACAGAAAGAAATACTGCATTAGTCAAATGCGACATACGCAAGCAATTCTTTTGTATCTGTATAGTAACTGTGATCTCCCATTTATTCAATAGAATCGCTTTTGCAAATACATGTTAAAGAATCATTAGGAAAGTCTAAAATATATATGAAGAATTGCTTAAACATGAAAATTCAGCCTGACAGACATTGGCAGCAGGCCAGTTTTATGCTATACTCCCATTATGCCAACGACGGGTCTGACAGCTG
The DNA here is from genome assembly GCA_947564835.1 of uncultured Eubacterium sp. Classification (GTDB taxonomy): domain Bacteria; phylum Bacillota; class Clostridia; order Lachnospirales; family Lachnospiraceae; genus Eubacterium_J. The sequence goes on along the minus strand of CANOET010000003.1, from coordinate 24,693 downwards.
CAGCCCGCCAGCTGAAAGAAAGAGAGGATTGAAGATACTTATGAAGCAATCTGTAAAATATTTAAAGATCCTGTGCAATTTTGCCGCATGCATCCTGATTTTCTTTGTGCTGGTCTTTCTCCTGCCCAAGGCGCTGGTCTTCTTTATGCCGTTTGTGATTGGATTTATTTTATCTCTGATTGCAAATCCGCTGGTCCGGTTCCTGGAAAAAAAACTAAAGATCAAACGCAAATACGGGACATTTTTAACGATCGTGCTTGTGATTGCGCTGCTGGTGTTTGCCTGTTATGGGATCTGTGCGCTGCTGGCAGCCGGAATCCGCGGATTTATGGACTATCTGCCGACCATGTATGAAAACGCCGGCATTGAAATTGCAGCAGCCCTGGACCAGCTGCAGTCTTTGCTGCGCCGTATTCCTGCCTTTACAAACCTGGATATGGCTGAACTGGGCGTAGTGCTTCAGGATACGCTGGGCAGCCTGTTCGATGATTACAAAGAACCGACATTTTCCGCGATCAGCGGTTTCGCAACCAGCATTCCGGATATTCTGGTCAGTGTAATTATGGGGCTTTTGGCAACTTACTTTTTCATTGCGGACAGAGAACGCATTCTGACCGCGTGCAGACGCCATATCCCTGTTTCCATACATGAAAAGAGCCGTTTAATTTATGATCATATGCTGCTTGCTGTCGGCGGATATTTCAAAGCCCAATTTAAAATAATGCTTGTGATCTATCTTGTTATTATGGTTGGCCTGATGATCCTGCGGGTAAATTATGCCTGGCTGATTGGCTTTGGAATTGCGTTTTTGGACATGCTTCCTGTTTTTGGCACCGGAACCGTTCTGATTCCCTGGGCTGTGGTCAAAATTTTTTCCGGAAATTTACCGACTGCAGTCGGAATGCTGATCTTATATGCAGTATCGTTAGTCGTCCATCAGCTGATCCAGCCCAAGCTGGTCGGTGAGTCCGTCGGACTGGATCCGTTTACGACACTATTTTTTATGTTTATCGGGTATAAAATCAAAGGTGTTATCGGGATGATTATTGCTATTCCTATCGGCATGATCCTGACAACATTTTACGAAGCAGGTGCATTTGACCATCAGATTTGGTGTATCCGGGAAGTCGCAAACGACATCCGGGAATTTTGTAAAATAGATACCGGACAGGAACAAAAAAAGGAGGAGTTATGAAAAAATATGCAGTAATTACAGGCGCAAGCTCCGGCATTGGCGCAGCGTTTGCCAGAAATCTGGCCAGACAGGGCTATCCCCTGATCTTAATCGCACGAAGAAAAAAACGTCTGGAAAATCTGGCCAGACAGCTTGAGACCGAATGTGAAATTATCCCTGCAGATCTGACAAGCCTTAAAACCTGCAGACAGATCTGGCAGCAACTGGCAGATAAAAACATAGAAATTTTTATTAATAACGCCGGAATCGGAGACTGCGGGCCGTTTCTGACTGGCAGCCTGGACAAGGAGCTGCAAATGCTGGATCTTAATGTGCGGGCCGTCCATTTTTTTACAAAATGTATCCTTCAGAAAATGCAGAAAGCGGATCATGGCTATTTGTTAAATGTTGCATCCTGCGCCGGCCTGCTTCCTGCCGGACCATATATGGCTGTCTATTATGCCACAAAATCCTATGTGGCAAGCCTGACACAGGCAGCGGCTATGGAACTGCGTGAATGCGGCAGCCACGTCTATGTAGGATGCCTGTGCCCGGGACCGGTGGATACCGAGTTCAACCAAGTTGCAAATGTACAATTCAGGCTGAAGGGCATCCGGGCAAGCTTTTGCGCTGAATACGCCTTAAAACAGATGAAAAAGCGACAAATTGTTATTATACCTGCCGTGCATATAAAAGCGGCTGTGCTGTTGGGACGTTTTCTGCCGAAGAATTTTTATATCCGGCTTATTTCCCATCAGCAAAAGAAAAAAATTTATCCATAACACAGACGGCCAGGAAACAAATGGTTTTATACCAATGATTTCCTGGCTGCTTGTTGCATAAAAGCAATCCGAAAGGCATATATATAAAATAAGAACAGGATTATGGGAAAACCATGAAACAGAAAAAAAGATATGCATTCCTGGCTATCTGTATACTTGCAGCCGCATTTTGGGCCGGACGTACGACTGCGTCAGGCGTAAAACAATGGCAGAGTACATACGCTATCGTACCACAGGCGGATAACTGGGGGCTTGGATTTGGTGAAAACGGTTCCCAACAGCAGCCTTCCGGAAATGTAACTGCGCAGGAATTGCAGCAATATGATGCCTACTATGTCGGTGATGCCAAAGAAAAAGTCATTTACCTGACATTTGACTGCGGCTATGAAAACGGCAATACAGCATCGATTTTAAAAGCCTTGAAAAAGCATAAAGCCAAAGGGACCTTTTTTGTCGTAGGGCATTTTCTGGAATCAAGCCCGGAACTTGCAAAACAGATGATTGCGGAAGGCCACGCGGTCGGCAATCATACTTATCACCATCCGGATATGTCTTCGATTGCAACTTTGGAATCCTTCCAAAAAGAACTGGATGACAATGCTGCTTTATTCAAACAAGTCACCGGAGAAGAAATGTCACATTATTACCGTCCGCCTCAGGGAAAATACAGTGCCGTAAATTTAAAGATGGCAAAAGAGCTTGGCTACCATACTTTTTTTTGGAGCCTGGCTTATGTAGACTGGTATGAAGACCAGCAGCCCTCTCATGAAGAAGCTTTTGCAAAGCTGACCGGACGTATCCATCCAGGTGCAATTGTACTGCTTCACAGTACGTCTAAGACAAACGGGGAAATTTTAGATGAACTGCTGACAAAATGGGAAGGTATGGGATATTTCTTTCAGCCATTATCTCATCTGATCGAAGAAAGCACCGGCGCAGAATGAAATCATTTGTAAATTATGCAGGAAAATTGTCATGATTTTATTTTTATGAAAGATTTTCCTGCATTTTTTAGGCAGTTCCTTAGTTACTGTTCACACCTTGTTCAAGCACTTGCTGCTTGGACAAGACCAAAAAATGTGGCCTGCCAAGCATCCAGCCCTTCGCCGAAGGCGAACTTTCCATGGGCTGGATGCCGTTACAGTTCGCAGCTGTCCTGCTTTTTGGACAGGTGTGAACTGTAACGTTCCTTAGCGAAAAGAAACAAAAAAAGTCTTGTAGACTGGTTAAAATTGTGTTATTATAGATAAAATATCAATAAGGGAGGAACTGTCATGCATGTAAAAAAAAGATTCAGCCTGTTTCTGGTCATTACGCTGACAGCAATGCTGCTGACAGGATGTTCAGACCATACGAATATTCAGTTTAAGGAAAATGGTTCCGGCCATTATGAAGAAACTGCTTCTGTACAAAAAGACCTCTGGGATGCTTTGATCGGAGAATTATCGGATGAAGCAGTTCTTTCTTATTATAAGGCGCTTTATCCGCAGGCAGAAATCACGCTGTCCGATCAGGACGTTGACGGCGTTCTCCATAAGATGTTTCATTTGAAAATGGATTTTAAAGATCTTGCACAGTACGAGCAGATGAGTTCTAATTCTGAAATCGTATCTGTCACTTACAATCAGAATTATTATACAAGATCAAAAATCTTTATGCCATTGGAAGAAGAAAACGAGATGGTTTCCGGCATTGCGGAAGAACTGGAGCAGCTGCTGGATCCGGCATCCGGTGTTGACCAGGAAGCAATGGGGAAATTCATCGCTGAAATGCAGAACCTGGATGTCATTATGACAATCACATTCCCATATGCTGTCACAGATTCCAATGGTTCCATTCAGGAAGACGGCAAAACTGTAATATGGGATATGAAAAAGATGGACCAGACAGAACGTCTCTATGCGCTTTTTCAGACCTCTAATTCTTTAACAACACCGGAATATACAGGCGTTGTCAACGGAAAAGCTTATAATACAGGCGTGTCCGTATCCATTGCTTGTGAAAATTTGCTGAACAGTGTAGATGTCAATGGCGAAAAAACATCGTCCAACCAGCTGTTCCTTTCTGAAGAAGGGATTTACCGGATCACTGCGACAGATATCAATGGGAACAGTAGCAGCATAAAATTCCGTATTGACACTACAAAGCCTTCCATAAGCGGTGTCAAAGACAGAAAAAGCTACAACGGTACCTGCACCATCCGTTTTTCAGACAAAGGCAGCGGCATCAAAAAAGCAACCCTGAATGGAACATCCATCCGTTCAGGAAAAAAGGTATCCAAAAAAGGGACATATCGATTATCTGTTACGGATCAGGCAGGGAATAAGAAAACAGTTACTTTTAAAATCAAATAAGGATCATGTATCCATGATCTATGCAGCAAGGTTAAAAACCCGATCTGGATGACACAATTACAGCGTCCGGACCGGGTTTTATCAACAAATCTGACAGGAGAAAACAAATATGTTAAATGATATTAAAATCGGCCCGGTCACCATTCATATGTATGGGCTGATGATTGGCATCGGATTTGCAGCAGCTTATCTGATCTGCTGTACCCGTGCAAAGAAAAAAAATCTGAGCGAAGACATTTTATGGGGCATTTTGCTTTGTTCGATTGCAGGCGCTGTCATCGGAACAAGGCTGTTATATTATCTGGTCAGCATCCCGCAGATTGTAGAAGATCCTTCCATCGTGTGGAATTTTAAAAATGGCTATGTTGTTTATGGCGGTATTATTTTTGGAGTCTTATTCAGCTATCTTTACTGCAGAAAAAAACAGGTTGCCTTTCGGCAGTATTTTGATCTTGTAATGCCGTCCGTCTCTGTCGCACAGGGTTTTGGCAGAATCGGATGCTTCTTTGCAGGGTGCTGTTATGGCAGACAGACTGATTCATGGCTTCATATTGTATATACCCACTCCAATTTTGCACCAAATCATGTACCTTTGCTTCCAACCCAGCTGCTATCAAGCGCCGGGAATTTTCTGATCGCTGGCATCTTGTTCTGGTATTCTTCCAAAACAAAGACAGATGGCATGGTCGGTGCCATGTATATGATCCTGTACAGTATTGGCAGATTCCTTATTGAGATTTTCCGTAATGATTTCCGCGGAGAGTGGGGCGGCCTGTCCACCTCACAGCTGATTTCCATCGCAGTACTTTTTCTCGGTATCCTTTTTATGCAGATATATACCAGGCAAAAAAAGAGGAACGCTGCAGCAGAAACTGATTAATTTTAAAATAAATATGAAACTTTTCTGCCGGAACTTACGTCTATATTAAGTAGAGATACTCTGCCACTGGCAGAAAAGTATAGGAGGAATGCTAACATGAACGATGAACGGAACGAAGCAGAAGTTTCCAGAAACAGAAAAAAAAATGGCGGCAAAGCTGCAAAAGCAGTAGTTTCTGTTGCACTTTCCGGGTGTCTGATCGCCAGTCTGGGCCTGAATATTTACCAGGCCAATGAATCTGCCTCCCAAAACCGGAAGGTAAATAAATTCATAGACAACCAGCTGGAACGTCAGGCAAAGGAAGAGGAAAAAGAAAATACGTACCAGGAGGATGGCTACAAAGTAGGAAATCAATACGAGATCCGCAGTACAACGCATATCTCAGACGCATACAAAAACGGAGATGACAGCGCGCTTGACGAGGAAGATAAAGAAACCCTGAAGATGGCTTCTGATGTGCTAAAAAAAGTCATTAAAGACGGCATGAGCGATTATGAAAAAGAACTGGCTGTTTACCGGTGGATGTTTAAAAATGTCGGCCAGGGCCACGGTTCCTCCGTCACGCTTCCCGGAAGCAATACAAGCGCATTTACACCACATGGGGCGTTATCTGGCCAAAGCACCGTATGCGTCGGTTACGCAACCACATTCCGCCTGTTTATGAATATGCTCGGCATGGACTGCCATATTGTACATAATGAATATCATTCCTGGGATATGGTCCAGCTGGATGATCAGGAATGGTATCAGGTGGATGTCTACTCGGATGTCTCCGGCAGATGTCAGTATCAGAACTTCAATATGACGGATGAAATATCCAGAAATTCCCACGATTGGGATGATTCCGCCCTTCCGGCCGCCAAAGGCATAAAATATTCCTATGCAGTGCAAAGCAGCAAGGAACTGGCAGATATCTACAAAGTTCCTGCAAAAATCAAAAAAGCACTGGATAAGAAAAAATCTTCCGCTTATTACAAATTTAAAAAATCGCTTAGCAGGGAAGAGCTTCCGATTGCTGACTTACTGGTGAACCAAATGAATATGGCCCTGTCTTCCATGCAAGGCTTTGAAAACTATAACATTGGTGGTATGTGGTATCAGGATGAAAACGATCAGTATATTCTGGGCATCTTTATCCGCAATTATGGTGATATGGAAGAATCTGTATTTGACGAATCCTCGCCAGAAGGAAAGAAAATGGTGGAGGCAGTCAGCAAAGCCTTCGGTACCGATACCCCGTCAGAAGGCGGTCAGGATGAAGAAAACAACAGTAATGCACGGGATGTTGCCGTATCTGAAACAGTAGAAGTGGAAAAGGTCGTTGGTTAAATACCCTTCCTGCTGCCAGTCAGCAGCAAATGCTGACTGGCAGCCAGGATCTTGTGGTCATACGGATACCAGTTCGTTCTTGATTATCCTTTGTAAATATAAACTATATACAGAAAGGTTTAAAACTATGAAAAAATACATCCGCTGTGTACTGCTGACAGCAATGCTTACCATGGCAGCCGCCTGCGGCAGTACAGACGCAAAAGATACACCGGATCCGGCTGTATCTATCACACAGCTGCAGGAAACGATGCTTTCTGCAGATACGACACTGCCGGAAATGACAAAAACATCCAGTGAGGATGAACAGGCGGAACTTAATTTTACTTATCTGAGTGATTTAAGCTATGACCTGGTAGATTCCTATTTTTATGCATATGCAACGGAAGGCACTGCCGAGGAAATCGCTGTAATCCGGCTAAAGGATAAAAGTGATGCATCTTCCATGATGCAGGCACTGCATGAGCATGTCAAAAACCGTAAAGGAACGTTTCAGGAATATGACCCTGCACAGGTCAGCATGACGGAAAAGGCAGTTGTCACAAGAGAAGGCAACTATGTCGCACTGATCATCAGTTCCAAAAATGGCCTGGTGCAAAAAGCATTTGAGTCAAGTTTTCAATAAAAGGAGATCAGGGGTATGGTATTTAGCAGTATCGTATTTTTATGCATCTTTTTCCCTGCAGTCCTGATCCTTTATTATCTGTGTCCGAAACGGCTGCGTAATTTCTTTCTGCTGCTGGCAAGCCTGCTGTTTTATGCATGGGGTGAGCCTAAATATATTACGATTATGCTGTTCTCCACGGTTTTTGATTACTGTAACGGCAGACTTTTGGAGTTTTTTGAGAGAAACGGCAAAAAATATACTGCAGGCAGAATCGTCCTGGCTGTTTCGGTTGTTGGCAATCTGGGAATTTTATGCTTTTTTAAATATACCGATTTTATTCTGTCAAACATCGGCTCACTGACGGGCAGAGACATCCCGCTGCTGGGACTCGCCCTGCCGATCGGGATTTCCTTTTATACCTTCCAGACAATGTCCTATACGATTGATGTTTATCGCGGAAATGTCAAAGCGCAGCATAACATCATTTCCTTCGGCATGTATGTCTGCATGTTTCCGCAGCTGATCGCAGGGCCGATTGTCCGTTACAGCGACGTACAGCAGGAAGTACACACCCGCCGGACATCTTTTTCCCTCTGTGCGGCGGGTATGCAGCGTTTTTTGCTTGGACTTGGAAAAAAAGTGCTGCTCGCCAATCAAATCGGAGCATTGTGGGATGAAATTTATGGACTGAAAGCTGCCGACCTTTCCATGTCACTTGCATGGCTCGGTGCATTTGCCTTTACCTTTCAAATTTATTTTGATTTTTCCGGCTATTCAGATATGGCGATCGGGCTTGGGGAAATGTTTGGATTTCATTTTCCGGAAAACTTCCGGTATCCTTATGAGGCAAAAAGCATTACAGAATTTTGGCGGCGGTGGCATATCACACTGGGCAGTTGGTTCCGTGAATATTTGTATATTCCGCTGGGCGGCAACCGTTGCGGAGCAGGAAGGCAGATCTTAAACCTGCTGATTGTCTGGTTTCTGACTGGATTGTGGCACGGCGCCGGATGGAATTTTATACTATGGGGACTGTATTTTTTTCTGCTGCTTGTACTGGAAAAATCATTCCTCCTAAAGCTGTTACACCGCCTGCCATCTGTCCTGCAGCATATTTATGCGTTATTCTGGATTGTACTTGGCTGGGTAATTTTTGCCTGCGACGATCTGTCACGACTGCAAAATTACCTGAAGCTGCTGGCAGGCATCGGTACACCAGCCGTCAACCAGCTGGCGCTTTATGAATGGAGCACCCATGCGGTTTTTCTGCTCATTCTGATACTTGCCTCTACGCAGCTGATGAAAAAAGCCTCTGTCCGCCTGCTGGAAATTATTTCCGGCCGTATAGGAGAAGCTGCTGCCTTCTGGCTGAAAAGTATCTGGTGCCTGACCATATTGCTGCTAAGCATGGCTATGCTTGTAAGCGGAAGTTACAATCCATTCTTATATTTCAGGTTTTAATGGAATTGACAGATTTCACTTAAGAAAGAAGAACGGATATGAAAGCGAAAAAAACATCTTCTGTTATATTTTTTATCTTATCCATGCTGCTGTTCGCGCTGGGCGGCATCTTATTATTTGCATTGCCGCAGCGTACCTATTCAGAAAATGAAAACCGCTATCTGACGACATTTCAGCCGCCTGCGGTTTCCAGTTTTCTTGATACTTCCATGCAGCAGAATCTGACTGACGGCGCCAGCGACCAGTTTGCGGGGCGCGACCTTTGGATGAAGTTTGCGACTGCTCTGCAGCGTGCTGTCGGATTTCAGGATATAGGCGGTGTCTACTTTGGAAAAGACGGCTATTATTTTGAACGCGTACTGGACAGCCATTTGTCTGAATCCCGCTACGCTAACAATCTGCGCAGTATCGAACAATTTGCCTGTTCTTATCAAACGGACGTCTGTTTTCTGCCGGTACCATCCAAAGGCTATGTTCTGGCAGATCTGCTTCCTGCAAATGCTGTCTTATATCAGGCTGACAAACTGTATACCCAGGCCGGACAAATACTCCAGCAGGCTGGCCTGTCCGACCTGCGTCCGTTATTCAGACCAGAACAGCAGGCTGGCCAGCTGTTTTTTAAGACAGACCATCACTGGACGATGGACGGCGCTTATCAGGCATACACAGCCTGGTCCAAAATACATAACCGCACAGCAGCTCCTCTTGCACAGTTCGCACCAGAATGTGCAAGTGATGCTTTTTTTGGCACACTCTATTCCAAAGCACCGGATTTCCGTGCGCAGCCGGATCATTTTAACCTGCCGTCCAAAGTACCGGAAGCTGCCGTCACGATTGATGGAAAAAGCCACGATACGATTTATGACCTGGATAAACTGGATACAAAAGATAAATATGCTGTCTATTTCGGCGGAAACTTCGGCAGGATCGATATCCATATGAAAAACAGCCAGAATCAAAGGACGCTGCTCTTAATAAAAGATTCCTTTGCAAACAGCCTGGTTCCATTTCTTATGGCTGACTATGCACAGATCTCCATGATCGATTTCCGGTATTTTAATAAGCCTGTTTCCGAACTGATCCGGGAAATCCACCCGGATGAAACGCTGATTCTATATGAAATAAGTAATTTTGCCCAGGATACAAATTTTTTTAAAATTTTAAAATAGAATCCATTGACAACGGACGATATTCTATTTATTATAGTATTAGGAGTCTGTACCAGGGCAGTCTGGCAGGCAATCTAATTTTCAGCATGGAGGATGGAAGAATATGCAGATGGATCAGGAACAAAAGAAAAAATTGCTGACAGCGCTGGCAGTCATTATCAGCCTGCCGGTTCTGGCTGTTGGTGTCTGGGCGGCTTTGATAACCATTCTTGTATCAAAGAGCAGTATGCTCGGTATCATATTGATTTGTGTCGGTGCTTTCATTGGATACGCTGCGTCCTTGATTGTAGCAAAAATCGCGGCAGATGTAGTACATAAATTTTTATCAAATGTATCCGATATCGCCGACGGTACCGTGTCTTTGGATGACCTGTCAGTACCAGTCAGCCAGAACAACGGCAAAGTCAGCGAAATTATGCAGACTGTGAATGAAATAGCAGTTTCTTATGCGAAAGTCATTTCGTCGATTGAGCATGCCACGGCAGAACTAGGCGAAGTTACGGAAAGCTTTAACAGCCTGTTTCTTGAAATGACAACAGCAGAAGAGGACATGAGCAGCAACGTCAATGCCATTTCTGAAAATATTATGTCACAGGCTGACCGGATGCAGATGATTACTTCGGAATTGGACTCTGTCAGCCAGGAAATTGAACATATTTCCTCCAATGTGGAGAATCTGACGGCAAGCGCCGACACAATGCAGGAATGCAATCAATCTGTAGAAACCTATATTTCAGAATTGATTAAATTAAACCGGGAAAACAGTGAATCCATTGAAAAAGTCCGGGAACAGACGGAACTGACCAACAAGTCAGCCATGAACATCCGCACGGCAACAGAAATCATTGCCAGCATCTCAAACCAGACGAACCTGCTCGCTTTAAATGCCAGCATTGAAGCTGCCAGGGCAGGAGAAGCAGGAAAAGGATTTGCTGTTGTTGCAGAAGAAATCAGAAAGCTTGCGGATCAGTCCAAGGAATCCACTGAACAGATCAATGAAAGCGTTAATGAATTGATCGACAATGCCCAGTTCAGTGTTGAAATTACACAAAAGGTTACGACATCCTTTGCCGAACAGACCGAGAAAATTAATTTTACAAGCAGCCTGTTCGATTCCTTACGAACAGAAGTCAGCCAGGTTGCAAATGCCATCAGCGGCATTGAATCAGATGTCCGCATCCTGAATGATAATAAAACTTCGATTTTATCAAAAGTGCAGGATGTCGCAGATTTCTCAAATGAGAATGAAGAAAGCGCAAAAACGACGCTTGAAAATGTATATCATTTTGAACAGATTATTTCCAAGTGCCGTGACGCGACGGATCACGTAACTTCTGTTTCCAATGAGTTGATTCATAATATCCGCAAACTTGGATAGCAACAGGAACATATTAAAAATCCCCCTGAAACAAAACGCAAAGGTGTTTTGTTTCAGGGGGATTTTTAAATATTCTTTTTTTAAAGCTTGCACATTGTACCATTTTCTGCTATACTTGAAATACATTTTCACTGGCATGCATCAAAATGATGCTGCCAGAAGCAGCGAAAATAGAAAGGAACTGGCAATTATGCAGATCGAAGAGCAGAGCTGCCGCATTTTCTGGGAAAAAACAGATTCCCAAAGCGCAAAGATTCTTCGTGTTTTTTCCAAGCTTCCAGTACTGCAGCTTCCGGCACAGATTGCAGGATATCCGGTTACAGAACTTGGCAGCTATTGTTTTGCACCTGACTGTCACCTGCCGAATCAATATCAGATTGCGGATCTGGATACCCTGCATATGGTATTGACGGAATTTTGCGGCAATTATCCGCAAGTGATACGTCTGCCAGATACATTACAGAAAATTGGTGACTATGCTTTTTATAATTGCAGGCATTTATCCGTACTCTGGTTTTCAGACAAGCTTCGATCCATTGGAAGTGACGCTTTTATGAATTGTGATCATCTGCATCAGATGTTCCTTCTATGTGATCCCGATGAAAACAGCGGGCTGCGCCAGGCTCTCGCACAAATTTCCTGGGATATGGAAGTTTCTTTTTTCGGAAAAAACCGTATACAAAGCAAAGAACCTGAAGCAGTTGTTTTTTATCCTGAATTTTACGAAGCATATGACGAAATTGCACCTGCACATATATTTGGTCGCAAAATTATCGGTGAAGGCTTTCGCGCCAGACAGTGTTTTTCAGAAGGAACCATAGATTTTGCACAATATGACCAGATTTTTTCTAAAGCTTGTATGGATGAATCTGAACAAACGCTAAGTCATCTTGCTTTTTGCCGGATAAGATATCCATACCGCCTGATGCCTTCCGCAAAACAGCAATATGCCAGTTACATTTTGACGCACGGCCAGCCACTTTGCGAACAACTGGTCCGGGAACGCAAACTTGAGGATCTTGCATTTATGTTTCAGGAAAACCTATTAACCAGCCAGATGATCCGATACTTATTATCTCTTGCCGCGCAAGCGGGATGGAGCGAAGGAAATGCATCTATGCTGCGCTGGAAACAGACGTTTATCCAATCCGGAAAGCAGAAACGATATGAATTTGACGATTTTTAGCATGAAATATTTCTGAAAAACAATTTACAGAATCGAATAAGGATGGACATAGAATGAAATGGCTCATAAAAAAACACAAACAGAATGGCAAAATGAAATGGCTGTTAAAATACTTGACTTTACAAAGCAGGAATTATATATGGATCTGCGATTTTTTCATCTTGCCCTTTCTTCGCTCATTCCAAAAGCAGATGATTCCCTTCATACATTAGCGACAGATGGAGTGTATTTGTGTTATAGTTCCGAACAGGTTTTGCGAGTATTTCAAAACAATCCAAAATTTTTAGCACGGGCCTGTCTGCATAGCATTTTGCATTGTATCTTTTCCCATTTATGGATGATGGGCCGCCGGGAACGCCCACTTTGGAATCTTGCCTGCGATATTATGGTGGAATTTACCATTGACCATATGGAAAATGCTTCCACAAAACGGATATTGTCCTGGCTGCGCAGCCAGGTTTATAAAAAATTGAAGGATGAATGTTCCTATATCAGTGCATCGGTTATTTACCAGCAGCTGATACAATTAGAAGAACCCGTACGCATATCTCTTCAGACAGAGTTTTATACAGATGATCACCGATACTGGCCATTTGAGAACGCACGGGCATCTATTCATCAAAATGCAAAAAAACGATGGGAAAAAATTGCAAGACAGACGCACATGCAGCAGGAACTGCACGGCAGTGGCTCAGACGATAAAAGTCAGTTGTTTTCAGCAAAGATCAAAGCTGAACGCAGCAGGCGGAGCTATTGTGATTTTTTAAGAAAGTTTTCGGTTCTGAGGGAAGAACTGCATGCAGACCCGGATGAATTTGACCTGAATTATTATACATACGGACTTCGCCTTTACGGCAATCTGCCTTTAATCGAATCTCTGGAAACAAGGGAAATCAAAAAGATACAGGAATTTGTAATCGTAATAGACACCAGCGATTCCACAAGCGGAGATCTGGTTAAAAACTTTTTACGTGAAACTTTTCAGATTTTGCATCAACGGGAACATTTTTTTACTTCCTGCAAAATCCACATCCTGCAATGCGATGATCGTGTGCGTTCCGACCAGGAAATCTGTCATTTGGATCAGAGCGAACAATTTCTTGGCCAGTTTACCCTGCTTGGAGGCGGCGGGACGGATTTTCGCCCGGCATTTGCTTATGTCAACAGCTTAATCAAACAACATATTTTACAAAATCTTGGTGGACTGCTGTATTTTACCGATGGAGAGGGCACTTATCCTAAAAATCGCCCGGCATATCAAACTGCATTTTTATTTTTGGGCGATTATGATACATCCAAGGTTCCGCCATGGGCCATGCGCCTTCAGTTGGAACCGGAAGAATTTGGCCCTGCACAGGTCACGCACGGGAGGAAACTATGAATATCAGACAGGCGAAAGAAGAGATTAAAAATACTGTACATGCATATCTGGCAAAAGACGAAACCGGTACATACCGTATTCCTGCAATCCGGCAGCGGCCAATCCTTCTGATCGGGCCTCCCGGCATCGGCAAAACACAGATCATGGAACAAATTGCCAGAGAATGCCGGATTGCTCTCGTTTCCTATACCATTACACATCATACCAGGCAAAGCGCTGTCGGACTGCCTTATATAAAGGAAGAAATTTTTCTTGGCCATACTTATTCTGTTACAGAATATACGATGAGCGAGATTATTGCCAGTATCTATCAAAAAATGCGCGACAGCGGACTGCGCGAAGGCATTTTGTTTATTGACGAGATCAACTGTGTTTCCGAGACTTTAGCCCCTACGATGCTTCAGTTTTTACAATGTAAGACATTTGGCAACCAGTCCATACCTGCAGGCTGGATCATTGCCGCCGCAGGAAACCCTCCGGAATATAACCGGTCTGTGCGGAATTTTGATATGGTAACACTGGACCGGGTCCGATATCTGGAAATAGAAGCTGATGTTTCTGTATGGAAGGCATACGCAAAAGCAGTACATATCCATCGTGCCATTTTAAGTTACCTGGAACTGCGCCCGCACAATTTTTACCGGGTAGAAGCAGATGTTGACGGCATGCAGTTTGTAACTGCCCGGGGATGGGAAGACCTCAGCTGCCTGATGAAAACCTATGAGGAACTACATATTCCTGTAAATGAAGCAGTTGTTTCTGAATTTTTGCATCACAAAGAAACTGCAATGGATGCTGCTTCATATTTTGAACTGTTTTATAAATATCAGGATGATTATGGCATTTCGGATATTCTGACTGGAAATACCCGTCCGCAAGTATTTGCGCGCATCAGCCGCGCTGCTTTTGACGAACGTTTAAGTGTTACGAATTTACTTTCTGACGGTCTGTCAAATTATTTTATCCGGGCAGCCGCAGAAAAGGAGCGGACAGATTTGTGGTATGCGTTTTTAAAAAAATACCGCAGCGAATTATCTGATGCAAAAGATTCCCGCATTTGCTATTCGAGATTGCTCAAACAGGAAGAAGAACAGTTTTCATTAGAACAAAAAGGAAATCTATTAAACCGAACGCAATGCAAAAATAAAGAATGGCTGTTTACAGAATTAAAAAACAGCATTCCCGAAAATGGAATGGGTTCACAAGAAGCTTTTGCTTATGCAAGGTCTGGATTCGACCTTCAGCAGGAAGTTCTGGAGCAGACAGAGCTTGCGGCTGGTATCGCATTGGAACATGCGTTTGATTTTATGGAACAGGCATTCGCAGGTGGTCAGGAAATGGTTGTTTTTATTACCGATCTGACAATTGGCATAGAATCTTCTGCTTTTTTAGCTGAACATCCAAGCGAACGATACACGCGTTATAACAGCCAGCTCTTGATCGGAACACGCAGGGAGCAACTGTTATCCGAACTTGAAAGAGATACGGAACAATTTATATAATCAAAACCACTTTACTTGAAAGGAATCCGGTATGAACTCATTATATTTAGAATGCTACAGCGGAATCAGCGGTGATATGATGGTTGCTGCACTTCTTGATCTCGGCGCTGACCAGTCTGTTCTGGAAAATGTGTTAAACAGCCTTCCGGTTCAGGGTTTTTCTGTAAAAGTTAGCCGGGTAAAAAAAGCCGGTCTGGACGTATGCGACTTTCATGTTATTCTGGAAAACGAAAATCATGACCATGATATGGCGTATCTGCATCCGCAAACTTCACAATCTGCACATCATACAGATGATGCATATGCCATGCATCACCAGGAAACGTCACATACCTCATATGGATACGGGCATCGGCACGATCACACGCATGAACATCGCAGTCTGTCTGAGATTCTATCCATCATCCAAAAAGCAGATATGACAGACCGTGCAAGACAAATTGCAGTAAAGATCTTTCAGATTCTCGGTGAAGCAGAAGCTCAGGCACATGGCACTTCCATTAACGAAGTGCATTTTCACGAAGCAGGCGCTGTCGACTCTATTGTAGATATTTTGTCTGCAGCTGTATGTCTGGATAATCTTGGAATTTCAGACGTCATTGTTCCTGTATTGTATGAAGGAGCGGGTACGATCCGCTGTCAGCATGGCATACTTCCAGTTCCTGTTCCTGCAACAGCAAATATCTTGCAAACTTATCAAATTCCGCTTCGAATTACCGATACGCAGGGTGAATTTGTCACCCCGACCGGTGCTGCTATTACAGCCGCCATCCGTACCAGAGAACAGCTTCCGGAACACTTCCGTATTCTTCGTACCGGACTGGGAGGAGGAAAACGTACCTATGATCGTCCAAGTATTTTGCGTGCTATGCTGATTGAAACAAACAGCGTACAAGCATCTTCTCTTCAAGAAGATACCATCTATAAACTGGAAACAAACATGGATGACTGCACAGGTGAAATGATGGGATATGTTATGGATTGCCTGATGCAGGCCGGCGCCAAAGATGTTCATTATTTTCCGATTTATATGAAAAAAAACAGGCCGGCTTACCAATTAAATATCATCTGCTGCGAAGCAGATATACCAAAACTGGAACATATTGTTTTTACCCAGACAACCACCATAGGTATCCGAAGACAACGAATGGAACGTTCGATCCTGCCGCGCAGTACGAAAGTACTCCAGACAAGTTTTGGAGACATCCGCGTGAAGCTCTGCGATCTGAACGGAAGCCAGCGCATTTATCCAGAGTATGATTCCGTTGTACAAATTTGTCAGCAGACGGGCAGATCCTTTCCTGATGTTTATTGTAAACTCTTGGAAACCTGCCGCAAACAATGCACGTAAATTGTAGGCAATTTGCACAAGTTTTATCCCCTTGCTATCGGTTAAAATCACGAAATATTCGCTTCCTGCATAAAAAGTATTTACATTGTCAAAAATAAATTGGTAGAATAAGGTTGACACCAGATTTTTCACTTGACAGAAAGGAAGGAATGTCTATGTTTCAAAAAAATGATTATGTGATTTACGGAAGTAACGGTGTCTGCAGGATCCAGGAAATCGGACCACTGGACATACCGGGGATTCCCCAGGAACGGATCTATTATACACTTGTTCCTTATTATAAAAAGGATAGCCAGATTTTTACACCTGTGGACAGTTCGAAAAATGTGATGCGGCCCCTCATCCAAAAAGCATGCATATTGCAGCTTCTTGATGAAATTCCGGATTTGGAACCTATTTGGGTAAAAGATGAAAAGCAGCGCGAAACCCAGTATAAAGAAACCTTGCGTAAATGTGACTGCCGGGAACTGATCCGTATTATCAAAACCATATATTTCCGGATGCAGGCCCGCATTGCCGAGGGAAAAAAGATTACCGCATCAGATGAAAAATATTTTCATCTTGCTGAAGAACACTTATACGGAGAATTTGCTTTTATACTTGGAATTGAACGGGATCAGGTACGGGATTTTATTACCGAAAAAGTAAAAAGCGCTGAAAAACTGCAGACGATTTGAACGAATGCAAAAGCCAGTAACCTGTCGGATACACAACAGGCTGCTGGCTTTTAAAAACTGCAGGCCATCTGTATTTATGCAGTCTTGTCATTTATAATAAAATAACAGATTTGTGTTTTAGCAGTCTTGCACCATTAATGATCAGCAAGACTCCCGATACAATACCGGTTGCAAGTACACAGATTCCCAGCACCAGACTGGAAACGGCAGTTGCATTAATTGCTTTGTATAATTTTTCATTCATAAAAGCTTCTCCTTCCATTTTTCCATTTCTTATTTATTTTAGCATAAAACCGCTAAATAATACAATGAAATTCCAATATTTTCATAAAAATGATTTGCCTGTGTCTTTTGCAGCGTGTATAATAAGACCATACAGCGTGAATATCTGTGCTGTAACAAAAATAAAAAAGAAACAGAGGAAAATGCTTTGAACAAAAAAGAAATATTAGAAATCAAACGACGCCTAAAAAAAGAAGGCTGTACTTTTACACGCATGTGCGGCTGTTATGTAGACGGTGAACATAACCGCGTAACCCGCCTGGGAAAAACCTTTTTGAACCTGGACGAAGAAGAATTTTTTAAATATCTGGAGCTTGCCAAAAAAGTACTATCCGGTACTGCCGGAAATAATCTTCTGGAACTGGAATTTCCGTTGACGGAGGAAGCGCAGGGTGGAAAACAACAATTTTTGCTGGGATTGCGTGAAAGTAAACTAAAAAATGAAGAATTGTTAGAACGATTTTATGACTTGATCATAGAAAACTATTACTATGCTGGTAATTATCTGATCTTGATCTTTCACGATGCTTATGATGTTCCACTCAAAACCAAAGATCATCGAAACCTAGATGAATCAGAAGAAATCTATGAATATCTGCTCTGCGCAATCTGCCCGGTCACTTTATCCAAACCCGGGCTCGGTTATCTGGAAGAATCCAATGAAATCGGTCTTCGTCTACGTGATTGGGTCGTCGGTGTTCCAGATGCCGGATTTATATTTCCTGCTTTTACAGAACGCAGTACGGATATCCATGCAGCTCTTTTTTATACAAAAAATGCGAAAGAACCTCCGGTCGAATTAATAGAAGGCGTCTTAGGCTGTGACAAAAAAATGACAGCAACCGAACAGAAAGAAATATTCCGCTCGATTTTGGAAGACGCTCTGGGGGAAGAGAGCAGTTATGAAACAATCAAAGAGATTCATGATAAAATACAGGAAAAAATTACTATCCATACAGATACCACTGGAAAAAATGAAGAACCGGAACCCCTGGAGCTTTCCAAAGAAACGATCAAAGAGATCTTAAATGACAGCGGCATATCTGAAGAAAAAATTACGCAAGCAGAACACGAATATGAAAAAAAGGTCGGCGAAGCAAAGCTCTATGCAGAAAATGTAGTTGACCAACGCAGATTCGAAGTAAAGACCTATGATGTCGTATTACATGTGAAGCCAGAAAAGGCCGCACAAATCAAATCTCAGATAATTGATGGGCAGAAATGTCTGGTGATCCCTATGGACTCAAACGAAAATATTAATGTAAACGGAATACATACAACTGTGTGATAAAACAGATCTGTACGATGCATATCATCTTAGAAACTGTGCAGAAATCTTGATTCAGATCCGCATTCACATTGTATATATTTCTCTTTTTCTTTTACTGCGCATTTTATTGCGCAGTATTGTCTGAGCTATTAAGAAAAAACAACTAAAGCAGAGTGGAAGAACATTCGTTCTTATATATCCAAAGGCGGGCAATAACTATTCGCAAAATACTTGTTTTGCGAATAGTTATTGCCCGCCTCTTCCTGCTTTTATTTATCCTCACCGTTCATTTTTTGTAATAAGCTGGCAATTTCCTGCTGCAATTGCGGATTTCCAGCCATCAAACTCTGCAATTCTTCTACAGTAATTTCTTTTTTTCCGGCAGATTCCGGCTCTTTGACAATCTCCTCTCTGTGCGTCTCCTTTGTAATTCCATCCTGATTCAAAAGATTTCTCTCAAGCTCATCATAATCATAATCACGCTGATGGAATCCATAATAGGCAGAAACTGGTTCTGGTGATTCCAAATTCTTTTTTTCTATCTGACGTTCCGTAGAAATCTGATTATAACCATTTTTCATAAAATAGCATGCCAGCCCCACCCGACTGTCACACTTGGTATGGTCAACCACATCCAAAGCTTCTTGTATGTACGTATCATCACGCCCATGTTTCTTAGCCATCGAAAGGATATCCCTAACTTCAGCATCCAAATATCCCCTCTTACGGATCTCTACATGCTGACTCGTAATCTCATAAAATGCAGCATCCGCAACTATTTTAGAATTTGGATTCAACTGCGTCACATGAAATGTAAGGCTCAATACACCTTTCTGTCCGGACCTTAATTTCCCTTTATTCTCTTCATACTCAAAGTAAATATCTGTGCTGCCATTAATTTGCTCCATAGACGGTTTAATCACGTAGCGTTTAAAATCTGTATATTTGTATGACTTTGGGCAATCCAGCATCCTGAGCAATTCTTCAATTGCAATTGTAAATACCCCCGTCTCCATATCCGGATTCTTCTGGTTCCAGTTCTTCCGATCCTGAAATAAATAATACAGCCGTTTTGCATACTTATTGCTCAGATTGATTGCATATCGGATGGAATAATATGCACCACGCCTGGATTCCACAATCATCCTTTTCAAGTCATCATCCATTTTAAAATCAATGTGGCTGTTTTCCTCGTCTTTAGCCCTAACGTAGGTTATTTTAGAAAACCATGGATAAAATATCGACGTATCCTCATCCTTTTTCAATTTAAATCCTTTGCCTTCCAAAGATTCTACTGCCTGTTTTAAAAAACGATATGCATGCGATTTATCTTCGATATTGTAATATTCCTTTACATCTGCAACCCGAATGGAATATTCCTTTTTATCCACTTGATCATCAATCATCCCAAATGCAATATCCATAATATCATTTTGTCTCCGATCCAGATTATACCTTGCTTCAACGATGCTCTGCGGCCGGAAAGCTACCTCGTTGCCACCTTTTTTACGTACTTTCTTTTTTTCATTTTGTGATGATTCAGACTTTTTTGCCATAATTTCTCCCGCCCTTCATTTCTACTTATGTTTTAATTGCATCCGTATTTCTTTTTAAATTTTCCGACTTATATATATCATTCGTTTTCGCCTATTCTATTTTTTATATCTGCAGCCATTCTTTATTTTCTACATATATGCTACTTGTTTTGTATATTTTTACCGCTGTTACTTCATATCTTTTCTTTTATTACAAAAATAATTTTCCTGATAAGGATACCGCTGTTTTCTCTTACCTTTTAAAGAAATTTCACTACCTTTTTCTTGTAACTTTTTTTATCTTTTTTATTAATCTTACAGCCGTTTTCTCGTATCTTTTTTATCAATCCTACATCTGTTTTCCCGTAATTTTTTATCAATCCTACAGCTGTTTTCTCGTACCTTTCTTATCAATCCTACGGCCGTTTTCTCGTACCTTTCTTATCAATCCTACGGCCGTTTTCTCATACCTTTTTTCTAAATGATACCGCTGTTTCCTCGTATCTTTTTTGTGAATTTTACTGCCATTTTCTCTTAACCTCCTTTGTGCGTTTTACAGCCGTTTTCTCGTATCTTTCTTTGTAAATGATACCTGCGTTTTCCGTATCTTTTTGCAAATAATACAGCTGTTTTCTCTTACCTTTTTGGAGCATTTGATCGCTTTTTCTTTTAGCTTTTCAATTCCAATTCATTGCAGCTTTTTTCTTTTTTCGTATATTTAAACGCTTCTGTCGCTGAAATTTTCACGTATTTAATCACTATTTGCCCTTAATTTCTTAGGTTTTTAACAGCCATTTTCTCTTAGCTGTTCTGAATGATACATCTACTATTTACACAAAGTTTACTTTGCTATTTAGCAGCCATTCTCTCTTGGCTTTTCTGCTATTTCATAGCTGTTTTCATATTTTTTTGCATTTATTACAGCTATTTTCTCTTAGCTTTTCTAAATATTTTAAATTTAAAAAAATTTCATCTTCTGCAAAAGATTTCACAGCTGTTTTCTCTTAGTTTTTACAGATAATTCACAGCTATTCTCTCTTAGCTCTTACAGATAATTCACAGCTATTCTCTCTTAGCTTTTTAAAGATTTCACAGCTGTTTTCTCTTAGCTTTTCAAATATTATACAGCTATTTTCTCTTAGCTTTTTAATTTATACAACTAAAACATGCATTTATTTTTTTTTTCTGAATATTTACAGCCATTTTCTCTTAGCTTATCACTCATAAATTGATAATTTTCACTCTTTTTACCTATTTTTCTCTAATATCTGTCTCATAAACTTCTAATTATACAGCAAATTTCTCTTAGCATTTTTAATATTTAGGTTCTTCTGCCATTTCTACTGGGAATTTCATCGCTATTTTCTCTTGGCACATGATAAAATCAACCAGCTATTTTCTCTTACCTTTGATTTATTAATATTTTTCTTTTATATCAACTAAAAAAACAGCCATTTTCTCTTATCTTTTTCTGATATATCCTGTTTTTTTCTATTTTTTTGCTTGGAATATACAAATATGAGAAACAACCGTCTTTTGCTTAGATTTACCGCTAATTTCTCTTACCTTCCAACAGCTAAAAAACTTCCCTTATCACGATATTTACCGCTATTCTCTCTTAGCTTTCTAAATAATCTGCCGCCATGTTCTCTTAGCTTTTTTAATCGGGCAGTTTTCTTTTCCTATATACCTATTTATGTCTATTTTTTTATCGCATATGTTATTTTTCTTCTTTATTCTCAAAAAATATCTGCAATTTCTCTTTAACCCGCTAAAAAACAAATCATTCTTATCTTAAATCTATTTATCCATCATTTAAATCTAGTACTGCATTGTGGAAATAACAGTGAATACAGTGCTCGATATTTGTGTCAGCGTAAGGGTGAGGAAGGAGACGATGCCGGGTGCATCGTTGACTGACGACAACGTAGCGATGGCACAAATAGCGGGTGCTGTATTCACTGTTATTTCCACAATGCAGTACTAGAAAAAGTATCCGCCGTTTTATAGAACAGTATAACCTTGCGACACATCCGTTTAAATGGACATATGCAGGAATACCTCTTGCAGTTTAATTCACCGTTATTTATGCAATGCAGCACTAGTAAAACCATCATATTATATGCTAAATAAAAACAAAGAATCATCAAAATTTTGAAAAGCTCATCTACATTGTAATAAAAAGATACGAATATGTCAATATTGTTTTCTCTTCTCTCATCTTTTCTACAGCTATTTTCTCGTATCTATACAGCCGTTTTTTCTTATCACCACCGCTATCTGCACGTATATTAAACGCTGTTTTCTCGTACCTTTACTGCCATTTTCTCGTATCAAAACCGCCAAGTTCTCAGTTCTTAAGCTCTTAAATACTTGATTTTACGGCATTTTTCTCATTGCCATACTATACCATACTAACCATACTAACCATATCTACCATACTACTTATACTATGTAGTATCAAAAAGACATGATAACTTGTAAAAAAATACAATTCAAAACTCTTATAGAAAACCTATGTATACATATAATTATATAGATTTTTATAAGAGTTTCTGATATCTGAAGTTAGTATCGTTTTACGACGGAATACTACTTCATCCGCTTAGAAAGCGTATAGTATTTATAATTTGCATGTTATATATTCGATATTTGAATAATGTCAACTATATTTATAAGCACAGTTTGTCATTTACTGTTTATAGTATGGTATTTACCCAGACGATAAATTTCGCAATAGCCGCTTTAATTTCATCCCTGCAGCTAAAGAAATCATTATTAATCACCAATTCTTAAGCCAGCCCCACAGTTCTTCGATTTTGTTAAGGTTTGAACTGTATGGCGGCGGGCAAACAAACTCCAGGCGTTCACTGTTTTCTTCCAGAAATTCCTGCTGCAGCTTTGCGTGATGTATTTTTGCATGATCTAATATTATAACAATTTTGCCGTATGGGTATTTCTGGAGGACTGTTTTCAAAAAACTGAGAAATACATCAGCATCGTATTTTTTATGTTACTCTACATAAACATTGCCCGTTTCATAATCCAGGAACCCGATCAGTTTCACGCCCTCATGTTTTCTGTATGCCGGGATGATGCTCTGCTTCCCCACTGGGAACCAGGTTTTCATGATAGCCTGGTAATCACGGATCATGGATTCATTTTCAAAAAGCATTATATCAATCTCCCCGCTGAAAAGTTTTTTAAATTTTCATACTGCTGGCGGAATGTATCCTGTTTGTCTTGGTCAGCCTTATCAAGTGTATAAGTTGGCCTGATATAGCTCAGTCCGATCCTGTAAATAAGATCCCTCATTACGCATTCCGAGAATTCTACCCAGAAACGTTCACGTTCTTCCGCCAAGCGACAGGCCAGCGAGGCTGTCCAGTTTGCAAAAATTCCTACGCAGGCTTCTTCCGGCGTGCAAGTGGAAATGATATAGAAAAGTTTTTTTTCTTGCTCATCTGTTAAAAATTTAGTGCGGCCCGGTTGTTTGTGAATGAGGAGGGCTTGGCACCGCCTTTCGAATAAAGGGATATGTATCCGGATACGATCCTGCGCGGAATGTGGAGAGCCTCAGAAAGTTCACGTCGGGAACGTCCTTCCAGATAAAGCAGCACAGCATCATACCCGTTTTTTATTTAACGTTTTTTCATTTATGGAAAGCTGTACAAATTTTTCGGCGTATTTCTATAAGATGACAAACATATGTTTAATGTCGATCAACACATAAAGTCTGATTTTTGAGAGTATAGAAATTCAAAACTTGTCAACTATAAAATGATCAATTTGAAACACGCCAAATTTTTCTATTTCACTGTTAATAGGCTGGTTATCCATTTGATTTTTCTCCAAAATATTAATGAGAAGAGTATATATTACTTAGAAGAAAATACAAGTGGATTTTCCAATAATAAATTACCGTCTATATAGTGTTGCGTTATGTAATTAATGGTAAATACAATACCTGAATTTTGCTTCAGTACTACGTGTCGTCAGTCATTGATGGTACCATATCTCCTCCTTGCTATAACACAAGATTCAGGTGTTGTATTTACTGTTAATTGCATAACGAAGTACCAGTGCTTCATCTGGTTAAAAATTGTACTTATATTTTGCCTGCTCCGCATCATTGCGGCGATAATATTTTAGCTAGTATTGTATTGCGCAATTAACGGTGAATACAGCATCTGCCTTTTGTGCCAGCATTGCGTTGTCGTCAGTCAGCGATGGGGCCACATCGCTTCTTTCCTCCGCCTTACGTTGACACAAAACTCAGGTATTGTATTCACCATTAAATGCACAATGCAGTACTAGTAATGCGTTGTGCATTTAACGGTGAATAAATTGTTGTTTTCATTTGGGAAATTTTGGT
>CANOET010000002.1 GCA_947564835.1 uncultured Eubacterium sp. | reverse complement strand
TTTCCCAAAAGAAAACAACAATTTATTCACCGTTAAATGCACAACGCAGTACTAGCCACTAAAAAACGCAACACAATGTTAAAAATGTTTCTTTTCTGGTTCATCCAGGTTAGGATAGGACACTATCCTACGCACCAGGCGCTTTTTGCCACTTGCAGATAAGCGTTACAACACCTGTCCAAAAAGCAGGACAGCTGCGAACTGTAACAGATAAGCTGCAGCAAGGCATAGGAAACCAGCCAGTGGCTTGTATTTTATGGGATGTTGCTATATACTAGGATAAACAGGCAAAGGAGAATGTTATGGAAAAAGGGCAGGAACAGAAACCAAAGCCGCCAAGACGCACAGCGAAGGATACGGTATTTACCAGCTTGTTTCGGGATAAAGGGTACCTGCTGCAACTGTACCAGGCGCTGCACCCGGAGGATGCCAGCGCAAAAGAGGAGGATTTCAAAATTATTACTTTGGAAAATATCATGGCAGGCGGGATCTTTAACGATTTGGGGTTTTTGTTTAAAGATAAATTAATTTTTCTGGTTGAAGCGCAGTCGACATGGACGGTGAATATCCTTGTAAGGGTTATCCTATACCTTGCAAAATCCTACCAGGACTATATCATACGGACAGGGCAGGACATCTATGGGAGCAAAAGGGTCGTGCTGCCCAAGCCAGAGGTGTATGTAATATATACGGGAAGCCGGAAGGCGAAGCCAGAGACGATATCGTTTGCCGAGGAGTTTTTTCCGGGCGAGGAGTGTGGCATAGACGTGGCTGTGCATATGGTATATGATGGGGAAAAGGGAGATATCATAAACCAATACGTTACATTTACAAAAATATTTGACGGGCAGGTAAAAGAGCATGGGCTTACCGCACATGCCGTAAGGGAAGCCATACGCATGTGCAGGGACAGGGGCGTGCTGAATGAATACTTGTCAGGCAGGGAAAGCGAGGTAGTGGACATCATGCTTACGTTATTTAGCCAGCAAGAAGCATGGGATATGCATGTACAAAGTGAAAGAAAGGAAGCTGCGGGGGAAGCTGCAATTAGGACAACAATAGAAGATGGGCAGGATTATGGGATACCAAGGGAAGAGGTACTAGTCAAACTGCGGTGTAAGTATGGGCTGTCTGAAATGGATGCAAGGGAAAAAATAGAATTGTATTGGCAGTAATTGGGCAGTAGACATATGCTTGCTCCATTTATCGCCTGGAATATGCAAAACCGCCAGGGTGGGAGAATCCATCTAGCAAGGCAAAATGGGGATTATGAAAAGAAGCCAGTAAGCTGCTGAAAGGGAAAGGAGCCCCTGGACAGGCTTACCGTATATAGGGCAAAGTTAGAAACGGAAAAAGGTTATGAAAAAATGCTTCTAAAAGGCGTTGCCCAATGTCTATTTAAGTGAATAAATCCGATGCCATCATGAATATTTCGCTCAGGTCATTTTCACAGGAGTTTAATTGACGTTGTTGTAGCTGAAATTAATATTGAGTGTCGTCTGTGCATCCTCATGTCACATCCAATACAGGAGCTGTTTCAGGTTCCAGCCTTTATTGATCAATATGGAACAACAGATGCCAGAGCTTCTGCAGCGTGCTTTCTGGCCGTCCAAAAGCTTATGCGGGCTGCGGCCAGGGGATGCGCTGGGAGACACATCTTGGGCGGACTGGGGCAACGCGCCCGGACGGTGCCACTGTGTAAATGCAGAATGCCTAGTGCTCCATCCGGGCAGAAATTAGAGTTTATTACAGCCTGATTCACGCCATTGCTGCGTTAAAATTTCTAGTCGATGGAACCACATCGCCGTCGAAATTTTGCCTTGCACTGACGCGAATCAGACTGTAATAAACTCTAATTTCTGCCCGGATGGAGCACTAGGGATTCTTAACATTCTGGAATAGGAGCCGGAAGCCAGACCCTTTCCCCCTCATCCGGCGTCCACATAGCCACTAAAAAACGCAACACAACGTCAATTTTGTTGCTGCAATCGAAATTTTACCATTTTGCGCAAAAAATCATTTCTAAGTGCCTAAATCCCTAGGCATTCTGCATTTACACAGTGGAAGGCTTACATAACCTGAATTTTAGATACTGACAGGCTTACATAAACTGGAATTTAGATGTTGTAAAGCCTGATATAACCAGACTCTGCGGGCTGCTGGCAGGGGATGCGCCGGGAGACACACCTTGGAAGGACGTTTGAGGGGCGCTTTTAGCGGAGGTGAAATCCAGCGCTTACGGAGACTTAGACAGGAGGGCCACACCCCGACTGTCTTAGTCGCAGTTAGCGATTCTTTCACCGCAGCGTTGCCCCAGTCCTTCCAAGGTGTGTCTCCCGGCGCATCCCCTGCCCACATCCCGCAGAGTCGTTCGGATAGCCACATCCATCCCCCGGCCAATCAAGATCTATCGGGAAGCCAGCCCATTCCCAAAACCTTTAAAGGAAATTTGTGGATAACATAGCATTTTCCTCTCGGAATATGTTAAAATAAGACAAATAAAATATAAAGAAGGTGTCACACATAACATGAATCCGAAACACAAGACAACTGCAAACGCAAACACACGTACAAGGAAAACCTCCGCCCAGGCAAACAGATCAAAAACCCTGCGCCTGCTTTCCTGGCTCTGCATCCTGATTCTAAGCACATCCATCCTGCACCCTGCAGCCGCACAGCCTCTTACCGTCT
The DNA here is from genome assembly GCA_947564835.1 of uncultured Eubacterium sp. Lineage (GTDB taxonomy): Bacteria > Bacillota > Clostridia > Lachnospirales > Lachnospiraceae > Eubacterium_J. The sequence goes on along the minus strand of CANOET010000002.1, from coordinate 64,494 downwards.
ATGCGGCAGGCACCGGCGGCATTAAAGGCAACAACCTGCCCGCAGGCTATGTCACAGAACAGCAGATGAAGCTTGCCAACCCGTGGTCAGACACCAATGAAATGCCCCTGTTCAATGTTATGCGCAAAGCCCAGAGCGGCCAGCGGGTAACGATTGCTTTGATCGGCGGTTCCATCACAAAGGGGACAATATCCAAAGGGACGCGAGATGAAAGCATGAATAAAAAACTAACTTACTTCGATTATTTTACAAACTGGTGGTATAAAAAATTTCCAAAGGCTGACCTGCTGTTTGTGAATGCGGGGATCAGTGCGACGGATTCGTATCTTGGCGTCCACCGGGTACAGGAGGATGTGCTGGACCGCAAGCCGGATCTGGTGCTTGTGGAGTTTGCGGTTAATGATAAAAAGACAGCGTATCACAGGCAGGCGTATGAGAACCTGGTGCGTAAAATCCTGGATTCTCCGACGAAACCGGCTGTTATGCTGCTGTTTATGTCAAAGCTGAATGGATGGAGCTGCCAGCTGCAGCAGGCGAGGATCGGGAGCCATTACCATTTGCCGATGCTGAGCTGTGCGAATGTGATGAAGGATCTGATTGGCAAAGGGATCTATACGATGGAAGAATTGTCCGGGGATGCGATTCATCCGTCTGCTTTGGGCAGTGCGGTGATCGGCGAGATTTTGGTAAGGTATCTGGACAGTATCCAGAAAAAATCGCTGGGGCAGGTTTCTTATCAGAAAACGCCGAATACATATGTGACTTCTAAAAAGTACAGCAGCGCCAGGCTGTTGTCTTGTAAAGAGATAAAGATCCAAAGGATGGGGACGTTTGAACGCAGCAGCAAGAGCAAGATTTTTCCAGATAATCTGACGACGGGCAGCGGAAACGGGGATCTGACTTTTACTGTGACCGGGAAAAATATCGGAATTTTATTTGCGCAGCAGATCAATGGAAGGGGCGGCCAGTTTGATGTTTATGTGGATGGTAAGAAAACAGCCCAAATTGATGCGGATAATTCCGGCGGCAGGCATAATAAGCCGGGCTCCGTCCCTTGTTATTCTTCAAATACGAAGAAGACGCATACCGTGCGTATTGTCAGAAATCAAAAATCATCCGGGCAGGCGCTTACGATTTACGGGGTTCTTGTTTCTAATTGAACAACTCTGCTGCCAAACCATTGAATTGCGGGCTGAAATATGTTAAAATGCCAGTGTATGTGCTTTGCATTTGGATTAGCTATATAATAGGGAAGAAACAGGAAGCGGGCAGGGCCATGCACATCAGTTTGCAAATATCTAAGAAGGGAATGATAGAGATCTATGGCACAGGAAAAGAAATATAAGTTAGGCGACCTCGAATTTGAGACAGAGCAGGAATACCGGGATGCTGCCGCGGACCTAAAACGGATTAAGGGCCTTACGGAAAAATATCAGGTAGATGATCCTGCACAGGCGCAAAAAATCCTTACTTCCATAAAGGCGCACCCGGAGACTTTCCGCTCGCCTTATGGCCGTAAGTTTGTGGCAAAGCTGGAAAAGGCGGCGGGTGTTTCTCCTTCTCCGTCATCGGGCGGCAGTTTTGGAAAAGCCGGGCCATCCGGCAGCGGGGCTTTGCCTGATCAGCAGGCAAAGGCCAAAGAAAAAAATACATCCGGCGCGGAAAAGGAGAAGTTTCAGATCTTTACGCCGCGCAATTTTGCCATCGGTGTTGTGATTATTGCTTGTGTCGTGATATTTAGTATTTTTGCGCCGCGCCTGTTTTCGCTGAACAACAGCCCGGACAGTAACGGGGATATCCGTAAAAATATGATCACAGCTTATGCCAACAGCCAGGCAGAGCTGAAAATGCAATTATATACGTATTATTATAATGTCGTAGGCCAGACCGAAGAAGAGGCGCAAAGAGACGCGGAGGAAGGGCTGAGCCATTATGTGATGGATCTGTCTGACCGGACGATCAGCACAATGTCCGATTCCGAGATTTCAGATATTTACGGCCGTCTTGTGGAAGGAGGGGATATTCAGAATAACAGCTTTGTAGAGCCGGCGGAGATTACGGTGCTGAAAGATAAGCTGCTGGCGGCGGGGCTGTCCGGCAACGGCGGGAACGGTTTGGAAGGGGAGACAGCCGTTGAGGCAGCCATTAACAGCATGATGGATTACCAGCAGCGAATATATTATTCCCTTTGCTACCAGTATTCCCTGCTGGATGATTCAAAAAGTGAGGCGCAGGGTTACGCGGCGGAGGATATGGAATCGTTATTCGGACATGTGATTTACGACGAAAAGATGACGATCGAAGAAAAACAGAGTTATTTTGACAGCTTTACCAAAAGCGGCCTGATCAAGGATAATCAGATCGTGCGTTTTTCCGCAGATCCGACAGCTTACAGCCTGCCGGAGCTGACGCCTGCGATTGAAGTAGCGTTTTTCGGTGAAAAAGCGAAAGCTTATAACTGCAGCATGCTCAGCTATGCACCGGCGGCAAGTGTATTTTATGAGATTAACGCAGGCAAGCAAAAAGGGTATATTTGCTTCCGCAACAATGGGGGTAATAGCGATTATATCCAGGTGGATGAGGATACATCTGTAACTGCGCAGGGGGATTTTTTCCTGACAATCGGGTCCGAAAAGCAGACAGGGAAATGGTTCTATAACCGGCAGGATATCGGAATCCTGATCAACGGGGATTCAAGCAGCCTGATCAGCTATGTGCATGATCTGACATACTGATGGAATCTGGCCGGCAATGTGCATGGTCTGATGTACTGATGGAATCTGGCCAGTGATGTGCATAATATCTCTTTTGTATGGATAAGGCAGCAGCCTGAAGGTTTTGCTTCAGGCTGCTGCCTTTCGGTTCTGCGGTTCTACAGCGATGCGGCGGATGCGCGACAAAGCATTTTTTACAGGCGCCAATGAAAGTACAAGCACGGTCAGCGCAGCCTCCGGCAGCAGGTACATAGCATTATAGGACAGAGAGTATACTGGGATGCTCATATTGTAATCGGCAGCATAAGCCCCGAAAAAAATCATTCCTGACAAGAATGCGAAAAAATACCTGCCAAGGACAGCCGCGAGATAACCAAGGACAAGCCCGTTTTTCCGGCCGCGGAAAAAGCCGGAGATACCCAGTGCGCCGAAAGCCAGCGGATAATCCACAATCACCTGCGGCAGCGTATAAAAAATGGGTTGGAGAATAAACTGCAGCAGTCCATAAGCCACAGCGGTCGTAACACCGATCTTTGGCCCGTACCAGTAGCCGATCAGAGTAACAAACAGCATACTGAATAAAGTAATTGATCCGCCCATTGGCAGATCCGCGAATTTGATCATAGAAGTAACCGTGCCAAGCGCCATTGCAGCGGCAGAAAATACAAGCTGTTTTGTTGAAATGCCTTTGGTGCGTTCAGCTTTCGGACGGAGCAAAAGCGCAGCGGTAATCAGAACGGCGATGACAGCTGCGACAGCAATAAAGCCGGGATTTGTCAGCGTTGCAGCATCTGCACCCCAGGCATCCTGTGCAGGTGCGGTGAAAAATTGGAACATAGGATGATACCTCACTTTATCTGTTGATAGGGTTGATGTAACAGAATGACTATAGCATAATTGCAAATATCGTGCAAGTGGGAAGTATTTTTATCTTTTATTTTTACATTCGGTGTGCTATACTTAACGCAAATCCCATGCAAAGCGGTGAGAAAAGGCAGGTATTACAAAAGAAGAAGCTGGTTTGGGCGTGGTTTTTGCATGCGGAATCAGAATTATACGGGCGGTATCAAAGGATGATTAGTACGAGGATATTTGAACGGATGCGGGAGAAGGGTATTTCTCAGAAAGAATTGGCAGAAAAAACCGGGATTTCCCCAAGCACGATCAGTGACTGGAAACGGAAGAAAACGAATCCGTCAGCGGACAAGCTGAAAATAATTTGCGATGTGCTGGAAATGAATGTGTATGATCTTTTGTCAGAGCAGGACCAGGGCGGCTGCAGGACGGCAGACTATGTGATAGTGAACAGGGACAGCGAGGATTATCTTCTGCTGGAAACCTATCATTCACTGCATGAGGCCCATCGGGAGCGGGTGAACGGGTATTTGCAGGCTTTGAGAGAGCTTGGAAATGATAAGGGTGTGTAAGCTTTCATACTTGTGGCTGCCTGGATGATGAGGAATATGATGACGAAGCGGCAATCTGGCGTAGATATCATAAATAGCGGTTTTGTAAATCATTTCCAGATTGTGCATTTTTTTCTTTTCATTTTGTAGCGCGTGTGTTATAATTTATATGGAATCACATTCGAAGCGATGGGAAAAGGCAGATGTTACAAAAGATGAAACTGCTTTGGATGTGATTTTTTTCGCAAAAATGAAAAAGAGTCCTTGCACTTTTGGGAAGAATATGCTATAGTTTAGTACAGAAAAGCATTAGGTTCAGGGCAGTAAATGAAGTCAACTAACACCCTCGTACAAAAGATAAACTGTTCTGAAACTGGTGCTTTTCTGCTACAATAAAGAGGGTATGCCGGGACGCTGTCTGATCTGAGGTAAAAAGTGAAGAAAGAGCGGAATCAAACCTTGCACTCCCAACCATATTGTGTTATAGTTTAATAGAAGAAAGCATTGGTATCAGGGCAGCAGAATCGCATCGGTTTATCAGTCGTACATCAGTCCCTGAGCTGATGCTTTTTTATTTGACAAAGTCTGCCGTTCTCCTTTTCCTTCAAGGATGGTTCTTAAGCAATATATAGAACCTATTTTTTCCGACTGGCTCTGTAAGGTATAGGATAACCCTTACCAGTCGGAAACTATTGACATTGTGCTGCGTTTTTGACTGGCTATGCGGACGCTGGATGAGGGGGAAAGGGCCTGGCTTCCGGCTCCTATTCCAGAATGTTAAGAATGCCTAGTGCTCCATCCGGGCAGAAATTAGAGTTTATTACAGCCTGATTCACGCCATTGCTGCGTTAAAATTTCTAGTCGATGGAACCACATCGCCGTCGAAATTTTGCCTTGCACTGACGCGAATCAGACTGCACTAAACTCTAATTTCTGCCCGGATGGAGCACTAGGCATTCTGCATTTACACAGTGGCACCGTCCGGGCGCGCCGCCTAGCCACTAAAAAACGCAATACAATGTCAAAAATGTTTCTTTTCTGGTTCATCTAAGTTAGGGTATTATCTTGTTCATTGAATCCCCAAGGTTACTGTTCACACCTTGTCCAAGCACTTGCTGCTTGGACAAGGCCAAAGAATGTGGCTTGCCAAGCAGCAAGCCCAAGTAAAATTACACTATCAATCATATGTTTCCGGATTGAGTAAATTGATGTATCGTGATAAAATAAAGACAGAAGGAAAATTTGAAATGGAAAATACGAAGCTAACAAACACACCGTACGATGATGTGTTCCGGACGCTGCTGAACGACTGCAGCCTCCTGATCTTCCCAGTACTTAATGAAGTGTTCGGGGAACATTATACAGGGGAAGAGGACATTATATTCTCACCGAATGAACATTTCCTGAACAGGCAGGGAGGGGAAGAGGATGAACGGATTACGGACAGCAGCTTTCAGGTATAAGGGGAAGTAACGAAGAAATACCATCTGGAATGCCAGAGCAGCTCCGATAGCAGCCTTTTGGTGAGAATTTTTGAGTACGATACACAGATAGCGCTTGATGACGGGGAAATCAGGGGAAATACGCTTACAGTAACGCTGCCGCATTCTGCTGTGCTTTTCCTAAGATGCCGTGCAACCACGCCGGAAACGTTAAAGATCCGGATCGAAACGCCGGGCGGGGCGGTGGAGTATGAAGTATTGACGATAAAAACGCAGCGGTACAGCCTGGAAGAGATTTTTGAGAAGAAGCTGCTTTTGCTGATTCCGTTTTATATATTTTCCCATGAGGGACGGTTTATGGAATATGAGAAGGACGCGGAAAAATTAAGGGGCCTGCAGGAGGAATATGCACAGATTAAAAGCAGGCTGGAGGAGCTTGCAGAGAGTGGAACGATTAGTGAATATGTAAAATGTATGATTATAGATATGTCGAACAAGGTTCTGGAACATATAGCAAACAGGTATCAAGCAGTCAGGGAAGGGGTGAAATCTGTTATGGGCGGAAGAGTGCTGGAATATGAGGCGAAGACGATAAAAAGAGAAGGGATAGCGGAAGGCCGAGAAAGAGGGATAGCGGAAGGCCGAGAAAGAGGGATAGCGGAAGGCCGAGAAAGAGGAATGGCGGAAGGTAGAGAAAAAGGCATCAGGGATACGGTATCTATATTAAAAAATCTAGGTATTCAGCAGCAAACAATTTTGGCTCAAATTCAGGAGAAGTATAATTTGAGTAGTGAATCTGCCAAAAAATACCTTTCCATCTAACATGAAACTATAATGTACTTTAACCTGGATGAACCAGAAAAGAAACATTTTTGACATTGTGTTGTGTTTTTTAGTGGCTGGGCGGACGCCGGATGAGGGGGAAAGGGCCTGGCTTCCGGCTCCTATTCCAGAATGTTAAGAATCCCTAGTACTGCATTGCATAAATAACGGTGAATTAAACCGCAAGAGGTATTCCTGCATATGTCCATTTAAACGGATGTGCCGCAAGGTTATACTGTTCTATAAAACGGCGGATACTTTTTACTAGTACTGCATTGTGGAAATAACAGTGAATACAGCACCCGCTATTTGTGCCATCGCTGCGTTGTCGTCAGTCAACGATGCATCCGGCATCGTCTCCTTCCTCCGCCTTGCGCTGACACAAATATCGAGCACTGTATTCACTGCTATTTCCATAACACAGTATAAGCTATGGTTAGCCAAGATGAAAGGCATCTGATTCTCTGAAACAGCCTGAGTTTGTAGTATCTTCTTATCATTGATGTGGAAGCACAAAGCAAAGCGTCAATAATAATTGTAAAATATTGTACAAATTTAATCAAATTCTATTTACTTTTTAATTTTAAAGGAGTATACTATTATTTGAAGATTATTCTGTCGTATGAAATATTGAAAAGTCCATAGGCAGGAATAAATCTATTTGGATTCAAAAGATTGTTAACAGAAGATTGTTAAATAGCTTGTTGTTACAAAATTGAGAATTATGAAAATACATGTTTGAAAAAATGGATGAGGAGAATGAAGATATGTGGTTAGGAATTGTGGTCGCGCTTATTGGAGTAACGGTTGTATTGTTTGGTGCTTTTTTGAAATATAAGGAAGCTGTATTGGGATGGGTTTCATTAGTGTCGTTGCTTGTTACTGTAGTATCGTTTGCTTACACAGTTTATTCAAATCAACAGAATATAACCGATATTCCGTCTGGAAGTAATACAGGAACAGATATTGATGATACCAAAACAGATGATCCTAATAATGGAGGATCGGGAAACGGGAATGGTGGGAGGACGGATTCCACTGAGATTGATTTAGAAGAACTGCAGTTATGTATTGAGGAATGGAAGCTGTATGAAGATGGTTATCATTATGAAGAGCCGACGGAAAATCCTGGAGAAAATATTATAGTTGATTTTGAAAGAGGTATAATGGGGAAATTCAGTTATTCCAGAGAATTAACAAAAGAAGAAAAAGATAGTTTTAGCCATACAGGGGAACTTTATGATGAATTTGGCCATAAGGTAGGCAATGAAACGGATCTTCCGTCTTATTTTTCGTCATTAAGTGGAACATTTATACTTGAGTTTCCCAAAGAGCTGCCAGCAGGAAAATATACATACGAGTTGATACACTATATTTTTGATAGACGCCTGACAGCAACCATAAATTTTACGATAGAATAAAAAGATACCGATCAAGCGGCAGCATTTTGAACAGATTCAGCCGTGATTGTTCAAAATGCTGCAAAATTCAAATGATTTTTTCTATCATTCAAAAAATTCCAGCCTTAAGGTTAATATTCTAAGAAAAGATCCGATATATTAATAAACTATCTAATGGGATTAGTCTGCGTGTTTGGCGGTTTTGGCCAGGCATACATACGGTTCCCTTGATATAGATGCAGGTGTACGGATGTATGGATCATCGAAAAGTACACGGGAACAGCGGCCTGCGTAGATTCAGGGCAGCGTTTTGTTTGTTTTGCTTCCTTTGCACAGACCTGTGCGGCAGCCGGGAGAGGATGCGAAAGGGAGTGTGAAGCGGCAGAAGAAACAGGATGACTGGCTGAAATTATGGCAGGGTGCAGCATCAGGGCATGATGAAAATGTGTTTTCTTCATCTGTGTACCGTACTTGGCACGATGCCTGTTTGATTTCTGGCAGGCGTGAGGACGGCTGGGGTTGTATGGAACAGGTGTCTTGCGAATTGCGGTGTATGGGAAGCTGGGGATGGGGTTCTTGTGTTCTGTGTGGTTCAGGTAATCCGGAATAGAATAATGTCTTCTGATTTGGAGGGCGGAGAGGAAGGTAGTGTATGTACAAGGATGTATGGAAGAAATTCGGGACAAAGATATTGATGGTCTTGTGTTCCGTATTATTGTTGGGCGGGGTGGCCATTGCGGTGCCAAGGCTGCAGGCACGTACAATAACAAGTCTTGATAACGATCAATTAATAGATCTGGGTACGGTAGCAACTGAAAAAGTGGATGGAAGTGTGCTGAATACGGGTACTCACATAAGTGGCGCTGCCATAAAAATAAGCGGGACATATCAATATAATGGAAAATTGAATGTTCCTAAAGCGTTAACGATCCAAGACAATAATGGGGATGAATATCCACTGCAAGAAGGTGTAGACTATGAGGTTGTTGCAACGTCGGATACAGATCCAAATGTTAAAACGGATATGACAACGGCAGGAACACAGATTGTTACTATAAGAGGACTTGCAAATAGTAAACTATTATTACCAAATAAAGAATGTAAAATTCAATATAAGATTTCAAAAAAGATGCTGCCTAATGTTACTATTAACGCTAAAAATACAAGTTCACAGACATATGCAGATTATAGTAAGATTGGTAACGAGATATTAATAAGTAATATTGGTGATACGATAACAGCGGATAAGTTCAGTATTACTTCGGGTGAATGGAATGGAGATCTGAGTACAACACAATATAAGGTTGTAGACGCGAATGGGGATCCTTATAAGGTAAATGCATTAGGGCAAAGCGCGAAGCCATTGTATTTGCAATTTACGAATTATTATTTTGGCACAGATACTGAAAATAATACGATAGATTCATGGAGACAGGTTACGCTTCCTATTAAAAAAGATATATCAACGTTGTCGGTAAAGATCAATGGGGTAGATGCAAAAGATTACATGGCAACTATAGAGCCAACTTCACTCGAAGTGCTGGATGGTACAACGAAGGTTAGCTGTGGATTTACCAACACGGCGCTGAGTGCAGATAAGACTTATCGTGAGATACGGATAGATCCGTCTTCAAACGATTATGGCGGATATTGGATAGATCGTTTTCCGGTGTCGTTTAGTACATTGAGGTTTATCGCAGTTGATAATAAATTCCAAACTGCGCTGGATTATATTGAGGAGGTTGGTGATCGCGTTCCAAATGGATGCGAACCTGACAGTGGGTATAAATTCACTCCAAATCAAATAAGAGCAACTATTAATGGAAAGGAAGAAATATTTAAAGCCGGCGAATTTGAACTGGAAAAAGATGATTGGTGTATTGTTCCAAGGCAAAATGATACAGTAAATCCAATTCCAGGTGCAACAGCAGGAATTGTCCGGGTAAAGGTCACTTTGACGAAAAGTGGCTTTGCAGATCAGACTGGTTATTTGTACTATCAGGTCATGAGAGATATAAAATTTGCACAATTTGAAAATAAAGCGATAGAAACGGATGATTATATATATCAAGTTAATAAAAAGCATCCGAGAATCGCATGTGTTTACTTTACTGATGCTCCTGGATATACTGAAGCTGCGAAAGATACATACTTAATTAGAGAAAATGACGATTATTCAATTAGTTATTCATTAGACAAGTGGAAATCTGGAAAGATAGAACAAGGCAATAATACAGATGCCGGAATTGTTTATATGAAAATTACAGGTACGTTGGGTGAGAATAAACCGGCTGCAGGACATATTACGGGTGGTTATTATGGTTCCGTTACAGGAGATTTTGACCATCCTGGATTATCATATAATATTGAACCAAAGCCACTGGATGATAATTGTTATATTAACTTTGTTCCTGATCTCTATGAATTGGGATGTACTGAGCAGACAGTTATAAATGGTGGACAGCTGTTATCTAAAACAGATGAGTCTATCAGACATCAGTTAATCAGTCTTAAGGATAAGGATAGATGGGATGATCCTGTAACAATTTACCTGAAAGATAAATCAGAAGTCACAGACTGGACAAAGAAAGAGCCGGGCGAGTATGAGATGTCAATTACTTTTACTGGCAACTATTCAGGAACGGTCAAAGGTAAATTCAAGGTTGAGCCATATAATTCAAAATTCTTTGAATTTACATTTGGTACATGTCCGGAGTGTGGTGCTGCTCCAGGTGCGAACCATGTGTATACAGGTGATAAAGATGAGAATGGAAAGACGATTGAACATAAACCACCTGTAACAAGTTTAATTTATACGAAAGATGGGCAGAATGTCCAGATAGATAAAAAACAGTGGAAATCAATAACCTACACAAACAATACGTATGTTGGTACAGCAACAGTTCAAATACAATTGGATAATTCTGTTGCAACAGGGAATTTTATTATTGATCCACAGGAATTGTACGGAAATCAGATCAGCTTAACAAAAGACGACGATTTTACGGGTTCTTATAATGATCAGAAACATGATTATTGTGGCCCGGTGAATTTCCCGACTGTACGTACATTGAATCTGAAAGTTACTGGCTCAAGCCGTAAAGAAATGGTTTTGGAAATTGATAAAGATTGTACTTTAGAAGGTCTGTATGCAGAGGGCAGCAATACTCCGGTTAGGAATGCGAGTGATATTGAGACAGGCGTAAAATATCGTTATAAAGTCAGTGCATTTAGTGATAATTTTGTAAATGCAATTGATTTAAATCATGCCGATGATGTGTATACAGGTTATTTTACATTTTCTTCTAAGCCAATTGATAACAGGGATAAAATCACTTGTACAATTGCTCCGAAGACACCGTATATTCCGAATGAGAGTGCTGAGAATTATAAGAGTTATATAGAAACAAATCTTCAGGTATGGGATGATGACTTTAAGCAGTATTTGAGCTTTGATAAGGGCGATTATACAATTAGCAATGTTGATACTACTTCTATAGCAGTTGATGGAACAGTTACGTTTATGGTAACAGGAGGTAACTGTTATTATCTGGATAGAATAGAGAAACTTTTTGTGGGAGATGATATTACTTTAGCGAAGTATGTTGAAAAAACCCAGCCGGAAAAGAGTATTAATCGCACAGGCGTGGGTGTTGGAACTGCTGATCTGGTAGGCCCTTATTCAAAGAAGGGTGAAGATTATGATGTACCATTTGTTGAAGATGGTACAGAATCTCAAAATAAAATACATTTGCGTTATTATAGTGGGTCAAAGTATATTGTTTTGAATAGCACCGAGCATTATGATGTTAAGATTGAGAAGAGTGCTGTACCAGAAGATCCTGATAATGGATCAGGAAAGCAAAAAGGCAGATTGACCATTACTGGTAAAAATGGGTATTATGGTACAGTTACAGTCACATTTACAATTGATAAAATTAATATCAATCCTCAAGATCCAACAAAGAGGTATAGAATCGTATTTTTAGATGAAGATGGCAATGTGACGAAGAATCCAGAGTATATGTATACTGGAGATAAGATCAATCCAAGGATCAAAGTGTTGGCGCCGGATGAGAGTGATACAGATCCGGGGTTGGTAAAAGGGGATGATTACACTGTTTTCTATGATCGGGACATCAATGCTACAGAGGGATATACTGAAAATTATAAGAAAGCATATGTGAAAGTAACAGGTATATATGGCTATACCGGAGAATTGGAAGCGTATTTTACAATACTTAAACGGCCAATATATACTGAGATTACAGAAGATGGTGTCACAAAACATGTAATCGATACAACGGCATTTTCAATGACTGGATGGGAACCAAAGAACGAATATATTTATACGCCATATACGTTGGTTGGCCAGACAGAAACACCGGGTGTATTGCCACAAGTGAAACTTTTGTTCAATGGAAAAGAATTAACAGAAGGGAATAGCGGAGATTACAGCATTAGTTACAAAAATCAGTATGATGCTTGTGACAGTGCTGATCAATCTGTACCATATACAGATAAACCAACGGTAGTGATTACTGCATCAAATAACTCTAACTTTAAAGGATATTTTGAGGAAGTATATACAATTAAACCAGTAACTTTAAGTGATGAGAAGCAGTGTACCGTGACGATTGATGGAAAACGGTGGGCATTTACAGGGAATGAGATATTGCCGAAGGTAACTGTAACATTAAAGCGAATTGATGGAACTACCTATACATTTGGAAATGCAAATAGTCAGCGCCCAGAAGGACAGGGGCATGATTATGAGGTAGACTATCGGGATAATATATTTGTAAGCATTGGAGATGCGGATAGCGATACACGATCTACGGGGACACGTGTTATTGTAAGAGAACTGAGGAAAGACAATAACAAAGTAAGTGGGAATTGTGTAGGTCAGGTAGTTAAACCATTTATTATTTATGGTGAGTTCCAGCCTAAAACGCCAAGTGCATCCAAAAACTCCAAGATGGCAGTTACGGGAGGTTCCATAGATTATTCGCCAAACTCTACAAAGGGCGGTTGCACAATAACTTTTTATCAGAGAAAAGCTGGATTTGGAAGTTTCGATGATCCGACTAAAGAAAATGCAAAAGAATATCTTTTAAAAGAGGGTGCTGATTATACAGTGTCTGTTCCGAATATTGTTGGCATTCAGGATGGCAGAATCACTTCAACGGCGCATTGGTTTGAAGGAGGAACGTCATGCAAGATTACAATTGTCGGGAATCTGGAAAAAGATACAGAAGTGAAAGGGCCGGGAGTTATAGCTTATTCACCTGGCAAAGAATTTAAGCTACAAGACAAAATCACAGTTGTTTGCGGAGGCAGGACATTAAAATATGGCGTAGACTATAAATTTGATAGAGAGCCGACGATGAACCTTGGTACAGATAACGAAATCAGGATTATACCATTTTCTGATGATATAACATATTTGATTAACTCTAAATTAATTACTTACGAAGTCAAATCTGGCTTGGACAATATTGAACTTCCAGACATTATTGATGCGGAGGAAGGAGCATATACCTACGCTCATGGCGAAGAAGTAATTAAAGAGGAAAATGTAGTTGTTCAAATGGGTGATACGATACTTCAGAACAACGTTGATTACACAATCAGCATAGATGATAAAGTAACCGTTGGTACTCATACAATTACGATCGAAGGGAAAGGAAAATATACAGGAACCTTTACTAAGAAGTTTAAGATTAAGCCATATAATCTTGCAGATGGTTATGCGAATAAGGAAATAGCTGTAAACTATGATAAGTCAACAACTTATACAGGCGGCACAGTTTTTCCAGCTATACAGTCTATCACTGCAGTAGCACCGTCAGGAGATAAGAAAACGTTATCTCCGGGAGATGATACGAAACAGGGTGATTATGAATTAGTAGCAGGCGGACAGGGAGATCATATTAACTGGACGAGTGGAGATGTAAAACCAAACTTTATAATTGGCGGTGTTGGAAATTATGAAGGGGAAATTACATTAGAGTATTCTATTAACCGTAAAGATATCGGCGAACCAGAAGTTACAGAAACTGCACTGGAGGATATTTATTATAATAATGGAAAAGATATTACACCAGTGCCGCAGCTGCACTATGAAGGCAGAGACCTTGCAGGAGTACTTTTCAGTGGAAATGCAGATGACTATATTAATTGGTCGGATTATACAAAGCATTTTTCGTATCAGTATTCTACAAGAACGGATCTTACGAGTGTTGGCGAAAAGACAATTCGTGTCCGTGGTATCGGAAACTTTACAGGAGAGAGAATTGTTACGTATAGGGTAATACCGCTGGATCTTAGTGTGACAGAAGTGGTATTTATCAATGATACTCCGGTTTATGACGGTCAGCCACAACAGCCGGCATTCCAGTTAAAATATAACGGGGAGATTATTCTGGAATACACAGGCAAAGAAGTGGTTTCCATGTTTATTAAAGAGCCGAAGGTTGAGTTTATCGGAGATCATACAAATGTTACAAAAACAGCAATGATTCGTATATCAGCAGGTGAAAATGATAACTATACAAATAAAAAGGAAGTTACATTTACCATTTTACCTGCGTCGCTGGCAAATCATACAAAGTTTATGTATCGTCCGGAAAATTCGAATGAAAACGTAGACTTGAGAACGTATAAGCTGAATTATCCATTTAGTAAAGGAAATTCGGTAATGCCGAATTATGCAGGGGAAGAAGATGCAGCAGAACTGAAGGAAACACAGCTTGGTATTTACTATGATGATGTGAATAAAGCGAATCATGGAGCATTTCTGAAAGGTAAAGTTGATTACGAGATTAGTTATCAATATGTGGAACCAGACACAGATGATGTAGAAATCCGTGAAGAATATCGTAATCCAGAACCGCCGCTCAGTTATGCGGGTAAAGTTAAAGTAACAATTACAGGCGTTGGAAATTATATTGATAGCGCAAGTTTCTGGTATTTTATTGGGAAAGATATCAGTAAAGATGCTAGTTTTACAATGAATCCGACAACTGCAATTTATAATTCACAAAAGCAATATCCTAATTTGAAAGTTACAGGTGTTAATGCGGGTGAATATTTAATAGGGAGATACAAAGATGAAGTAGCACTTAAGAATCTGATTGAGGAAAAAGATTTTGTCAATGCGGGTACCTATTATATACGTATTGAAGGTGACCCTACTAATGGAACCTATGCAACAGAGCCGAAAACATTGACGTATACGATTACCCCGAGAGCATTCTCTAATAACCTTGTTATCGACGGCTTCAAACGGGAATACTCATACACAGGCTACGATATCTGCCCGGTAGGCATATCAGTAACGGACTATATTGACAATACGAAATACAGACTGACTGAAGATGTGGACTATACATTGACGTACACGAACAACCTGAACGCTGGAACGGCATATATCAATGTGGAAGGCAAGAATAATTTCAGCGGAAAAGCAACTGCGAACTTTATGATCACCAGTTCTACGATCAGCAGCGGCGGTACATGGGGGTCTAACAGCTTCCTGGATCAGGGTACGGGCGAGATTTCCGGGGCTACGGCGGTTTCACCGGGCAACGTAAGTCTTTCTATGGATACCGTTGATGCAATGTACTATACGGGAAGCCCGGTATATCCGAAGGTTTCGATTGCGGGTATGACGGAGAATATCGACTATACGGTTACATTTGCAAATAATGTGGATGTTGGTACGGCAGTGGCGACGATTACGGGTATCGGCAATAATAACGGTACGATTACGAAGAATTTCCGGATTATTGCGCAGTTGTCAAAATGTACGATTTCACCGATTCCGGCACAGCAGTATACCGGATCAGAAGTGAAGCCGGCGCTTACGGTAAAATGCGGCAGCAATATTTTGATGGAAGGGGTTGACTATGCGGCGACCTATTCTAACAATATTAATATTGGTACAGCAACGGTAACGCTCCGTGCATTGAATAATGCAAACTATACGGGTACGACTTCTACGACGTTCAGTATCGGAAATGATGTCGGCGGATTTATTATTAGCGGTTATGCGCCGAGCTATGCTTATACCGGCAAGGCGATTACGCCGGGTGTAGTTGTTGAGACGGGCAGCAGGACATTGGTGCAGGGTACGGATTATACGGTTTCTTATGCAAATAATGTGAATGCTGGTACAGCAACGATTACGGTAACGGGTATCGGCAGATATTCCGGGACACAGACAGCGAACTTTGTGATCGAGCCGAAGAGTATGCAGAGCCTGGATACATCGGATATCGCGGACCGGACTTATACGGGCGATGCTTATACGCCGGATATTACGGTGAGCGACGGCAGCAAGGTATTGACGAAGGGCGTGGATTATACAGTTACTTATACGAATAATACAGAACCTGGCATGGCGTCTGTTGTGATTAAGGGCGTGGGCAGCAATTATTCGGGTACGAAGGTTGTTAGCTTTAAGATTTCGGCAGTTGCGGTGAAGGGCCTGAAAGCTTCGAATGTGAAGTATAACAGCCTGAAACTGAAATGGACGAAACAGGATTATGCGGATGGCTACCAGATCTGTAATTCCAGCTCGAAGGTGTTAAAGACGGTTACAAAGAACAGCGCGACGATTACAGGGCTTTCTGCAGGAAAGACTTATAAGTACAAAGTAAGGTCTTATATTAAGAATGCGGATGGTACGAGATCTTATGGGGCATTCTCTTCTGTCCTGAATGCAACGACGAAGCTGAAAACGCCGACCGTAAAGGTTGTTTCTAAGGCGAAAGGGCAGGCGCGCATCAGCTGGTCGAAGGTATCTGGAGCATCAGGCTATGAGATTTACTATAAGAAGTCTGCAGGTGCAAAATATAAGAAGTTAAAGACTGTAAACAATGCGAATATCCGGGTATGTACGGTGCGCGGCATGAAGAGCGGCGACAGGGCATATTTCCGTATCCGGGCATTCCGCAATAACGGCAGCAAGAAGGTTTACAGTTCACTGAATCCATTGAAGGTTATTACGGTGAAATAACAGAGTATGAGTGAAAAGTACAGAATAGGCGATTATGAATTTAATACCTATGAAGAGTATCTTGCGGCGCAGGAGGATGTAAAGAAGATTGACTTCATTACGAAGGAATTGGATATTACGGATGCCGATGTTGCCGTAAGGCTCTACACTCTGATCAGGAATAAGGAAATCGTGTTCCGCAGCCAGGTGGGGATTTCCTTTTCCTGGTATGTGATGGATGTGCTGGCGCAAAATTCCCAAAGGCTGCTGGAGGAAAAGCGGAAAAAGGAAGAGCAGAAGCAGAAGGGGAGAAAGCTTGGCGCTGCCGGCGCGATGTGTATCCTGGCTGCGGTGCTTTGCCTGGGATATTACAGTGTGACGCTGTGGCAGGACCATCTGGAGAGCCAGGAGTTTGAAAAGCTCCAGGATATGCAGAACCTGACCGGGCATCTGATCCGTGAGACTTCGGCGGATGAAGGACAGCAAGCGGCTGCGGGGCAGGATTCCGGCCAGGCGGATGTTTCCGGCACAGACACGAAAAAGGCTGCAAAGAAGAAGGAGACGAAGAAACAGACGGAAAAAAAGATTGATCCGGCGGATTTGACAGTCTTAAAGAAATACAAGGATTTATATAAGCAGAATAAGGATCTGGCAGGATGGCTGTCGATCGGGGGGACAGTGATTAATTACCCGGTGATGCAGACAGGGAAGAAGAATCCGGATTTTTATCTGCACAATGATTTTGACAAGAAAGAAAGTGATCACGGGACGCTTTTTGTCGATGCCAGGAATGACATTGTAAACCGTGATACGAACCTGATTATTTACGGGCATAACATGCGCGACGGCACGATGTTCGGCGGCCTGAAAAGCTTTATGGATAAGGATTATTTTGAAAAGCATCAGGAGCTGGTATTTGATACGATTTACGAGAAGGCGAAGTACCGGATCGCGGCGGTTTGTTTGTCTAAGGTAAATTATCAGGATGACGATACCTTCCGGTATTATAATTTTTTAAATGCCGAAAGCAAGGAAGAGTTTCAGGCATTTCTGGCAAATATCCAGCAGCTGACGGTATTTGACCAGAACATTGACATTTCGTATGGGGATGAATTGCTGACGTTATCGACCTGCAACAGCTATGTGCAGGATGGCAGGCTGTTCCTCATTGCGAAGAAGGAGTGACGCAAATGAGTAGTTCAAAATTAAAACAGAGATCAGCCATTTTTATCGTTTTGGCGATGGTATTGTTCCTGATGCCGCGCCAGACTGTATTTGCATCAAATATGACAATCTCCGGCGGCGTACTGACTGCGTATAATGGCGGAGGCGGTGCAGTCACAATCCCTTCGGAGGTAACATCCATCGGTCCGGGTGCGTTCTCGGGCAAACCGATCAGCAGCGTCAGCATCCCAAGCAGTGTCACCAGCATTGGGGACAGTGCGTTTGCAAACTGCACCTCATTGTCGAATGTGACAATTCCGGGCAGCGTGGTGAATTTAGGAAGCGGTGTTTTTGCAGGCTGCAGCGGACTGAGTTCTGTCAGCTTACAGGCTTCGATATCAGCAATTCCGGCTTCTACGTTCAGCGGATGCCGTTCTCTGACGAGCATCGCGATTTCGTCCGGTGTGACGAGTATCGGCAGCGGCGCGTTTTCCGGCTGTTCCAGCCTGAGCACGATGTCGATTCCTTCCGGTGTCGGCAGCATCGGTGACAGCGCGTTTGCAAACTGTTCCAACCTGTCGGCAATTTCGATTCCGGCAAGCACGACCAGCATCGGCGGCAGCGCATTGTCCGGCTGCTCCAACCTGTCTACGATCAATGTGGCATCGGGTAATTCTGCCTATGCGTCAGACGGCGGATGCTTATACAATGCGTCTTTGACAAGGCTGATTATGGTTCCGGTCGGCAAATCCAGCGTGTCCTTGCATTCTGGTACGAGGATTATCGGCAGCGGCGCATTGTCCGGGTGCAGCAGGGTGACTTCCTTATCTCTGCCAAGCGGGCTTACGACGATTGAAAGCGGCGCTTTTTCCGGCAGCGGGATCAATTCGATCACAATTCCGCGCAGCGTCACCTCCATCGGTTCCCAGGGCGGATGGTCACCGGAAGTGATTACCGGATACAGCAATTCTGCGGCGGAGTCCTTTGCTTCTGCGGCAGGCTATGTATTTTCCAGCTTGGACGGAGGAAGCTCATCCGACAGCAGTGATGATGAAAGCTCTACCTCCTCCTCTTCTTCCGCTGGCAGCACGAGCGTGGATGTTGGCGAAGATGATGATGACGATAGCGGCAACGATGACGATGACAGCAGCGATGAAATAGATGAAAGCGGTGCGGGCAGCACATCCGTTGACCTCGGCGGTTCTTCCGGCGGCAATTCCGGTTCCGGCGGTTCGGCAGGCAGCGGTTCTGGCGGGTCAGCGGGCAGCGGTTCCGGCAGCAGCTCTGGTTCCGGGAACTCGTCCGGTAATAGTTCCGGCGGGTCAGCAGGCAGCGGTTCCGGTTCTGGCAGCTCCGGCGGCAATACGTCCGGCTCTTCCGGTTCCGGCAGTGCAGCGGGCAGCAGCTCTAATTCTGGCAGCACATCCGGCAATTCCGGTTCCAGCGGCGCTTCTGTTAGTTCTGCGACGGGCAGCACAGGCTCCGGTACAGTGTCAAAGGTAAGCTCCGGCAATACGTCTTCCAAAACTGCAGGAACATCTTCCGGCAGCCATACATTGGATGAGACTCCGAAAACCGGGGACGGTACGGTAGATCCGCTGCTGTTTTTGATCTTTGGCCTGGTATTTATTGGATGCGGCCTTGTCATTGTTGGAAAACGGCAGGGAGTATAATACAGACAAAATAACGTATCATTCATAAAGAAAGCATCTGGATAGACGATCCAGGTGCTTTCTTTGTAAAATAATGAAGCAGCGTCATTCTGCAGGGGGAACAGTATGAGGACAACAGCAATTGGAAAACAGGATTTTGCCAAAATTATTGAAGAAAATTGTTTCTATGTGGATAAAACCGGATTTATCAAAGAATGGTGGGAGGGACTGGATGATGTAACGCTGATTACACGTCCCAGGCGGTTTGGCAAGACGCTTACGATCAGTATGGTAGAGCAGTTTTTTTCTGTCGGATACGCCGGGCGCGGGGAATTATTTCATGGCTTAAAGATCTGGAATGAAACGAAATTCCGAAAGCTGCAGGGTACGTATCCGGTGATCAGCTTAAGCTTTGCAGCGATTAAGGAAACGAATTATGAAAATACAAGAAAAAAGATTTGTCTTCTGATTACAGATTTGTACAATAATTACCAGTTTCTTTTGGAAAACGAACGTATTACAGAAAATGAGAAACAATTTTTCCGCAGCGTATCTATAGATATGGATGATGTCATTGCAACGATGGCGCTGCATCAGCTGTCAGCGATGCTTTCTAAATATTACGAAAAAAATGTAATTATTCTTATGGATGAGTATGATACACCGATGCAGGAAGCTTATTTATATGGGTATTGGGAAGAGATGGTTTCATTTATCCGCAGCCTGTTTCATGCTTCTTTTAAGACAAATCCATACTTGGAACGTGCATTGCTGACAGGTATTACCAGGGTGAGTAAGGAATCGTTTTTTTCAGATCTAAATAATTTGAAAGTAATTACGGTAACATCAAATAAATACACGACATTGTTTGGATTTACAGAGGATGAGGTATTTCAGGCATTAGAAGAATACGGCTTGCAGGATTATAAAACGGAAGTAAAAAATTGGTATGACGGATTTATCTTTGGCGGGCAGGCGCATATTTATAATCCGTGGTCTGTTATTAGTTTTCTTGAGGAAAGAAAACTTGCTCCGTATTGGGCAAATACAAGCTCTAACGGACTGGTTGGGAAGCTGATCCAGGAAAGAGATGCAGATGTGAAAATCATGGTGGAAGATTTGCTGAGCGGCAAAACAATCTGCACCGTATTAGATGAAGAAATCGTGTACAGCCAGCTGGACAGAGATGCCAGGGCAGTCTGGAGCCTTCTGGCAGCAAGCGGTTATCTGAAAGTGGAGCAAATCGATCTGGACCGCAGGGGAAGGACTGTCTATACACTTTCCCTGACAAATCTGGAATCCAGGATTGTATTTGACCGCATGGTAACAGGGTGGTTTTCTATCAAGCATGCAAATTATGATGCGTTTACAGATGCACTTCTTTCCGGAGACAAGGCATATATGAATGAATATTTGAATGAAGTAGCCCTGCAGACGTTCAGCAGCTTTGACACAGGAAGAAAATCATCTGTATGGAAACGGCCGGAGAATTTTTACCATGGTTTTGTACTTGGCCTGATTGCAGATTTAAGGGAAATCTACACCATTACTTCCAACCGGGAGAGCGGCCGGGGGAGATATGATGTTATGCTGGAACCGAAAGATCCAAAGCTGGATGACGGGATTCTTTTGGAATTTAAAGTACAGGAATCTGATGAGAAATCTCTGGAAGATAGTGTAAAGGCGGCGCTTCGCCAGATTGTGGATAAAAACTACAGTGCGGCAATGGAAACGAAAGGGATCAGCAGGGAACGGATCAGGATATACGGAGTAGCGTTCCGGGGGAAGGAAGTGCTGCTGGACGGCGGATTGTTAGATGCGTACATGCAGGCACCCGGTATTTCTTAATAAAATAAGGAAATTTGCCAAATTCCGAAAAATATCTTGCAGTCTCGTTCATTTCATAATAAAATAAAGAACTAGAGACAAAAATAAAATATAAAAAAGGAGACTGCAAAATGAGTTACGTAGATGACGTCCTCGCAAGAGTAAAAGAGAAAAACGCTTCTGAGCCGGAGTTTCTTCAGGCTGCAAGCGAAGTCTTAGAGTCTTTAAGACCGGTAATTGAAGCTAATGAAGAGCTGTACAAAAGAGAAGCCCTTTTGGAAAGACTGACAGAGCCGGACAGGCAGTTTAAATTCCGTGTTCCGTGGGTAGATGATAAAGGGCAGGTGCAGGTGAACACAGGATACCGTGTACAGTTCAATAATGCAATCGGGCCATACAAGGGCGGCCTGCGTCTGCATCCGTCTGTAAATCTGGGTATTATTAAATTCTTAGGCTTTGAGCAGATTTTCAAAAATTCCCTGACCGGCCTTCCGATCGGCGGCGGCAAAGGCGGCTCTGATTTTGATCCGAAAGGAAAATCCGACCGTGAAGTCATGGCATTCTGCCAGAGCTTTATGACAGAATTATGCAAATACATCGGCGCAGACGTAGACGTTCCGGCAGGCGATATCGGGACAGGCGCCAGAGAAATCGGCTATATGTTCGGCCAGTATAAAAAGATCCGCAGTACCTATGAAGGTGTGCTGACAGGCAAAGGCCTTTCCTACGGCGGTTCCCTGGCACGTACCGAAGCAACAGGCTATGGTTTATTATATATTACACAGGAACTGATGAAATGCCACGGCGAATCTATGGAAGGCAAGACCGTCGTAGTATCCGGCGCCGGCAATGTGGCAATTTATGCGACACAAAAAGCACAGCAAATGGGTGCAAAGGTCGTTACCTGCTCCGATTCGACCGGATGGATCTATGATCCGGAAGGCATTGACGTAGCATTATTAAAAGAGGTCAAAGAAGTAAAACGCGCGCGCCTTACAGAATATGCAGCAGCAAGAAAGAGCGCGGAATACCATGAAGGCCGCGGTGTATGGCAGATCAAATGCGATATCGCGCTTCCTTGTGCGACACAGAACGAGCTGCTGATCGACGATGCAAAACAGCTGGTAGCAAACGGCTGCAAAGCGGTCTGCGAAGGTGCAAATATGCCTACTACTATCGATGCAACCAAGTACCTGCAGGAGAACGGCGTATGGTTTATCGGCGGCAAGGCAGCAAATGCAGGCGGTGTAGCTACATCCGCACTGGAAATGACACAGAACTCCGAAAGGCTGAGCTGGACCTTCGAAGAAGTAGATTCCAAGCTGCAGCAGATTATGGTGAATATTTATCATAATATTGATGAGGCTGCGAAGAAATACGGCATGGAAGGCGATTATGTGGCTGGCGCGAATATTGCCGGATTTGAGAAAGTGGCAGAGGCAATGCTGGCGCAGGGTGTCTGCTAGGATTTAGGTAACGGAATGAAAGAAAAAGGACTCTTCGGAGTCCTTTTTTTCATGTATTCCCCAGTTTGGTGATCTTATGGTGAAAAAAGATTGGAATATTGTCAGAATATGTAGTATACTATATTTGTTATCAATTAAATGGAAGAAAGAGGTGAAAGATAATGGAAAAAGTATGCTGTGATTTCTGCTCATATTTGATTCAGTGCGAAAGTATATTTGATATCATGGCTTTAGCTTATAAGATACTGCTTCCGTTTGGGCCGGGTATCACCATGGGTAAGGATGAAAACTTACTAAAATCGTATCCGGTTTCGTAGAACAGGATAATAACCAGCTGGCGTTAAAGATGATAAAAAGTGATCTGGTGTGGTGGTATAAAAAACAGAGGGATATGGATCTCCATCAATTTAAGGAAAAGCTTTATTGGCTGATTTTATTAATTGATACAAAGTGTGCGGGATTTATTTTTTCATCGTTGCCGGATACATACGAACAGTGCGGATCATTAAATGATTTTCTTCATGAAGAAATTATTGTTTTTCCTCGTTTTAGAAGTACTCCTATGGAGATTCTTTCAAAAGAAATCGCTGACCAGGATGGAAAAGGCGGCTTTTATGGAAGATATTATGCGAAAACGGCTGATATTTCAGGCTATATCCATAACTATATTATATTTTGCCCTAAAAGTAACATACGCCCGGTGCTGCATATTCCTTCTTACTATAAAGAAATTGGACAGAGAATAAAAGAAAACAATTATCAGTTGAAAATAGGCATATTTCCTCTGTCAAATATGAATCTGGATCAGATTTTTGAAATAGACAAGGAAATGGAAGAAGAGAATGAAAATGGGTTATTTCGTATATTATCAGAAATTCCTCTTCATGGGCAGGATAAATTGTTATTGAGCCGCTGCAAGGATGCATTTCAGATTTGCAAAGAGAAACAGGTGGATATAGCGGTTTTTCCAGAGATGATTTTTAACAGGCAGATGCAGGAAGAAATTAGAGAATATGTAAAAGGCTGCCGGTATCCCGATGCGGTTCCCTTATTTACGTGGATGGGTACAGCCTGGGAGAAAGGGAGCAATCAATGTATGGTAATTGACCAATATGGGAAAGTCGTTTTTGAGCAAAAAAAACATGTTCCATATGAATTTAAAGTTATGCTGAAAGAAAACAATACAGATGAAGATTTACATGCGGATAAGAAAAAAGAAAAAAGGATAACTTTTCGGGAAAAATTAGAGCCGCAATCTGAATGGCAGGTTCATTTCCTGGATTTACCTGGTTTTTTCAGAATAGCAACAGCAATCTGCAGGGATATATCGGATGATTATCTGGGAGCGCTTTTGAAAGAAATTTACTGTGATATGCTGATTATTCCGGCATTTTCATCGTCGGACCGGCTGACGAAGCCCAAAATAGATAGTTTGGCAATTGACCATATTATAACTGTTGTTTGCAATGCATGCTCCGCATTATGCGGTGATAAACAGGAAAAATATACAATTCAAGCGAAACAAATAGGAAGAGCAGTACCTTTTTGCTATGTATGTGTGCCAGCGAAGGAAGCGGAGTGCAATGTACCGGATTATCATCGGGTAACATTCAAGGAAGCTTGTATCAGCTGTGATCAATGCTGTGAAGGCCATGTGTATTGTATCTCTTTTGCAGAATGTGTTAAAAAAAATAATTATTTTACAGCGAAAGTCATTTGTGAGTAATGAGATATAACAGACCAAGGGTTATTGGGACTGTTGTCTGAGAATGTAACAGTTCAATGGGTTATCTGGACTGTTATGTCTGAGATTGTGAAAGTATTAAGTATTGCCTGAGAGGGTTGTTAGGTGAGGCTTTTTATGATATTATGATCTCATATGCGATAAAATAATCTAAAATATAAAAATAAATAGAGAGATTTCAGAAGGAAGGTGAATATATGAATGATGGCTTTGTAATATGCGGATACAAAGATCAAAAAGAAAGTCTGCCAAGCGTTTTAGAGTCTGCGCTGACGGAAGAGCTTATAAAGGTAACAAACCCGGAAAACCGCTGGAAAAAAAGTTTGAATTTGTTGTTTTCTTCGCTTGCGAACATGGTATCCAGATTTTTCGTTACAAAAATGAAAAGTAAAGAAGTAGTAAAAATCCAATCGTTTCTACACGATTTTTTTAGAAGGACAGACCAGATACAAGCCGTCAGGAGTGACAGCAGGCTGCAAAATGTTTTTTTGATGGGATATTGCCATGCAATTGATAAAATGATCGATTCCTTTGAAGATGCAGAATCGTTTCGCCAAAATAATTTGTTAAAAGGCATGATTCATTCGCAGCCATATATGAAGCAAATATTGTTGTGCCTGGATAAACAGGTACAGCTGAGTCATAAAGAGTTAGCGGAACAGGTTCAGATAAGCGAATCGGAGCTTGCCGGTTTTATGAAAACAACAGAGAAATATGAAATATTCGATTCTATGTTTTTACAAGAGGATCGGTACTATTCACTGGCATATCCAAATGGAACAGAAGCTTTAAAGATTGTAAAAGAGGATGACCGGCCTTCGGCAGACAGTTATACAGATTTTTTATTGGAGATTTTAGATTTATTGCAGGATATTTATTTGCGGAATAATAAAGAAACAGAAAATACATTACGAAAATATATGGATTTGCTGAACCGATATACAACCAAGCCCGCTTCATGTGAACGAAAAATGAATGAACTTATTAATATGTTCAACTCGGTTCGTTTTAATTCGGATATTTTAATCGTATATGAACGTGAAATTGTAAAAAACAACGTTACTATATTTACAAGAGATATCCAAAGCGAGGAAGTGTTTAAGGAAAGTGTAATTGAGAACTTAAAGAAAAATGTAAAATATCAATATTTTGTTGAAATATCTGATAGATTTAATTCTGAAGATAAAGTAGAAGAATATTTTCAGAATGTATTTCTGCGCAACAATAAAAAATACGCAGCGGATATCAAAAAGAATGCGTATTTTTGGGTCATTCAAAAAGATGAGATGAGAGAATTATTAGGAAATGACGTTTCAGATGCGGTGATCTTTGATTGGAAAATTGGTTTTAGCTGTGAAGATGAAAATATATCAAAAGAAACCCCATATATACAGATGAAAAACGAAAAAGTCGCCCAGTTTCGTGAATATGCAAGGATGAAAATAGTTTAGTATGCATAGAGTGAATTAGTCAGGAGAATAAAACGTGGCTCATAATAAAAAAGAAATGATTTCTTTTTTCCTTACGACCAGATGTAATTTGGATTGCATCTATTGTTACACAAATAAAAACAGCAGTACACATTCACATCAGGTTCTGGATTTTCAATTTGCATGTGCGGGGATTGATGATTATTATAAGACGGGATGCAGACATCATATCCGTTTCTTTGGTGCAGGAGAGCCAACTTTGGAAATAGAACTGATGAAAGAAATACTTGCCTATGCCAAAAGCAAAGACCGGAACACAACTTGTGAGATTCAGACAAACGGCTGTTTTAATAGTAAGACAGCCGCCTGGCTTGCTGAAAATATAGATATTGTGTGGTTTTCATGCGATGGGCTGCCCTCTATTCAGGATTATTACAGGCCGCTGGCGGACGGGGGCAGTTCGTCTGTAATTTTGGAAAAGAATCTAAAGTTTTTTCAGGATTATGCAAAAGGGATGGCTGGAATCCGTACAACAATTACGGATAAAAATGTATCCAGTCAGACAGAACTAATACAATATTATGCTGCATTTGGGATCAGGAATTTTTGGGCAGATCCGGTATTTCCGCAAATTGGGCAAAAGGGGGAATTTGATAGTCTGAAAATGGAGACATTTATCACAGAATTTATCCGGGCGGTCCGGTATGCATATCAAAATGGGATGACTTACGGCAGTATTCTGACTTGTAATTTTGACGAACCGGGAGAATATGCTTGCCGCGCATGCCTTCCGGCACCGCATCTTACTACAGATGGATATGTTTCAGCATGTGATATGGCTCTTTTTGGAAATGACAATGATCATATGAATGTGTTTATTTATGGTCAATGGAATCAGGACAAAGGTGTAATTGAGTATGATCCAGACAAGATCAGGCAGCTTCAGGCAAGAAAGCTTTCTAACATGCCTACATGTAAAAATTGTGATATCGGTGAATATTGCAGAGGCTATTGTCTGGGGGAAGTAGTGAATGAAGAGGGTAATCTTTTCGGCTGTAAAAGTAAGATTTGTACTCCAGTAAAAAAATTGTTTTATGAACTAATGGAAGAAGAAAAGAAATATAGATATTTTCATCCATAGACAGGATAGGCAGAACTGGTTTTGCAGCTGGCCAAGAGGTGCCAGGCATTTAGAGAAAGGATACAAAGATGATTTTTCAAAAAAAGAAACAGGAAATTCAAAAACTAGAGTATGACAGTACCAACCAGAAGCCGATCCTGAAATGCAGCATCTGCAACGGCGAACAGGTAGCAGGCTTCAAAGACAACCGCACCGGAAAATTCCACGAGGTCATGTTTGTGCGCAATGAAAAAGATCTGCAGACATTCAAAGAGATGTACGGCTTAAAGGATGTTGCGAAGGAATTCTAAAAAGAAAAGGCATAGAGTGAGATCACATGAAGAATGGAAGCATTTATAAATATGCGCGGATGTTTGCACTGGCAGTATTAGCAGGCATTGCAATTGGGATCGGAGGCATCGTTTATCTGACGATGGAAAATAAAACAGCGGGGGCGCTTCTGTTTACGGTCGGGCTGTACACGATCTGTACACATGGATTGAACCTGTTTACAGGAAAAGCAGGTTATCTGGTTCTTCAGCCTGCATCTTACCTGGTGGATCTGCTGCTGATCTGGTGCGGTAATCTGGCCGGGACAGCATTAGCTGCGGCAGCAGTCCGGCAGACCCGGATAGCGGTCATTTCATATGCAGCAGAAGCGATCTGCCAGGCGAAATTAGCCGATAGTTTTCTGAGCCTGTTTATACTTGGCATGTTTTGCGGCTTTTTGATGTACATATCCGTTGAAGGGTATAAAATAACCCAAAATCCGTTGATTTTATTCCTGGGTGTTGCGGCTTTTATTTTGTGCGGATTTGAACATTGTATTGCGGATATGTTTTATTTCTCGGCGGCCAGAGTATGGTCGGTGCAGGCATTTTTACGGGTTTTGGTGATTTCATGCGGGAATGTGGCAGGGAGTGTTCTGATTCCTTTATTCAAGAAAATACCGCAGGGGTAATTTGCGTGGATTTTTACCGATATTATATGGATAATACGCGGTGGTTTAGGCGGCTGCGCGGACAACTTTACGGGCTGCGGACGGGGACTTGCCGGGGAATACAAAATAATGTCTTTTTTTCCGAACACATCTCCGCAAAATATTGAAATTTCCCTTCATTTATGATATATTGTCAGACGAACGGTATTCAAAAGAAACTGTATCATACGATGTATTATTGCCATTTTTATCCAAACCCGACAAGCAGGCACTTCGCAAAAAGGCCTGACTTACTATCGCGCACGGCTGAAAATGACAGTCTGTTCAAAACTACGTTGTTCTATGAAATAACAATTTATCCAATGTTACCGTTCAGTAACGATTTCAATTATATTTATAAGAAGAAGGGAAAATTGGATTATGAAGAACACATCCGTGACATTCCGGGAGGCGAAAGCAAAGGGCCAAAAATTATCAATGCTGACCGCCTACGACTACACAACCGCCAAGCTTGTTGACGAAGCGGGCATTGACGCCATTCTGGTAGGTGATTCGCTGGGTATGGTGATGCTTGGTTATGAAGACACGATATCCGTAACGATGGAAGATATGATTCATCACAGCGCGGCGGTTGCCAGGGGGACTAAAAATGCGCTTCTGATTACGGACATGCCTTTTATGTCTTACCAGACATCTGTTTACGACGCGGTTGTCAATGCGGGCCGTCTGATGAAAGAAGGCCGCGCGCAGGCAGTAAAGCTGGAAGGCGGGCTGGAGGTCTGCGCTCATGTGAAAGCGATTGTAAACGCATCCATTCCGGTTTGCGGACATTTGGGCCTTACCCCGCAGTCAGTCAACGCACTGGGCGGCTTTAAAGTGCAGGGCAAGGGAGAAGAGGCGGCTCAGCGGATTTTAGATGAAGCGCGGGCGCTGGAGGAAGCAGGTGCATTTGCAGTTGTATTGGAGTGTGTTCCGCGGGCGCTGGCAGAAAAGATCACGGAAAGCATCAGCATACCGACGATCGGCATCGGGGCAGGGGCAGGATGCGACGGCCAGGTGCTGGTTTATCAGGATATGCTTGCTATGTATTCGGATATGGCGCCGAAATTCGCAAAACAGTATGCACAGGTCGGAAGCCAGATGAAGCAAGCGTTTGCGGCATATAAGCAGGAAATCATCGACGGCGTATTTCCGGCAGCGGAGCATACCTTTAAGATGGATGAAACGATTATAGATAAATTGTATTAGGAATCAGTAAGGAGAAAATATGTTGATAGAAAGTAACATCCAGGCAGTCAGGCAGCAGGTCAGCGAATGGAAAAAAGCCGGCCTTTCGGTCGGCCTTGTCCCGACGATGGGATATCTGCACGAAGGGCACAAAAGCCTGATCGATGCGGCAAGGAAGGAAAACGACCGTGTTGTCGTAAGCATTTTTGTGAATCCAATGCAGTTTGGGCCGAACGAAGACCTGGAAAGCTATCCAAGAGATTTGGAAAAAGATGCCGGACTGTGTGAAAAATCCGGTGTAGATCTGATTCTCCATCCGCAGCCGGAAGAAATGTATGCACCGGGC
The DNA here is from genome assembly GCA_947564835.1 of uncultured Eubacterium sp. Taxonomy (GTDB): domain Bacteria; phylum Bacillota; class Clostridia; order Lachnospirales; family Lachnospiraceae; genus Eubacterium_J. Next base: position 34,793 of record CANOET010000002.1, on the reverse strand, counting down.
TTTTGCACATATGTGGATATGAACGGCCTGACAACGCAGTTATGCGGAAAAAGCCGCCCAACCCATTTTCGGGGTGTGCAGACGGTTGTCCTGAAATTATTCCATATTGTGACACCGGACCGCGCATATTTCGGCCAGAAGGATGCACAGCAGCTGGCAGTGATCCGCCGGATGGTGCGGGACCTGGACGTTGGGGTTACGATTATTGGGTGCCCGATTATCCGCGAAGCAGACGGCCTTGCCAAAAGCTCCCGGAATACGTATCTGAATGAACAAGAGCGCCAGGCAGCCCTGGTCTTAAACCGCAGCCTGCAGGCCGGCAAAGCGCTGATAGAAGCCGGCGAGACAAACGCACAGGTGATCCGCCAGGAAATTATAAAAGAAATTGAAAAAGAGCCTATGGCACGGATCGACTATGTAGATGTGGTAGACTTTGACACGATTACACCGATAGATACAATTCAAGGCACGGTGCTGACCGCGGTCGCCGTATTTATCGGTAAGACTAGGCTGATTGATAACTTTATCGTTGAAAAATAAGGAGGCTTTTATGAATCTCACAATGTTAAAAGGCAAAATCCACCGTGCAGTCGTGAAACAGGCAGAGCTGCATTATGTCGGCAGCATCACAGTGGATACAGATTTGTTAGAAGCTGCCGGAATTTTAGAGTATGAGATGGTGCAGATTGTGGATATTGAGAATGGGAACCGGTTTGAGACGTATACGATCGCTGGGGAAGCAGGGTCTGGCATGATCTGCTTAAACGGTGCGGCTGCAAGGCAGGTGGCGGTCGGTGACCATATTATACTGATGAGCTATGCACAGATGACACCGGAGGAGGCCAGGGAGCATAAGCCGAAAGTGGTCTTTGTGGATGAAGAAAACCAGATTGCGAGGATTACTAATTATGAAAAGTATGGGGAGCTGACAGAAGATTATATTTAATGCGGGAGAGGTGGCTAACCGGACGACTCTGCGGGCTGTGGGCAGGGAATGCGCTGGGAGACACACCTTGGGCGGATCCCCTGTCCACAGCCCGCAGAGTCGTCCGGTTAGCCACATAAATTATGCGCAAAAAATTTTAAAATACTTAAGTTTCCGGTGTTCCAGGCTTTTTATTATTCGTATGCATGTATTTCCGCAAAACAATCAGAATCGAAATACTAAGTACAGATACAAGATCTTCATACGGCGTAGTCTCCCCTACAATCATATGCCGTGCCACAAGGAAGATCAATACATGAATGACATTATCCGGATTTGCATGGCATAACATCTCCAAAAATTCGATACCAATTACAATCTCGAAAATCTTCTCCAGAAAATGCCGGAATGCGGTCGTATCATGAAGTACTTCTTCAAAGGCGTGAATGTCTGACCAGAAAAGGCCGATAATGGCTAATACGATTCCGATGAATACGAGCACAGCGGCGATCAGTTCCAGGATTTTACAAACTCTTTGCAGGTCGTTTACCAGTTTTTTCATAGGCTTCTCCTTTCAATTATAACTGCATGTAAAAATTTCCCCTAATCTATTAAATAAGAAAATAGGCATTTTTGTCAAGGATAATTCATAAAAATGCAGTAGCTTGTCTGAACTGCCGTAACAGCTCAGCGGCTGTCTGAACTGTTACGCATTGTTACGTTTACGGGGTAAGCTTCCGCCTATGTGGTATTTTCCTGCTGGTAAGCTTATTGATGTTCTGTATTTGTCAGGCTGACCCGGAACAGGCGCCGCAGCAGTTCTTTTCCGTGAAATGGGATCAGCGGATATAAATATCCGGTTCCGGATAGTGTTTTGTTTCCTGCAACCGCTGCCGCGCAGAGCAGGATGCCGCCAAGGTACCCATAGATCCCAAATGCGCCGGTACTGATCAGCAGGATGATACGCATAAATTTTAAGGCGTAACCCAGCTCATAACTTGCCTGCGCGTAATTGGCTATGGCTACAAAAGCCATATATAACATTGTTTCAGGGTTGAACCAGCCGGATTTGGATGCGAAATCACCTAGTACGATGCCGGCAATTACGCTTAACGGCGTACTGAGCATTTCTGGTGTGTTCATCGCGGCGAGCTTCATTCCGTCGATCGCAAATTCCAGGATCAGCAGCTGGAGCAGGACGGGTATGTGTATCTCATCTTTGACGATGACAAAGGATAGTGCGTCCGGCAGCCACTGCGGATAACGCAGAAACAGCAGCCAGGTAGGGGTAAGGATCAGGGCGGTTATATTTACCGCAAGTCTGGAAAGCCGCAGGTAAGTACCGGTGACGGGAGGAAGGTAATAGTCGTTGGCTTCTTCTGTCAGTTCAAACAGGGTCGTCGGAAGAATGATCGCGGACGGTGAGTTATCGACCAGCAGGACAATACTGCCCTCCAGAATTGCCGCAGCGGCAGTATCCGGGCGTTCTGTGTATTTATATTTTGGAAACGGATTGATCCAGTGGTGCGGACAGAGGGCCTCGGCCAGGCTTTCGCAGTTCATTGTTAATGCGTCAACGGATATTTCAGCCAGCCGTTTGCGGATATTTTCCAAGAACTGCGGGTCCGTCCGGTTCCGCATATAGGACAGGACAATATCGGTGTGCGAGCTTTTTCCTGCGGATGTGATTTCCATGACCAGCTGCGGGCTGCGGATTCTGCGCCGGATCAGGGCTGTGTTGAATACGATGGTTTCTACAAAACCGTCCTTGGAGCCGCGCAGTACTTTTTCTTTGGAGGGTTCTTCGATACTTCGTGCTGGGTATGTCCGAAAATCAATGGCAATTGCCTGCGCATAGCCGTCGATGATCAGTATCGGGACGCCGGATAAAAGAGAGGTGGTCAGTTCGTCGCTGTCTTTGATCAGGTCTGTTTCCCCGTACGGAATCATCAGCCTGGAAAATGCCTGGGCTGTGGAAGGCATGTCAGCCGGGGTGATAGTAAAAAAGCTGTCCATGATTTTTTCTAAGATATCATCTTTGTGCAGGCCGTCAATCAGATAAAAACAGGCCGGCCGTTCTGCAATGGTGAAGGAGCGTACCATCAGGTCGTAGCTTAGCTGGGGATGGAAGATCTGGTCCATCAGCTGTTGGTTTTGGGTGAAATCTGAGGTTAGTTGTGTGGTCATTTTTATACTCCTGATTTGAAATTGAGTCTTTGGCTGCTTTAGTATGTTTCTTTTTTGGCAAAATATGCATAATATAATAAGTATTTTCAAATTTTTTTAAAATAGGCTTGACAAACTGTAAGTACGGGCATATGATACATAGTAATGAATACTACATGTTAAAATAACAAATAATACATAATAAAGAAAATGAAACTTGAAAATGCAGCAAGTGTTAAAGGAGGATTATTATGGAACTTACAATTCGGGAACCTGGGAGTGCAATTACACATTTTATCGGGATGCTGCTGGCGGTGGCTGCTTCGGTGCCGTTATTGATTAAGGCAGGTATGACGTCAGGAATGCTGTGCTGCGTGGCGATGGGGATCTTTATGTGCAGTATGATCCTGCTGTACGGCGCGAGTACGATGTATCATTCTGTCATCGTACCGGACCGGATCCTGAAGGTGTTTCGAAAAATTGACCATATGATGATCTTTGTACTGATTGCGGGCTCCTATACGCCGGTTTGCCTGATTGTATTGGGCGGCAGGCAGGGTTATACACTGCTGGCGGTTGTATGGGGGATTGCGGTTGCGGGTATGGTAATTAAGGCGTTATGGATTACTTGTCCGAAGTGGTTTTCTTCTGTGATTTATATAGCAATGGGATGGGTATGCGTGGCCGTGTTCGGGACGCTGCTGCGGACGCTTCCGGTGCAGGCATTTTTATGGCTGCTGGCGGGAGGGATTATTTATACGGTTGGTGGTGTTATTTATGCGCTGAAACTCCCGGTCTTTAATGCGCATCATAAGTATTTTGGTTCGCATGAGATTTTTCATTTGTTTGTTATGGCAGGCAGCTTTTGTCATTTTATATTTATGTATCAGTATGTAGCTTGACCCGTTTTGTAAAGGGCCATTTCCTGTGGCCTTTTTATATCTATATTTTTTAACATCTTGATTACAATTATAAAATATTCTGGTCTGCAGATAGACTTGTAAAATCGTGAGGTTTGTGGTAGTATGAAATTATGAAAATGAGAAGAAAGCAGGTGGGGGTATTGACAGCAACGGAAAGGCAGCACCAGGATGATTTACAGCGTCTGCGTGACTTACGGCCTATTGATGATGATTTTATGCGTTGCTTGTTTAAAGATAACATTCCACTGGCAGAATTTGTGTTACGCATTATCACGGATAAGCAGGATTTGATCATCACAGATTGTGAAACGCAGAAGGATATGAAAAGGCTGGCCGGGGCACGTTCTATCTGCCTGGATGCATATGCAACGGATTCAGTCGGGAAAAGATACGATCTTGAAATCCAAAGGCAGGAAAAAGGGGCGGATCCGCATAGGGCAAGATACCATTCCAGTGTGATGGATGTAGAAAACCTCCATTCCGGGCAGGAATATAAAGAACTGCCGGACACTTATACGATCTTTATTATCGAAAAAGATATTTATGGAAAGGGCGAGCCAATCTATCCGATTGAGAGGATGAACCTTGCTACAGGCAAATCTTTTGAAGATGGGGAACATATCCTATATGTGAATGGGGAATACAGGGGCGAATCGGATCTTGGAAAGCTCATGCATGATTTTAACTGTACACAAGCATCGGACATGAATTTTGAACTGATGGCAGAACGGACACGCTATCTGAAAGAAAATCCGAAGGGAGTGAGTGAGATGTGCCGCATTATGGAAGATATGAGAAATGAATCCCTGAAAGAGGGGATAAAAGAAGGAATAAAAGAGGGGATAAAAGAAGGGATGAGGGAAGCAGCACTTCGTATGTTATCTGCTGGAAAATATGCTTTAGAAGAAATTGCGAATATTTCGGGGCTTTCTCTTGAAGAAGTAAATCAACTAAAAACAGAACGAGATGCATAAAGCACAGTCATAGAGCCAGGAGTCTTAAAAACGGATTCCCAGCTCTATTTTTTATTTTGAATGGTAAACGTTACTGTTCACACCTTGTTCAAGCGCTTGCTGCTTGGACAAGGCCAAAGAATGTGGACTGCAACTGGTAAACAAGATAAACGAAATGCCAAATGTCTGGGACTTTTCAAATTTCGGGGTTTTTGCTATAATCAGATGCAGAGGAAACTGAGGTGGCATTATGAAGAAAATATTAGTAGTAGAAGATGACCTGGCGCTGAGTACGGGGCTTTGCTTTGAGCTGGATGCGCATGGTTATCTGTCGGTGGCGGCCTATAACTGTGAAAAGGCGCGCCGGCTCCTGGCGGACGGCGGTGCGGATTTGGCGCTGCTGGATGTAAACCTGCCGGACGGGAACGGATTTGCGCTGTGCCGTGAGTGGAAGGAGGCGGATCCGCAGCTGCCGGTGATTTTTCTGACGGCGAATGATTTGGAGCAGGATGTGCTGGAGGGTTATGACCTGGGGGCGGAGGACTATGTGACGAAGCCGTTTCATATGGAGATTTTGCTGCGCCGTGTGGAGGTGGCGCTGCGGCATGCCGGAAAGCAGGAGGCGGCAGAGTCTGCGGAGCAGTGGAGCGATGGATTTTTAACGATTGACTTTTCGGCGCTGACGGTGTGCCATGGGGATCAGGCAGCGGCGCTGACGCCGAATGAATACAAGCTGCTGCGTGTGCTGACTGAAAATGCCGGAAAGATTCTGACCAGGCAGATTCTTTTGGAACGGCTGTGGGACAGTGGCGGGAATTTTATTGACGACCATACGCTGACGGTGACTATGAACCGGCTGCGGGCAAAGGTGGAGGACGGTGCGCATCCTTATATACAGACAGTCAGGGGCATGGGATATATCTGGAAAGGGACACGGCGATGAAGGGAAAGTATGCCGGATGGCTGGACGGTGTGCTGGCGGTAGCCGGGATTGTGCTGCTGGCGGCACTGGTGCGCATGCTGTGGAAGTATGTGCCGCGTGCGTCTGTGCGGTACGGCGTGCTGGTGCTGTGCGGGGGGATTGTGCTGCTGGCGGCGCTGTGGGCGCTTTGCAGGCAGCGGCAGATCCGGCAGTTTGCGGATGATATCTGTGAAACGCTGGATGCGGCTATGGCAGACCGGCAGCCGGAGAACTTTCATCCGTATGAGGATTCGCTGACGGCGAATGTCCAGGGAAAGCTGCTGCGGTATTATGACATTATGCATGAAAGCCGTCAGCAGAGCCTTCACGATAAGGAGATCATACAGGGGCTGGTCAGCGACATTTCCCATCAGGTGAAAACGCCGATTGCAAATATGAAGCTGTACACGGGTATTTTGCAGAAGCCGGACCTGGAGGACGGAAAGCGGGAGCTGTTTCTAAGGACGCTGGATGAGCAGGTGAGCAAGCTGGATTTTCTGATGCAGTCGCTGATCAAGATGTCCAGGATGGAGACGGGTACTTTTGTGCTGCATCCGGCTGAAACAAGGCTGCATGATACGATTGCACAGGCGATGAGCGCGGTATGGGCAAAGGCGGAGCACAAGAAGATCAGCCTTAGCGCAGTATGCGATCCGGCGCTTACGGCCCGCCATGACCAGAAATGGACGGCGGAGGCGCTGGGCAACCTTTTGGATAATGCGGTGAAATATACGCCGGACGGAGGAAGCGTGACGGTTACGGTACGTCCGTGGCAGTTTTATGTACGGATTGATATTGCGGATACGGGCATCGGTATTCCGGCGGAACATTATCAGGATGTGTTTCAGCGGTTCTACCGTACCGAAGAGGCCGCGGCGCAGGAAGGCGTCGGCCTGGGGCTGTATCTGGCCAACGGCATTATTACCCGCCAGAACGGATATATCAGTGTGCAGTCAAAAGCCGGAACAGGCACGGTATTTTCGGTGTATTTAGTAAGCTGATGCCTGATCCAGGCAGAAGACGGCACGCGCAGGGGCGCAGGAGGCAGAAGAAGAAACCGGGCAATGATATCAATCAATGAAGGAAAGAAGAAGGCATGGATATTTTAACGATACGTCAGTTACATAAGACATTTGGAAAGGGGGAAAATGCCGTGAAGGCGCTGGACGGCATTGACCTTTCGATTGAAAAAGGGAAGTTTACCGCGATTATCGGTGTATCTGGTTCCGGAAAGACAACGCTTTTAAATATGATGGGAGGGCTGGATGTCCCGGATCAGGGGGAAGTGGTGGTGGACGGGATTAACCTGTCCAGGTTGAAGGAAAAGGAGCTGGCGGTATTCCGCAGAAGCAAGGTTGGGTTTGTGTACCAGAATTTTCACCTGATCCCGACGCTTACGGTTAGGGAAAATGTGCTCTTTCCTCTGAGCCTGGCGGGGGTATCCGCAGATCAGGCGTTTTTTCAGGAGCTAATGGAGATGCTTTGCCTGGAGCAGCGGCTGGAGGCATATCCGCAGGAGCTCTCAGGCGGCGGCCAGCAGCGGGTGGCGATTGCCAGGGCGCTGATTGCCAAGCCGGCAATCCTTCTGGCCGATGAGCCGACCGGCAGCCTGGATTCGAAAAGCGGCCAAAATGTGCTGGGCCTTTTGAAAATGTCGGTGGAGCATTATCATCAGACGCTGGTGATGATTACGCATAATCTGGAGATTGCCCAGATGGCTGACCGGGTGGTTCGTATCGAAGACGGCCGTATCCTGGCATAAGGAGGTTCGGATATGCTTGTGAATCATAATCTAAAGATCTGCCATACACTTGTCTGGAGGGATTTTCGGTTTTACGGGGGGAAAAATCTGGTTCTGGCGCTGGCAATGACGCTGGTGACAGCCTTGTATGCGTTTGTCTTTTTATTGGGAAGCTCGGCGGAAAAAGCGGTTCTGCTGAATTATGAGTATACATACGGCACTTCCAGCCATATCGTTTATACGGGGCTGACAGGGCAGCAGGCGGATACGGTTGCCGGGCAGGAAGCGGTAAAGCAAACGGTGCGTATCCGCACCATCGGCCAGATTGCGGGAAACAGGATCGGACAGCGGCAGGTTCAGCTGGCAGTGGCGGATCTGGCATATGCGCAAGCGACGATGTCTGTGCCGACGACAGGACATATGCCAAAACAGCCGGGGGAGATTGCACTGGATGAGTTTACAATGGACTCGCTTGGCGTGCTGCACCAGGCCGGGACGAAGGTGTCATTTACATGGACTGACGCCGCGGGCGGGGAGCATCCGTCGGATTTTACGCTGTGCGGCTGGTGGGCGAGCCCTACGAATTTTACACAGGCCTGTGCATGGGTCACAGCGGAGACAGCGCAGACGCTGGAGCCTGGCTATATGGGAGAAGACGCCCGGAATGTAACGCTGGGTGTCAGTCTGTACCAGCCGGTGAATCTGGACGAACAGGCAGCGGCACTTTTGGCGCAGCTGGGTGACGGGGCGGACGCGGCGGGATTTACCACGAACCTGGCTTATCATCCGGCACGCAGGGAACAAGCCAGAAGTATGGTCATGCCTTATTATATGCCCGCGGCGTTTGTGCTGCTGTGCGGTTATCTGATGGTTTACAGTATGATCCAGGTGACAGCCGGGCAGGATCCGTTTTATCTGGCATCGCTGAAATCGCTGGGGATGACGCCGAGGCAGGTCCGGCGCATGCTTTTGGAGCATGGGTTTTTAGTTTCGCTGTTTGGGCTGGTCCCGGGCTGGATGCTGGGATTTTTGCTGCATTTGCTGATTACCGGCAGGGTGGTGATTGGGATGGAGCAAAATCCGGCAATCTATTTTCTGTCATGGCAGCCGTTTGCGGCAGCGGCGGTATGTATGCTGCTGACGGTGTTGCTCGCATTGCTGCTTCCGGTTATGCGGCTGTCACGCATGACCCCTGCGCAGGCAGGCCGTTTTGTACCGGCGCGGATATGGCGCAGAAGACAGGGTGCAGACGGACGTGTGACATTGGCGCAGCTGGCCCTTCGGACACTGGGGCTGGACCGTTGGCGTACGCTGCTGTCAGCATTATCGCTGCTGGCGGCAGCGGCGGTATTAAGCTCAGTGTGGATCCGCTATATCAGCCCAAAGGAAGAGCGTTTCCTTTCGCTTGTATCGCCGTGGGATTACAGCCTGGTTGACGGTTCCGCTTACCTTTCCGTGCAGCATTATAATGAAAAAAACCAGGGGATCATAAAGGCAACGGTGGAAGAACTGAAAAACCGCCCGGAAGTCCGGTCTGTCAGCACATTGAAGAGCCGGGAAATAAAGCTTAAGGCTTCTGACGAGCTGCGTCAGCGTATTATTGACTTTTATAACCAGCCATACGATGGGGCACAGACTATCCGGGAGTCGCAGAGTGGTTTTCCAGACTGGCTGGAAGGGCTGGACCGTCTGGAACAGGACGGGGAATATACGGGCCTGGTCATCGGGCTGGACGGGGAATATCTGGATTATGTGCTGGAATACAGTCCGTTTACGAGCGGCAGCTTTGATCCGGAGGCATTTGCTTCAGGAGATTATCTATTGGCGGCAGGCCCGCGTGTAGAAGGCATATCCACTCCGGCGGCACAGGAAACGGTAGAGCTGGCGGGACGCAGCTTTACGGTGCTTGGCTCTGTCATGCATGATGACGCCTATCTGGAGGGTGCAGGCAGCAGGGAGGCCGAGTTTCACATAGCCTATCTGATACCGGCAGAAGTATTTGACCAGCTGTTTCCAGGGCAAGGCTACCGCCAGCTGGCAGTGAGTATCCGCGAAGGCCGGCAGGAGGAGTTCGAAGCATATCTGGATGCATATGAACAGGGGCTGAACCGCGGCGTCGGCATCCACAGGCGCAGTGAATATCAGGAACAATTTGCATACGCCCGGCTGAACCAGGTGCTTCCGGATCTCGTGACCGGCCTGGTGTTGGCCGGGGTCGCGCTTATGAACTTTACAAACATGCTGGTCATAAAGACGATCCGGCGCAAAAATGAATTTGCCGTGTATGAAAGCCTTGGGATGTCACATACGCAGCTGCGGTCCTTGCTGCTGCTGGAAGGATGTTACCATGCGCTTGTTATGCTGGCGGTAATGGTTCCGTCAATCATCTTTTTTGACCGGGTTGTTATGCGTAAAATCGTGGACGCCATGCTGTCGCGGAGTACGGTCTATACATATTCGGCGCTGCCGCTTTGGCTGTTTGTGCTGGCGCTGGCAGTTCTGGCGGCAGCAGTACCGCTGGGGTGCCTGCATTTTATTACAAAAGGAAGCCTGCAGGAGCGGATGGGGCAGATATCCCGTGCGTCCGGACCGTGATTACGGCAGCGAATCATTGATAGCAGCAAAGTTAATGAGCAAATCCTCAAAAATATGGACCGGGATGGCGGAATCAAATGTATACGGAACCGTAAGCATATTTCCCTCAAAATAATTGACCGTTACAGACTTGCGCAGCGGATCTGCAATCCAATATTCACGTACGCCGTAATTCTTGTAATGGTATAGCTTGCGGATATCATCATCCGCAGGGTTTCCCGGAGACACAATTTCTATGATAAAATCCGGAGCGCCATTGCAGCGTTTTCCGTCCAGCTTATTAGGATCGCATACGACCATAATATCCGGCTGGACAATAAGAAGCGGATGATCTGACAGCTTTACATCAAACGGGGCAGGAAACACCTTGTATGCCCCGTTTTTTTTCTTCACATAAGAATGGATCAAAGAAGAAAGTTCCATTAATAATGACTGGTGGATCTGTGACGGGCTGGCCATGTAATAGACCTGTCCGTCAAAAACCTCTGCCCGTACATGTTCAGGCAGAGCCTCGTATTGCTCCAGAGTGATGGTTTCTGGCTGCGGCTGTAATGCTGGCGGCATCTTTCACACTTCCTTTCCTGGGAGATAGCGTTGGTATGTTCCGTTCCTTAGAGCCTGGCGCAGGAGCGGATGCTTTGTCTGTTGTATGTATTATAGCTGATTTATGAAAAAAATAGCAACGTTTTTTTCAGTTACAAAAATGTACCTTCCGTGTACCCGGGCTGTGACATTTGTTTGTTAAAATCAAACAATAACAACAGGAAATACATATACAGGGGAACTGCCAATGACAGGCCAAAACTGCCGGGAGGTATTCCGGAACTGTCGGGAGGTATTCCGGGGCTGGCAGGATCAGACCGTCGGGAGGAAAGGAGAACATGGCTAATGGAAGCGATTTTAATAGCGTCAGGTATAAAAAAATATTACGGAAAAGGGGAGGCAATGGTCAAAGCACTGGATGGCGTGGATCTTGAGATAGAGCGGGGAAAGTTTACGGCGATTGTCGGTACATCCGGATCAGGGAAGTCTACACTTTTAAACCTGCTGGGCGGCCTGGATACGCCGAGCGTGGGCAGCATCCGTATTGGAAATACAGAGCTGGGAAAGTTAAGCAGCGAGCAGGCAACGGTATTCAGAAGGCAGCAGATTGGATTTATCTTTCAAAATTATAATTTAATTCCGATTCTGAGTGTATGGGAAAATATTATTTTTCCTATTTCCATGGATGGGCGCAGGCCAGACCGGGAATTTATTATGCAGGCCGTAAAGCTGCTTGGGCTGGAGAAAAAACTGGACTGCCTGCCGAAGCAGCTGTCCGGCGGCCAGCAGCAGCGGGCGGCAATTGCCCGCGCGATTGCAAGCAAGCCTTTGATGATTCTGGCTGATGAGCCGACCGGGAATCTGGATACGAAAACGAGTGACGGGGTGATCGGGCTGCTGAAAATGACGAGCAGGGAATTTCATCAGACGATTGTGATGATAACGCATAATCCGCAGGTTGCACAGATGGCGGATCATTTGATTCGTATGGAGGATGGGAGGGTTGTTTTGCGGTGATGAAGCTTTCACTTGCAAAATCTTGATTGGGCAGGGGATGTGGGTAACCGGACGACTCTGCGGGCTGTGGCCAGGGGGTGTGGGTAACCGGACGACTTTGTGGGCTGTGGGCAGAGGGTGTGTCTCCCAGCGGAGCCCCTGCCCCCAGCCCGCAGAGTCGTCCGGTGAGCCACATCCCCTGGCCAATCAAGATTTTTCGGGAAGCCAAAAAACGCAACACAACACAATGTCAATCACTTAAGTCTAAAAATATAGATCATTATCTTAGGATCCATTGTCCAAAACTCCAAAATATGTGCTATAATAAAATACGAATGTCCTGAAAATCCAGAAACCCGGATTGCAAATACATACCCAAATCAGGAAAAAGATATAAAAAGCAGAATCAGGAGGATATCAATGGAAGAAAACGTGAATCAGAACATACCTACACAAAACGGAAATACAAAACAGCCGCTGACAGCCCAGGCCCGGAAGGGAAAACTGCGCGGGTTCAGCGGCAGTACATTGAAGCTGATCGCAGTAATCACAATGATTATCGATCATACAGCCGCAGGTGTTCTTGGACGTTATTTGTTTATGAGCGGAATTGGCAGCCTGGATATTAATAATATGGCAGTTATTGATCAGTGGATGGACCAGAATGCGGCGCTGTATGGCGCATATAATATTATGCGCATGATCGGGAGAATTGCGTTTCCGATTTATTGCTTTCTTTTGGTGCAGGGATTTGAATATACACATAACAGGCTGAAATACGCTGCAAGGCTGTTATTGTTCGCTGCCATTTCGGAGCTTCCGTTTGACCTGCTGTTTAAAGGGCAGATCTTGGAGTTTAGCTATCAGAATGTATTTTTTACCTTGTTTTTCGGGCTGGCTGTTATGATGGGGCTGCGATGGATAGAGGAAAATCTGGGCGGACGGATGTTTACGCCGCTGCTGTATCTTATTGTAATTGCTGCCGGGATGGCTGCGGCGCAGCTGGCTAAAACGGATTATGCAGCGATCGGCGTGCTTTGTATCGTAGTGACTTATTTGTTCCGTAAGAAAAAAATATGGCAGATTGTGTCAGGGTGCATTGTGTTTTCCTGGGAGTTGACCGCGCCGCTGGCATATATTCCGATTGCTTTTTATAATGGGAAACGGGGCTGGAAGTTAAAGTATTTCTTTTATCTGGTGTATCCGGTTCATCTGCTTTTGCTGTATCTGCTTTGCATGGGCCTGGGTGTCGCTTCTTATCCGGCGATGTAGGCGCTGTATTTATCGTTTATTGTACAATACAGTATTGGTGCAGAATGAGTAAGAAAGCATCCTATACGGGAAAGCGGAAGGATTCATGACGGGGAGAGGGGTCGAAATGTGTCAGGAGAATGAAAAAGAGGTTCTTTATACAAGGCAGCAGCTGGCAAAGCTGATTTGGCCGCTTTTGCTGGAGCAGTTTCTGGCGGTTACGATGGGGCTGGCGGATACTTTTATGGTGTCCAGTGTAAGTGAAGCGGCGGTGTCCAGCGTCAGCCTGGTAGATACGCTGAATGTGCTGGTTTTCCAGATTCTGTCTGCCCTGGCATCCGGCGGGGCTGTCGTAGTCAGTCAGTATATGGGGCAGAAAAATTACAAGCAGATGAAAAAATGTGCTGCGCAGCTGTATAGCGTACTGCTGATCAGCACAAGTGTCGTTATGATTGCGGCTGCTGCCGGGAGCAGGGGGATTTTGCGTGTTATATTCGGCAGTATTGATGACTCTGTGATGGAATATGCACAGATTTATTTTCTGATCAGTGCAGTGTCTTATCCATTTATGGGAGCTTACAATGCGGGTGCCGCTTTATTCCGCGCGCAGGGGAACAGCAAGGTCAGCATGAAGGCCAGCCTGGTCATGAATATCATTAATATTGCGGGAAATGCGGTGCTGATCTATGGATTTCGGATGGGCGTTCTTGGCGCCGCGCTGGCTACGCTGGCGGGCAGGGTGTTCTCTGCGATCTGGGTAACCATGCAGCAGCAAAAAGCAGAGAATCCGTTCCGTATCGAACAGCTGGCGGATCTAAGGCCGCAGCGGCAGCAGATCCGTCCGATTCTTGTAATTGGCATTCCAAGCGGCCTGGAAAATGGGATGTTTCAGATCGGCAAGCTTTGTGTCAGCAGCCTTACCGCCACACTCGGAACATCCGCCATTGCCGCGAATGCGGTGGCGAATACGGTTGCCACCGTGGCAAATATCCCCGGCAATACGATCGGGCTTGCAGTCATTCCGGTGATCGGGCGGTGCCTGGGAGCCGGAGAAAAGAAACAGGCGGTGCAGTATGCAAAGCTGCTGCTGGGAATCGCGGCAGCCGGGCTGGCGGTTATGAATATTGCCGTTTTTTTCAGCATTCCGGCAGTTGCGCAGGCATATCATCTGACGCAGGCAGCAAAGCAAATGTGCATTGAAGTTATCCGCCTGTTTTGCATATTCAGCGTATTTTTCTGGGCGCTTAGCTTTACACTGCCGCAGGTGCTGCGAAGCGGCGGAGATGCCAAATATACCATGAGCATCAGTATCCTGAGCATGTGGATTTTCCGTGTGGTGCTGTCATATTTTTTTGTATTGCGGATGGATATGGGCCTTATGGGCGTATGGCTGGGGATGTGCATTGACTGGATCTGCAGGAGCATTTTTTTTACCGTCCGTTTCTTAAACGGCAAATGGATGGAGCACAGGGTGATTTGACTTGACTTTTTGATGGCTGGTAGCGTATCATAGATGCTAAATAGGAAATATGTGAAATGCTGTACGGTGTACAGGTATACGGAGGGATGAAAATGAGGATTTCGACCAAGGGAAGATATGCACTTCGTATGATGCTGGATCTGGCGCTGCATGATACGGGTACGCCGGTGAGGATCAAGGAGATTGCAGCCAGACAGGAAATATCAGATAAATACCTGGAACAGATCGTTGCGGTATTAAATAAAGCCGGGTATGTACGCAGCGTGCGGGGGCCGCAGGGCGGGTATCTGCTGACCAGGCCGGCCGAAGAATATACGGTGGGAATGATCCTGCGGCTTACGGAAGGAAGCCTTGCGCCGGTGGAGTGTTTGGATTCTGAGGTTGGCGGTTGTGAGAAAAGCGATGATTGTGTGACGGTCCTTGTTTACCGGAAGATGAATGAGGCGGTGAATGATGTGATTGATCATATTACATTGGCGGATTTGATGGGGTGGAAGCTGCAGAAGGACGGGGATTATAGTATTTGAATCTGCGATGCATTTTTGGGAGGGTTTTGCAAAAGAGATTAGTTAGCCGGGGGATGTGGCTCACCGGACGACTCTGCGGGCTTTACAACACTTGAAATTTGCGTTTCATGTAAAGCCGGTGAAAACCAGCCGGAAGCCAGGCCCTTTCCCCCTCATCCGGCGTCCGCATAACCACTAAAAAACGCAACACAATGTCTGGAATCAGCCCGTAAGGTAAATAAGGTCATGGTTTCTGTCGCAGCGCAGGCGATGAAAAAGGTCTGCTCTGTGAGAAAGAACAACGAACTTTTTATATAATTTCCCACCGCCCGGATGCGCCGCAAGGCAATACCAGCCCGCTTGCAGTGACTGGAAGCCCGATTTCCTGCGCCTCTACAAGCCCGCCGTATTTTTTCATGGCTGTGCTGAGCATATATGCAAGTACGGCAGGCTGCAGCCCGGTCGTATAGGAATTGACCAGGAAAAACAAAGGCTGTTTGCTAAGCAGCCTGGTACATGCCTGGATCAGCGGAAAGACTGCGTCTTCGATTTTCCAGATCTCCCCTTTTGGACCGCGCCCATAGGAAGGCGGGTCCATAATCACAGCATCATAAGTATTCCCGCGCCGGATTTCCCGTTCTGCAAATTTTATACAATCATCCACAAGCCATCGGATGGGGGCATTTGCCAGATGGGAAGCGGCTGCGTTTTCTTTTGCCCATCCGACCATCCCTTTGGAAGCGTCCACATGCGTGACCTGCGCCCCGGCCTTTGCAGCTGCCAGCGTCGCACCGCCGGTATAGGCAAACAGGTTCAGCACCTTCACCGGACGCCCGGCTTTTTTTATTTTTTCTATGATCCAGTCCCAGTTGACAGCCTGCTCCGGAAACAGCCCGGTATGCTTGAAGCTGAACGGTTTTAAATGAAAAGTAAGCGGCCCGTAATGGATCTCCCATTGCTGCGGAAGGTCGAAAAATTCCCATTCCCCGCCGCCCTTGGCGCTTCTGTGATAATGTGCGTTCAGATCCTGCCAGCGCCTGTCTGCTTTTTGTGTCTTCCAGATGACCTGAGGGTCCGGGCGTAACAGGATAAAACGTCCCCAGCGCTCCAGTTTTTCGCCTTCAGAACAATCGATGACTTCATATTCTTTCCATTGATTTGCGATCCACATGGTTTTACTCCTTATCTTATAGTGCGGATGGAACACCGCATACTAAGTCTCTTTACCTATCATAAATGCAGGACCGTATGGTGTCAATATCATTTATCCTTTCGTTCTTTAATAGAATACAAACGAGCTTCTGCCTCATCAATATCAGCTAATATATCCTCTGTCCTACTTTCCAAATCATCAACTCTGTTTTCTGCATCTTCGATATCTGATATCATGTCTCCAACAGGGCAGCTATTCAATGTGATATTGCAATTATCACCAAGTTTGATATCTCCCAAGGAACAATCAGTAAGTATGATTTCTTTACATTGATTCATACAGAAATGTTCAAATAGTTTTTCAAGTATTTCTATTCTTTCCTCCAGACTTTTCGTATATTCCTCTTTATCAATATTCATAGTATCTTTTAACCTTTCAACATGATCAATATTCATAGTATCTTTTTTCTTTCAACATTTAGCAGAACTATATTAAGAAAATAAGTATTCCAGATAATCAAAAACCATATGTAGTCTTGGAGAGTTTTTTATGACTCCCAGATAAACCGTCTCTGGGAACCCGCCTTTTTTGATAAAAGGGGATTCGGACAGATCCAGTCCCATAGGGTACTTTGCTGTTTCGGCATAGTAAACGGCAGAGCCGTCGAAAAGAAGGTCTTCAGCATTATCTTCTAAAATCTCAGTGTTTGTTACAAAATAAGGCGCAAGCTGCCGGAACAGGGCAGGAGCTTCTTCTGCCAGCAGCTCGTCCAGGTTATACAGATAGCCTTTTTGGGAAAACGCGTCAAAGGCTTCTTGGTTCATAAACACAACATCCAGCTGTTCTGCGTCGATGGAGGCCAGAATCTTCATACGGGACGCATAGGTATATTCGTGATAACTATTGTTTTCATCCTCTGTTAAGTATAGGCCGGAATACAAGCTGAAGGTGTTTTTGGCAGGGTTCAGATTCTGTTCGGTTAAAAACTGGCTACTTAATTCTTCTGTTAAGGTATCACCGACTGCAACGTTGACAAGCGCAGCATATAAGGCGGTGTCTTTATGAGTGAAATGGTGATACGCAGCATATAGGGCTATATAGAAAATAATGGCGGCAACTGCCAGAGGCAGTTTGTAATAGTCCCATAAATACTGCAGTTTTGCCTTTCCATGAAGGCCTTGCATGAATGGATGTTCTTCTGCTTGATAATCATTCTTTTTTTCTAGTTGTCTTTGAGCTGGCAGCATGGGTTTCTCCTTGTACGGGTTTCTTTTAGCATGAAATATGTATGGGAGCTGTAACCAGGGTTTACAGGCGCGGCAGGTCTGCAGCTGCTTTCTGTGTATCGGTGTCTTCCTCCTGTTCCTGGCACATCAGCAGAATATTGGAAAGCAGGTAGGAGCAGAGCAGCGCGCACAGCCCTTCGCCGAATATGACAGCCGGGGTGAAGATATGGATGATTACAAAGAGCATGACAAAATAGATGACGGCCATAAGCGCCGTGCATAATAAAAAGCGCATGCCGATAAAAATGGAATTTTTAAACATGGCGCCTATGGTGTTGTCAAATCTTGCCAGCAGCGGAAAGATGTACATCAGGATGATGGCATAGGCGGCAAGGGCAACGAGAAATATGGCGGTTCCAATGGTCCAGAGCGCATTTTCAAACCGCATATGGTAAAAAATATATCCGTCCAGGGCAAAGACCATACCGGCTGCCAGAAGGATCAGCCAGATTTTTGTCGCCTGCCTGAAATTTTCTTTAAAGGAACGGAAAAAGGCGGCAGTGAGGTTGCCTTCTTCGTTTTTGGCCATTTTCAGTGTGACATAGAACAGGGATGTGGTAGAAGCGCCGATGGTAACGACCGGCAGGCTGCAGATCAGCCACAGGATGTTTAAATAAACACTATTGGCGATCTTAGTGATAAAACGCATGATGGGGTTGTCTGGGTTAAAAAATTCGCTCATAATGATCCTCCTTATGAAAATATGGTTTTATATGCCGTCATTAGTAGAATGCCGAAAGACCGGACTTGTTTCTGTGTAGACGGTGCGGTAGTTTAAAGACGGCTCCTTAATGCGGGACATAAGCATGCGTGTAGCGGTAATTCCCATAATCTGACTGTGGATGTGGACGGTAGTCAGAGACGGTGAAAGCACTTTTGCTTCTGGTGAATCATCAAAGCCACATAAATATACATCTTCCGGAACAGAAATGTGCAGGCTCTGAAAGACATGCAATACGTCGATAGCTACGAAGTCGTTTGCGCAGATAAATACGTCCGGAAGGGTATCCAGCTGCTGGAACTGTCCCAGCAGATATTCACGGTAGTCATCCGAAGAAGGCGGCTCCGGCTGTTTTTTGTTTTCAATCATGCAGTATTTGTCCAGGCAGGGGAGGCTGAGCATGTACATGGCGTTCCGGTAAGCGGTATAGCGCTCAAAAAACGACTGGCAGTGCAGGTATTCACCGATAAAGCCGATGCGTGATTTGTTTCTGCGGACCATTTCGTTAACCAAAATAAAGATACTGGAAGTATTCTCCATGTACAGCCGGTCTGCTTTTAAAGGGTCTGCAAGCCCCTCCACTGGTGAGTCGACAAAGAGAACAGGGATATCAAGGCCGCAGATCATCCTGCTGTATGCCGGATCAAACATTTCAAAGCATATGATGGCGGCGGTGTCTTCTTTATGGAAAGATGCGGGAAGCTGCATGCTGCTGACCTCGCTGACGCTGACCATGTGCATCGTAAGGCTGTATCCCAACTGGGACATTTCCAGATAAAACTTATCAAGCATCGATGAAGAAAAATGCAGGTTTCCTAAAAAGCATGTGGTAAATAAGGCAATCTTGCGGTTTCCTACAGAAACAGTTATTGGGGCAGGTTTTGTATGATAAGGGACATTTGCATAGGAAAACTGTTTGTATCCCATTTCAATGGCTTTATGAATGACTTTTTCCTTGGTCGTATCTGCAAGTATGCCGGTATTGTTGATCGCTTTTGAAACTGTATTTCTGGAAATGCCCAGTGCATCCGCAATATCCTGTATGGTAACTTTTGATGCCATAAGTTCCTCCTTTTATAAATTTGTTATTTGCATATTTTCAGTATGCAAATCCTGTTTCTATTATATAATGTATAAAACGGATTTGTCAAATGTAAAATAGCAAAAATTATAAATTTGTTAAAATCAAGTTGGAATATTTCACAATTTTTTGTGCGTTTTTTTATAGAAAACTACTAAATGTACGAGAGTGAAGGTGCAAATGACAAAAAATGGATTGACGAAGTATTGAAATTCTGGTATAATAATAACAAATCTGAAACGCAGTTTTGCAAATGCACAATGCAAATGTAACATTTTTGCAAAAGGCAGATGTGAGGATGCCGGAAAGGTTTTAAAAAGAAAGGAGGAAATTATGAAAACAAATGGAACAGCTGTTTCCGCACAGAAACAGAACACAGGGCAGGGCGGATCGCATAATGTATTGCTTTATGTTGCACAGCACTGGCAGTTATATGTGATCTTCCTGCTGCCGGCCTTGGCACTTACGATTATTTTTAAGTATATCCCAATGGGCGGCATCGCAATTGCATTCCAGGATTACAATCCGTTTGCGGGTATTCTTGGCAGTGAATGGGTAGGATTTAGGTATTTTCAGAGATTTTTATCCTCACCTGACTTTCTGACGTATCTGGCTAACACATTAAAGCTGAGTATTTATGGACTTTTATGGGGATTTCCTGTGCCAATCCTGCTCGCTTTTTTACTAAACCGGATCGAGAGTAAGGGGTTGAAGCAGAAAATACAGCTTGTCCTTTACATGCCGAACTTTATCTCCGTTATCGTATTGTGCGGTATTGTAAGAATCCTCTTATCAGTGACAGGCCCGATTAATATGCTGCTGGGAAGCCAGATCAACTTTATGACGATGCCGGAGGCTTTCCGTACGATTTACATTGCCAGCGGTATCTGGCAGGGTGCAGGCTGGGCGTCCATTATGTACACGGCTTCTTTGTCAAATGCCAGCCAAGAGCTGAAAGAAGCAGCCCTGATCGACGGTGCGAATATTTTACAGCAGATCAAGGCGGTAGAATGGCCGGCGATCAAGGATATGGTAGTGATCCAGTTTATCCTGCAGGCAGGTAATATCATGAGTATCGGTTTTGAAAAAGCTTATGCACTGCAGACCGATCTGAATATGGGCACATCAGAAATTATTGCTACTTATGTGTACAAAAAAGGTCTTTTAGACGGGGATTACAGTTTCTCAACGGCAGTAGGTTTGTTCAATACAGTGATTAACGTTATACTGCTGATTTCTGTAAACAAGATCGTCGAAAAGATGAATGACGGCAAGGGATTATAAGGAGGGGCGAAATGAAAAAGAAAAGCAGATTTGCCAGATATTCCGTACAGGATAAGGCATTGCTCATAACCGGATATATTCTGCTCGGCCTGTTTGTTGTTGCCATTATCATTCCTATGATTTATATCATTGTAGCGTCTTTTATGGATCCAATCACGCTGCAGAATAAGGGTATTACGTTTGATTTTGAAAAATGGACACTAACAGCGTACCAGAGGGTTATGTCCAACGCACAGATCTGGGTTGGTTTTAAAAACGCGGTCATCTATTCGGTTGTATTTACTGTAGTATCTGTATTTATCACGCTTCTGGCAGCATATCCGATGTCTAGGGCAGATTTTAAAGGAAAAGGAATTTTTAATACGATTTTTGTAATCACGATGTTTTTTGGGGGGGGGCTAATCCCGACTTACTTGCTGATCAGCAATTTGGGACTGTTAGACAGCATGTGGGCGGTCATCCTTCCGGGGGCGTTCAGCGTATGGAATATGATCATAGCGCGTACTTATTATCAGGGCATTCCGGGAGAACTGCAGGAAGCTGCAGAAGTAGACGGAGCGAATGAGATCACGTATTACTTCAAGATCCTGATTCCGGTATGTACGCCCGTTATCGCAGTGCTGGCATTGTGGCAGTTCGTTGCGATGTGGAACAGCTATTTTGATGCGATGATTTATCTGAACGATTCAGCGAAACAGCCGCTGCAGCTGGTGCTCCGTTCGATCCTGATTCAGAACCAGCCAGAGTCCGGCATGATCGCTGATATGCAAAGTACGGCGGAACGCGCGCAGCTGGCAGAGCTTTTGAAATATGCCACGATCATTATTTCCAGTCTGCCGTTGTTAGTGATGTATCCGTTCTTCCAAAAATATTTTGACGCCGGTATTATGGCGGGTTCTGTAAAGGGCTAACATGTTGAGGCTTCATGCAGTTCGTAATAAGAGGATTTGGTATAGAAAAAGAAAAGATTAGGAAAGGGGACAAATTATGAAGTATCATCAAATTATGAAGCGCGTACTGGCAGTGACGCTGGCAGCCGGTATGATAGTAACAGCTGCAGGATGCGGCAGCAGCGGAGGCGGCTCAAAAGCGCCTAAGAGCGGAGAGGTACAGGAAGTAGATACTGCGGATCTGGAATTTCCGCTGAAGGAAAAAGCAACGCTTACCGGTATGATCAGCTATCCGGCAAATACGGAATCCGAACCAAATAACCGGACGATTTTTAAACGTCTGCAGGAAAAGACCAATGTAGAGATTAAGTGGACGGCAATCCAGGGGGACCAGTGGGGTGACAAGATTACGCTGGCTATGGCGAATAAGAGTTCCCTGACTGATTTTGTCTTTACTGCGGGCTTCGGCGACAGCGATTTGCTCAAATACGGCGAGCAGGGTGTTATCATTCCGCTGGAAGGATACATTGATAAATATATGCCGAATCTGAAAGCGGTATTTGACAAATTTCCGGAATACAGGACGATGAGTACAGACACCAATGGGCATATTTGGGCGTTTCCATGGATTGAGCAGCTGGGCTCTGAAAAAACAGCCATCCAAACCGTCGGCAGCATGAGTTTTATTAATAAGAAATGGCTGGATTTCCTCGGGCTGAAAATGCCGGAAACGGTAGAGGAGTTTGAAAAGACGCTGATGGCGTTCCGTGATAACGCTTCCAAGCTGCAGGCGGAGTTTAACATCGATGGAAGCATTATTCCGATGTCCTGCATTTTGAATGGAGGCGAGGATCCGTGCATTCTTATAAACGGCTTTGGAGAAGGCTACGGCGACGCGGACACGGGCAGGCATATTGCGGTTACAGATGATTTGAAAGTCATTTGCTCTGCAACGCAGCAAGGATTCAAAGACGGCATCGCATGGCTGCACAAGCTGTATGAGGAAGGCCTGATTGATCCAGAAGCGTTTACGCAGGAATGGTCTACGTATGTGTCCAAAGGAAAATCCGGCCGTTACGGCGTATGCTTTACTTGGGACGTTGGAAACATTGACAATGTGAAAGACTGGACGCCACTGCCGGCGCTGACCGCTGATACAAGAAACATCACGGCGGCGAACGGCTCTTATACAAGCGGATATGACCGCGGCCGCTGCGTCGTGACTTCCATTGCGAAAAATCCGGCGCTGGTGTGCGCATGGATCGATCAGATGTATGACCCGTTCCAGTCCCCGCAGAACAACTGGGGCACCTACGGAGAGGATGACGAATTTGACATTTTCGAGCTTGGAAAAAATGAAAACGGCGAAGACATGCTCCAGCATGCCCCGCTGGGCGACGCGTCTCCGGTAGAAGTGCGTGAGGCGGAAAACGTAGCAGGCCCGCTGGCAGTTCTGGATGAATATTACGGCGTGTATGTGACCTGCCCGGATGACGCGCAGTACCGCCTGGACTGGATCAAGGAACTTTATACGCCGGATATGAATAAGAAATATGTATATCCAAACGTGTTTATGAGCAGGGAGGATACGGAGCAAGTTTCCAATCTGCAGGCTGACATTACTAAACTGATCAATGCAAAGAAATCAGACTGGATTATGAATGGCTTTACGGATGCGGACTGGGATCAGTATCTCAAGGATCTGGATGCTTATAAGCTGAATGACCTCCTTGCGATTTTCCAGAAATATCTGGATGCTTATTATGCAGAAGACGGCGCAGGTGCAGCTTCGGATTCCAATGCAGATGCACAAGCTGGCGCAGATGCGGCTTCAGATTCCAATGCAGACGGGGACGCAGCCGGTACAGGTATAGACGCAGAATAGCGCTTGCGATATCAGTCGCGCTGCTGTTTGCGTCAAAAAAACGATACATTTGTAAATAGAAACAAGATCCGGGTATAGGAATGCCCCTGGCATGCTGCCGTATTAAGAAAAGGCGAAAGATTTCCTTCTTGCTTAATGCGGCAGCTTTTTTAAAACCATGCAAAACGTGTTGTCTGTTTTGCGTGAATATAGTATGATTATGAAACAAAAAAATATAAGGAGACAAGCATGACAAGTCAGACATTGCGGGAAGCCCGTAAGTATGAAGAGGCTTCAGAAAAACTAATAAAAGTGGAAGATAAACCGGCGTTCCATCTGGCGGCAAGGACCGGCTGGATGAATGACCCGAATGGATTCTCATTTTATAAAGGAGAATACCATATGTTTTACCAGTACTATCCGTACGATTCCCAGTGGGGGCCGATGCATTGGGGACATGCTGTAAGCAGCGACCTTCTGCACTGGAAGCATCTTCCGGCGGCATTGGCTCCGGATGAGTTTTACGACAGGGACGGATGCTTTTCAGGGAGTGCGGTTGCACTTGATGACGGCAGGCAGCTTTTGATGTATACCGGCGTGGTAAGGGAACGTCAGCGAAACGGGGGCATCAGCGAAGTGCAGACACAGTGCCTTGCGGTCGGCGACGGGACGGATTACGAAAAATACGATAAAAACCCGGTACTGGATGAGTCAAATCTGCCGGAAGGCTGCAGCAGGTTTGATTTCCGCGATCCGAAAATATGGCGCAAGGATGACGGCACTTACTGCTGTATCGTGGGAAACCGCCCGGCGGACGGCAGCGGCCAGATTCTGCTGTTTACAAGCCCGAACGGCTTTCACTGGGACTATAAAAAGGTATTGTGTGCAAACAATAACCGTTTCGGCCTGATGTGGGAATGCCCGGACTTTTTCAAACTGGACGGGAAATGGGTGCTTTTGACCAGCCCGCAGGATATGATGCCGCAGGGCTTTGAGTATCACAACGGAAACGGTACCCTGTGCCTGATCGGCGATTATGATGAAACTACAGACAGTTTTACGGAGGAATGCAATCAATCTGTCGATTACGGAATTGATTTTTATGCGCCGCAGACAGTACTGACACCGGACGGGCGGCGTGTGATGATCGGCTGGATGCAGAACTGGGATACCTGCAGCCTGCGTATGTCAGAACATCCGCTGTGGTATGGGCAGATGAGCCTGCCGAGGGAGCTGTCCATAAAGAACGGAAGGCTGTACCAGGCGCCGCTGCGGGAGCTATTGAAAATGCGCCAAAATAAGACGGTGCATGAAAATGTAACTGTGGCAGGTGTGGTCCGTTTAGACGGGGTAAAAGGCCGCAGGGCGGATATGGAGCTTACGATCCGTCCAAAAGACAGGGAACAGATGTACCGGAAATTTGCAGTCCGTTTTGCACAGAATGAGGAGTATTATACTTCGCTGAGTTTCCGCCCGTCAGAATCGATCTTAAAGATTGACCGGAAATTCTCAGGTTCCAGAAGAGCCATTATCCACCAGCGCAGAAGCCTGGTGAGCAGCAGAGACGGGGAGCTGAAGCTGCGCATGATCTTTGACCGCTTCAGCGTAGAAGTATTTGTCAATGACGGGGAACAGGTGATGACGGCAACGATGTATACGGAGCAGGAAGCAGACGGGATTTCCTTTTTTGCGGATGGAGAAGCGGTGATTGATGTAGAAAAATATGATCTGTCCTAGTACCGTTGTTTTTGGTAAGGCATCCGCTATACTGTAAATATCGGGCACCGCAGTTTTTGCGGTGCCCTTTTTTGCATATATTCTGCTAAGACAATTTTTGAATCAACTGTTGAAAAGCAGAAGTATCTCTGATTGCATCAAAATCTGAATGAGCCATCCATTTGCTGCGCATGATTTCCTGGCAGCTTCTGCTATCTGCAGATTCGAAATCAGTGTGTTTCCAGTTTGTTTCGCCAAGAAGCAGGCTGTACGCTTTCCCTTCTTTGGGACAATGGTCAAATGCAGCTGCATGGTCTGCGGCAATCTGCAGCTGCCGCAGTGCGTCATCTGTCCGGCCAAGCCTCGCATAAACCCGGGCGGACATGCAGCAAAGCTGCGCCAGATAATGCCTTGGGTGTGCAGCATCCTCGCCGCGGATGATTTCATCAATTGCGGATATTTTTTCATATATTAAGATCAGGTCTTTATCCGGCAGGAGTCTTCCGTAAATGATATTGTAAAGTCCGGATCTTAAATGATCATAGCTTTGACGGATGAAATTTCTTGAAAAAGGAAGCTTTTCATCCTCATCCAGCGCCCACCATATTTGAGATTCCCGGCAGAACTGCTGGGATGGAAGTGTTTCATAGATGGTCCGTCCCTGTTTTTTACGTCCCATTTCACAGTTATGAAAGGCCAGTCTTGCAGTGGCTTCCAGACGAATTTCCTGTTCAGGGCAGTATTTCATAATACGTTCACCGAGAGCAGTGATTTCTGTGTCATATTTTTTCATATTTTCTTTCCAATCCGGTATATTTCCATCTTCATCTCCGGACAGGAACAGTGCGTACATCAGTTTGTTGAGCAGTGTGTAATTATTTGGAAATTCGTCAACGCCTTCGCGGGCAATCTGGATGCATAGGTTTACGTCTCCATGACTGATTGCTTCCTGATAACGGTTTAGATAAGCTTCTACCTTATCTTTTTCAATAAGTTTGTCAGTTCCCAGCAGTTTATCTGCGGTAACCGCAAAGAAGTCTGATATTTCCGGAAGCAGTTCTATATCCGGATAGCAGATACCCAGTTCCCAGCGCGAGACAGACTGGCATGATACGCCGAGGACTTCTGCAAGTTCTTCTTGCGTAATTCCCTTTTCTTTCCGCAGGCATTTTAGTCTTTCCCCGATTTGTAATTTCATGATAAATGCTCCTTCCAAAGTAAGTGCTGTTGCTTTTGCAGACTGGATCATTCAACTTTGATCAGTCAGTCTATGCAACTCATGTTGTTTGTGTAAGAAGCGGCGCCGTTTTCTGATATCATTATATGTGGCAGGAAAATAATCATCAAGAACATGCTGCGCGAGGTTTTTTCACCAGCAGAGTGAGTGACTGCTGTTTAAACAATAATTTTTGGATAAAACTGCGTGCTGGCCAAACTTAATCTTCCGTTGATTCCCTGTAGATCAGGCTTGTTTCCGTATAAACTTTGCGGTAGTTCATAGAAGGATCCTTAATTCTGGACAGCAGTAAATGGACTGCTGAAAATCCCATAATCTGACTGTGGATATGTATCGTGGTCAGAGTCGGTGACGTAATTCTTGATTCCTGAGAATCATCAAAGCCGCATAGCCAGACATCCCCTGGGACAGAGATTCCAAGCTCTTTAAATACGAACAGTACATCTATGGCAATAAAGTCATTGGCACATATAAAGACATCCGGAAGAGATTTCAGGTTTTGTATCCGGCTTTTGAGATATTCCTGAAAATCCTTCGAGGAAGGATTTTCAACAGTACTGTTGTTACCTGTGATACAATATTCATCCAAATCGGAAAGCCCGCACAGGTACATGGCATTTCGATATCCTAAAAAGCGCTCAAAAAATGACTGGCAGTGCATACAGTCACCAATATAACCGATTCTTTTTTTGCCGCGCCTTACCATTTCATGGACAAAAATATGGATATTGGACTGATTATCCATACAGAGCACATCTGCCTTGAGCGGTTCATCAAAACCGGCCGCAGGAGTGTCTACGAAAAGGATTGGGGTATCCAGTTCGCAGAGCATGGAACAGTATTTTTTATGAAACATTTCCACACAAATGATACCTGCAGTCTTTTGTGCGTGATAGGAGCTCGGCAGTTTCAGATTCCGGATCTCATTTTCCTGTATACGATGCATGGTAAAGGTATAGCCTGAGTCAGAAATTCCGCGCTGAAAGTTATCAAGCATGGTAGAGGCAAAATGTGAATTGCTGATAAAATTGGCAGTAAACAGAGCGATTTCATTTTTCTCCAATGGCAGTGTGCGGTCAGTATCTGCAGCAGGGATGCCTATGCCGGGAATATTTACATAAGAGAACTGTTTGTATCCCATTTCTATGGCTTTTTTTAAGACCTTTTCCCGTGTAGCATCCGCAAGGATTCCGGTATTATTGATGGCTTTGGAAACTGTATTCCGTGAAAGGCCAAGTGCATCTGCGATATCTTGTATGGTGATTCGTTCGGCCATAGTATCTCACTTTCTTCTTTATTCATTCATTTTGTGACAATATATGTTACATTGTTTTTATTATAATGCACAAATTGCAGACTGTCAAACGAAAGGAAATAGCCTTTTTGTATTATATATTGCAAGAAAGTAAACAAAAAGAGATAAAAATGTGTATAAATATTAAAATGTAGAGAAAAAATTGCACAAATTAACAGGTGCATGATTGGATAAATGTAAAAACAGTATGATAGCCTGCTGATGTAGCGTAATATTGATATATTTTAGGCTTTATGTTATACTATTTGCTGCATTTACAATGTTTTGGGGGCATGCACTACATGGCTTTCCTGAGAACCTGGATCAGCTGGGGCCTCATTTTATATGCAGCTTTTCTTTAAACAGTACGAAAACTCTGCTGGATATTGATATTGGGGAATATTATGAGATCCAGCTGAAAGGGAAAACGGTTCGTGGATATATGACAGACGCGGCCATATGGGGAGTGAAACGCAGGTGTGTGCTTACAGAAAGTATCGGTAAAACTGGCATGGAAGGAAGTGTATTGATGAAAACATATCTATGGATTGAAGACAGAAAAGGGAAATCCAGTTATATATTTTGGCAGACATTTATGGCACAGTTGTGTCCGGGAATAGTAGTAGAAAGTAAGAAAAATAATAGTGAGCTGGTAAAAGCAGTTAATGCGCTGGGGGATAATGAGAATAGATATGTCATAGTATTTGATAATTCTTTCGATAATCTGCAGGTGGTTATGGAGCAGAAAATGTTGAGAAAATATGCAAAAGCTAAAAACAATGTTTTTCTGCTAGATATTATATGTTTTGAATACAGTTTACTTGAGTTCAAGGATTTGATAGAATGGATTTATGCATCAGATGATGAATTTTTAACAAAACGTAAAAACGCAATTGCTGCAAGAGAAAAGCTTGTAAAAACCATTCAAAATGGAGAATTGAATTATAAAGATATTCGTGAAATTGTAGAATATAATCAAAATGCAGATAGCTATAATGTAGAGCAGTTATCTGCAAAGATTTTGTTTGATTTAACCAGAAATACTGGTTTTGAAGTATCAAAAAGTAATATTGGTGAATGCTGGATAAAATCTTGCTGTGAATGGAGACAGCGAATGCAGGATGATATTTGTGGTCTTGATGCAGGCAGATTACAGCTTAAAGAAAAGATGCAGCATATTTGCAAGGGAACAAGTCTTTTCATGCAATTTCAAAGTATTGGTTTGGAGGTGGTATTATGATAACAATTTTTAAAAATAAAAATGATATTCCGCAAGATGTGGAATATGTAGAATTGAATGATATTTATTTTAATCAAAATACCGCACGTAAGCTTGATGAAAGAGCCAAAAAAGTTATTGGAATAATAGATGGGGCGAAGTTAATCAGCAAGTATAAAATATGCTCTAAATTTAACGACATTGTCCTAGATGTTGATAAGTTATCAGCCGGCTGCAAAACGGTACTAAATGTACTATATAATCCGGATAAAGTGTTTTGCCTGAAGGAATGCGGAAATAATGCATTGGAGGTGTTATATCATCTTGAGGCGGGCAATGTTTATAGTGACTATGCGCTGATTCCTTTTGAAATGGCAGCGGTGAGTGTACAGGCTTCTTCGGGAAAGAAAGAAATTTGTGATTATGAAGAATTAAAGGAGTGGTGGCGTTATGAAGAGTAAGCCGGTTGTAATGGAGCGTTTTTCCACAGAGCATACATCGTTTGTTTTAGATTTTGAATTTACAAATAATATTACAATATTGACGGGCGATTCTGGAACAGGAAAAACGGCGTCCTTTTCATTTATAAAAGAGTGCATGGCATTGAATCCCAATATTGTTTGCTTAAACTATTTAGATTATCAGAAGGATATTGCTAATATTATTCGAACTACAGAAAAAAAGTTGATAGTGATTGATAATGCAGATATACTTTTGGATGATGATACAAGAAAGTATATTGCACTAGATGATAAGAATCAGTATTTAATAATTGGCAGGAATCCGAAGAATTTGTTTGTTACGAAAGAAAATTTGTTTGAGCTTGTAAGTGAGAGGCAGGAGGAACAGATAATGCTGAGAATTAAGGATTATTTGTAATTTAGGTTAGTGAAAATGCAGAAGAGGAGGTTGGACTGTGATACTTGATGATTTGTATTCAACGATACATACGCTTCTGGAAAAAAACAACAATTACTGAGGAAATATTGGCATGTAAGGAAGTAGAAATGTTTTATTCAGAAGAAATGATGGAAATATCGGATCAAGGTATATCCGTATTTCTAAAGAACAGAGAGGCTGATGAGAATAAACGTCAAATTTTGCTTGATATATTTCAATTCGTTTTATAAGAGCATTTGTAGGAGGTGCAAAAGATGGAATTACCAGTAAATGTTAAGTTTACCCGACCTTTGATATCGGTTAGCCATCTTTCTGTGTTGGAATTTGAAGCTTTTGAGAATGATGATATGGAAATAGAACTATTTAAACGCTACAATCGAAATACAAAACCATTGGAAAAACATGAAATGTCTATGGCGACATTTTATTCCAATACAAGTTTGTATATTACCAATTTCCTAAACATTAATATGGAAAATGCTGAAAAGAATCAAGATGAGTTCGCTAAAAAGATATTAAAAATATATAATGTTACAAGCGATAGGAAAAACAAGCAGAGAAATCACCAAGAATTATGCATATTATTTAGTATTTTAAATAAGGGACCTAATGTATACTATAAAGATGGAGTTGAGATTGCTAATAAGTATTTGGAAGAGCAATCAAAATTATATAAAGCAGGCTTGGAGAGTGGTTTGCAGTCGATTAAAAATAAATTTAAAAAATTTAATATGTTTATGTTGACATTGGCAGAACAAGTTGAATATCCATTTTCAACAGCATTGTTTAAAGGGGTAGATAGAAGATCTACAAAGTTTCATACAGGTGTATCAATGGTATTAGCAACTATTTTTTACTATTTTGAAATAGACTTGAATAATCCAGATTTATTGGAGGAAATCAAATATATAATTCAAAATAGTCCATTAGGAGATGAAACGTATAACGCATCAAGTACTAATATGAGAAATGTTATGACGTATTTGTACAAAAAAAATAATGTATTTAGCAAAATGTATAAGTCACTTAAGTACAAGGAAAATATATCTCAGGATTGTATCCTTCTTGGTAATCCATGGTATTCTCTCCGTAAAAATAGCCTTATCACCATAGCGATAAGGCTAGAATTTTCAAGCCGTACATTTATTAGACGCTTCCGGTAAGCGAACAATATTTTCGAGCCGTACATTTATTAGTCGCAGACGGTGTGCGAATAATATTTTCGATGGCGGATTGCTCCGCCTCTCATAGTATTATATGAAATTGCGTAGAATATGTCAAACAAATTTTGTGAATCATCAATAATCGGCTTAGCTATTGTATAATATGGTAGTCAAAATTAGGTGATTTTAAAATATCTATAATGGAATTAATGATACAACGCTCTGTGTGGCAGGTTGTCAGCTTATCTCCCCCAAAAAAATCAGCACGATATAAAATTACTCCCTCCAGTTGTATTTTATTTCGTACAATTCAAATCAAAGTTTTCATATTGACATACTAGGAAAACTAGGATATACTTGCCAGAAGAAGCCGCAACATGTATGAGAATCACAATCTGGCATCATAAGCCAGGGTAAGGAGAAAAAGATGGGCAATAAAGCATACAATCAAAGAGCATTAAAATTTGAAACATTGCAGCTGCACGCAGGGCAGGAACAGCCGGATCCGGCCACAGACGCCAGAGCGGTTCCGATTTATCAGACAGCTTCGTACGTATTTCACAACAGCGACCACGCGGCAGCACGCTTTAATCTGACAGACGCAGGAAATATTTACGGCAGGCTGACCAACCCAACACAGGATATTTTTGAACAGCGGATGGCAAAACTGGAAGGCGGCGTAGCAGCCCTGGCAGTGGCTTCAGGGGCAGCGGCAATTGCATATACGATCCAGAACCTGGCATTGGCTGGCGACCATATCGTTGCGGCAAGAAATATTTATGGCGGGACATACAATTTCCTGGAACATACGCTGCCGCAGTACGGAATCACAACAACATTTGTAGATCCGGCAGATTTATCAGAAGTTGCCAATGCGATTCAGGAAAATACAAAAGCAGTATTTATTGAGACATTGGGCAATCCAAATTCAGATGTCACCGATATTGGAGAAATTGCCAAAATTGCACATGAGCACAAAATTCCGCTGGTCATTGACAATACCTTTGCAACACCGTATCTGGTCCGGCCGATTTTATATGGGGCTGATCTTGTCGTACATTCTGCAACCAAGTTTATCGGCGGGCATGGAACGGCGATTGGCGGTGTGATTGTGGATTCCGGGAAATTTGACTGGGAGGCATCCGGGAAATTTCCGCATATCACCGGGCCGAATCCAAGCTATCATGGGATCAGCTTTACAGAAGCGGTTGGCGCGGCGGCGTTTGTGACACGGATTCGTGCGATTCTGCTGCGTGATACCGGAGCAACGCTTTCCCCATTCCATGCATTTTTGTTCCTGCAGGGGCTGGAGACGCTGTCGCTGCGGGTAGAGCGCCATGTGGAAAATGCACTGAAGGTTGTGCAGTATCTGAACGGCCATCCGCAGGTGGAAGCTGTGCATCATCCTTCGGTCAGCGCAGATCCGAAGCAGCGGGAATTATACCGGAACTATTTTCCGCAGGGCGGCGGCTCGATTTTTACCTTTGAGATCCGCGGCGATGCCGGGAAGGCGAAAGCGTTTATCGATCACCTGGAGCTGTTTTCCCTGCTGGCCAATGTGGCAGACGCCAAATCCCTGGTGATCCATCCGGCAAGTACGACGCATTCCCAGATGAGCGAAGAGGAACTGCTCAGCGCAGGTATCCGCCCAAATACGATCCGTTTGTCAGTCGGGACGGAGCATATAGATGATATCATCGAAGATTTGGAGGAAGCATTTCAGGCAGTGAAATAACAGCAGGCAAACGGCCTGTCAGCAAATCATTTGTGCAGCTTTTTCAAGAGCAAAAGGAGTCTTTATGGAAATTTATAAAAATGTAATGGAACTGGTCGGCAATACGCCGATTGTAGAACTTGGCAGATACAGCAAAAAGAACGAACTTAATACAGCGATTTTAGCAAAACTGGAATATTTTAATCCGGCAGGAAGCGTGAAAGACCGCATTGCAAAAAAAATTCTGCTGGAAGCCTGGGAGAGCGGTAAAATCAATGCACATTCCGTCATTATCGAACCGACCAGCGGAAATACCGGAATCGGCTTGTCAGCAATTGCGGCCGCGCTGGGATTACGGATTATCATAACAATGCCGGAAACAATGAGTGTGGAACGGCGGAACCTGATGAAAGCATATGGAGCAGAGCTGGTGCTGACCGACGGGGCCAAAGGGATGAAAGGCGCGATTGCAAAGGCAGAAGAATTAGCAGCAGAAATCCAAGGGAGCTTTCTTCCGGGGCAGTTTGTCAATCAGCTGAATCCGCAGATGCACCGGGAAACGACAGGGCCGGAGATCTGGCGGGATACAGACGGAAGGATTGATATTTTCGTAGCAGGTGTCGGTACAGGAGGGACGATTACCGGCACAGGCGAATATTTGAAGGCCCAAAACCCTAACATTCAGATCGTTGCAGTAGAACCGGCAGCATCTCCGGTGCTGTCTGAAGGAAAACCAGGAGCGCATAAGATTCAGGGGATTGGCGCTGGATTTGTGCCGGATACATTGAACACGTCCGTATATGATGAGATTATCCGGGTGGAAAATGAGGATGCATTTCAAAAAGGAAGAGAAATTGCACGCACGGAAGGGATACTTGCCGGGATATCGTCCGGGGCAGCGCTTTGGGCGGCGACGGAACTGGCCAGGCGGCCGGAGAATAATGGGAAGGTTATTGTGGCGTTGCTTCCGGATACAGGGGAGAGGTATCTTTCTACGCCGATGTTTGATAATTAATTGAGGGATAGGGCAGGGAGTGTGGCTGAGCGGACGATACTGCGGGCGGCAGGCAGGGGTGTGGTTAAGCGGACGACACTGCGGGCAGGGGATGCGCCGGGAAACACACTTCAGGGCAAAAAAATAGAGCCAGGAACCTGTTTTTTAGATTCCCGGCTCTATAACTTTGCCTATGAGCTTCTATCAGCTTTCAGTTGTTTGACTTCCTCAAGAGAAAGTCCTGAAATATTAACGATTTCCTCTAAAGCATATTTGCCAGCCGCCAACATACGGAGCGCAACCTCTTTCATTCCTTCTTTCAATGTCTGATTCCTCATATCTTCCATAGCCCGGCACATAATCTCGATTCCCTCCTTGCTCTCTTTGAAAAATCTCACCCTGTCCGCCAGTGTCCCATAATACATATCCGCTGCGTCTGTGCAGGAGAAGTCATGCATTAACTTCCCGATTGGCGTATCTCCACGGTAAGCGCCATTTACATACAGTATGTGCGAACCGTCCTCAAATCTTTCCCCGGTTCCTAAAAAGCACCGCTCAATCGGATAGAGCGGCAGCCCTTTTCCCATTACGTCATTCTCTGTGATAAAGATTACCCACGTTTCCGGCAGCTTGTCGAAGTCCTCGCCTTTCTTCAAAAGGTTTGCGTCCATCATGCTGCTGTTGTACCTTGCTCTTTTTCTCCCGGCTCCTTTGTCGGAGCGCTGTACCTCCACATTCAGTTTTGCCCCTGTGCTGTCCGTAGCCAGGATATCCAGCCTTACCGAACGGTTCAGCAGGTTCTCCACAAATACCTGGGTGCGGACGTCCAGCACCTTTAAATCCGGTTTTTCCAGTACAATCTGCAATACCAGTTCTATGCTTGCCGTATCTCCCTCAAAACACTTTGTGAGGAAATCATCATCAAGCAGGCGAAAACCTCTTAGCCTCTGTAAATCTTCCTGATGTTTCTGGTCTATCTGTTCCGTCATTGTCAAACTTCCCATCTACTTTCGTCCTCAATTTTATCATGTATATTTATATTTTACAATCTTATAAATTATTTTTTAAAATTGTAAATGTATTTATGTATACGCAATTATTCAGTATTATTGTTTTTATATTCATCATATGTCCGAAAAATTGAATCAGCAAGTCTTGTTCCTGTAGAAACTAACTTTGCCAATACCCTAACCCGGATAAACCGGAAAAGTTTTTTTGCATTTCCTCCAAATTTCAA
>CANOET010000001.1 GCA_947564835.1 uncultured Eubacterium sp. | reverse complement strand
AAAGAATAAGTCTATAGCCTGTTCTGACTGGCTATAAACTTATTATACGAGGAGGATTAAAAAATGCAGACAGGAATGAAGATTTTAAAACTTGTAGGAAAGGCAGCAGCCAGCCTTATCATTTGGGCTGCTAAAAGACTGGAAGGAGGGAAGTAGGATGCGTGCTGGATTTAAGGGGCGAAAGGAGGAAAATGCTTTGTATGAGAAAATTTCGACAGCGGATATGAGCCGTGAAGAATGGCTCCGGTTAAGGAAGACAGGAATCGGCGGTTCAGACGCAGGAGCCGTGTGCGGTCTGCATCCATACAGCAGTCCAATGAAGGTGTTTTATGACAAGACATCGGATGAAATGGAAGATGCTGACAGCGAAGCGGCCCGTATCGGGCGTGACCTGGAGGATTATGTTGCAAAACGCTTTATGGAGGCTTCAGGGTTTAAGGTGAGGCGTTCCAATTATATGTACCGCAGCGTGGAGCACCCGTTTATGATCGCGGACGTAGACAGGCTTGTAGTCGGGGAAGATGCGGGGCTGGAATGCAAGACCGCAAGTGCATACAGTGCGGACAAATGGAAAGACGGGAATATCCCGCTCCATTATGCCATGCAGTGCTATCATTATATGGCAGTTTTAAATAAGAAAACATGGTACATTGCGGCAGCAGTCCTTGGACGGGGATTTACATACCGGAAGCTTGTATGGGATGATGCGCTGATTGCAGGGCTTATAGAAGCCGAGAAGGATTTCTGGTGCGGGCATGTCGTGTCCGGGATACTTCCTGACCCAGACGGCTCAAGGGCCTGTGATGAGGTTCTGGATCAGTATTTCCATACGGCAAGAATGACAGAACCGCTGAAGCTTGCCGGATTTGATGAAAAACTGTTTCGGTTCAGGATTTTTTGTGCTGCCCAGCTCTGTGCAAACTGGTGCTTGCAGACTGCCAGACCAGAGAGACTTTGGAGAAATTCTACAAAAATGTGACAGATGAAGCAGGATATACAGAAACGGAAGACACTATATATGACTGCAGAAAAATACTGGTTGCCCCTAATATACAAAATGCCATTATAGGCGCATATCAGGAGTTGTATCCAGAAGTTTCCGTACAGGACATTTTGATTCACCTTACTGTCAGTGGCCCCAAAGTGTGTGAGGGGTTTGGAATTAATGAGGTCATAATTCAAAATGGTTTTATAACAGTGAAAAGCGCCGTATCATAAAACACGGAGAATAGGTTATTATGCTCTGGATTAAAATATCAGGCATAATCCAGAAACAGAAAACACTTAAAAAGGGGCAGTGCAGTATTCGCTGCCCCTGGAATATTATTATGGATGCTGTAATAAGGATTTTGAAGCATCCAGGCATGATGGATATTAATAATTTAGATTTGACTTAATTTTTTAGATAAATACGTGTAATATTACAGAAAAAGAAAGATGTTAAGTGAAATTGAAAAGGTGTCTGGGCGCGTTTTTATATAATCTTCCGTGCAGATAATTCTGAATGCGTGGCATCTTGCATAATGATTTAGAATACGAATGTTGATTTTTTTACTGAAAGAAAATATAATGGAACCAGCAGGATGACCATATCTTATTTTAGGGAGAGACCAATTATGGGGCGTGAAGAGATTGCATATCAGAATAAGGATATTACAAGCAAGGTGCTTACAGAAAATTTTAAGGGCAAGACGTTTAAGGTTTACGGCCTGAACCTTCCAGAAATCAGGGAGGCAAGGCCGACAGATATCCCGGCTGTAAAGGCGAATGAACTGCGGATGGACGACCTTTTTGAACTGGAAGACGATACGGTGGCAATATTAGATTATGAAAGTGATTATGACAAGAATGACAAGGTAAAATACCTGAATTATCTTACGGGTGTAGCCAACAGGTATCAGAAAGAGAAAAAGGACTGCCCGGTGCTGCGGATGGTTGTCATCTATACGGGCGACATCAGCAGGGGGCAGGTATCCACGGAATACAATATCGGCGCGGTAAAATTAAGCATAGAGGCGGCATTCCTGTCAGAACTGGACTCTGACGGCATTATGGAGCGGCTGCAGGGCAGGGTGGAAAGGAATGAAATGCTGACGGATGAGGAGCTGATGGAATTTATCATCCTCCCGCTGTCCTACCGGAAAAAGGAAGAAAAGGAAAAAAGAATCCGCGACACGGTAGGCCTTGCGGCGAGGATTCAGGACAGGGGCCAGCAGATATTTACGCTGGCGGGGATACTGGCATTTACCGACAAGATCATTGACAGGGAAACAGCGAACAAAATAAGGAGGGCGATCGAAATGACACAGGTGGCAATGATATTTGAAGAGGAAAAGCAGCAGGCAGTAGAAGCAGAAAGGAAGAGGGCGGCAGCGTCAGAACGAAAAGCAGTAGAAGTTGAAAGAAGGAAAGCGGCTGATTTGTTAGAAATAGAGAAGAAAAAAGCCGCTGATTTGTTAGAAATAGAGAAGAAAAAAGCAGCTGATTTGTTAGAATCAGAGAAGCAGAAAGCGGCTGATTCAGAAAAGCAGATGGTAGAAAAAATGCTTAAAAAAGGGTATTCAACGGAAGAAATAGTATTTTTGGTTTCTAATTATTCAAAAACAGAAGTTGAAACTTTACGAAAAACTTTGTAAGCATGAAAGTATCATGCAGGGGACATGAAATAAATGCAAACGTTTCGTGTCTCCTGCATATCATAAGAGTTTTATTTAGTAAAAGTTTCCATAGTATCCCAATCGCTGACGCCTGGATAACGGCAGAATTTATATGTACGCGGAATAGGTACAGGGCTGCAGCCAAGCTGGTCAAATTTTTTTAGATATTCATTCCAATCCTGCCTTGTGAGTTCCAGTTTATCATGCATATTTTTGCAGCTCTTATGGCGGGAAAGGTAATCGACTATCGACATCATATCATGTTTTGCATTTTGTCTGAAGCCGGAATGATCGATTTGCCCCATGACGTAACTGTAAGTGTGAAAAGTCCCTTTTCCTGCCATTTTGGAAATGATGTCTGGTATTTCTTTCTTTGAAATTTCTGGAGAACAGGCATTTAAATTATCAAGGGCAGAATAAAACGTATCATAGTCATGCTCAGCAAGATGGGAATGAAGCTCTAATGTATGTATAGAATACTTGTAAAAAATATTGTTTTCAACCATAATATCCACTGTTTCCTTTTAGTCGCATTCTTGTTTTTACAATTTGGTTATAAAGCCTGCATATTTATAGGTTACAGTACTATTTTAATAGTATAATTTAAAAATTATCATACTATTTATAACATCATATCATATAGCAGCATACCTTTTGTTCTAACAAATTGACATATTTAAGGATGCCAGCCGGGTACAGGATTTGCAGCTTATGAACCTCTGAAAGCCCTTAAAATCAAGGGCTCCAGATGATTTTCGATGCACTTTGGGAACCGTTCATAAACCCCGTTCAATCATTTTCGGGACGCAGAGGCCGCAGGTTCAAATCCTGTCGCATCGACTCTTGGCAGGGGCACCGGAAACCGCTTGGATAAAGGGTTTCCGGTTCTTTTTATTTTGCTGCAAGGGCCGCGGAATTGAACGGACGTTAGCCGGCAGGCAGAACCTTATGACGGGCGCCTTTTCATATTGGAAGATGCATGAATGGATGGTCAGAAAATACGGCACAAGTACGGAAAGGGCGAACCGGGACCTCTGGGAAGATATGATGAATTTTGCAAATTTGTGTGGCTGCCTTTTGAAAAGTATGGTACAATGGCTGGTAACAGGAGCGGGGATGTATGATGGAAAATATAAAAAGCGGCATACAGCAGCGGTCGTGCATGGTTAACCCTGTGCGACGTCCTGTTCCAAAGGAGCCACAGCCAGATACAGGAGAAATATTATAAAAAAACTACGTTACACTTTTAAAACTGACACGCTGTTCAAGATGCTGTTTGTAAAGTATCCGGAACTTTTGAAGGAACTGGTTGCAGAACTTCTTGGGATTCCAATGGATAGCATTAAAACATTCACGATAAAAAATCCGGAAATGCTACCGGAAAACCTTGGCGACAAGTTCTGCAGGCTGGATATTAATATGACGGTAAACGGCCAGCAGGTTGACCTGGAGGTACAGGTCAGCAATGAGGGCGATTACCCGGAGAGGGTTATGTACTATTGGGCGAGGGAGTTTTCATCAGCGCTGCTTACCGGGCAGGGCTATTCTGAACTACCAAGAACAATTATTATCAGCATTATTGATTTTGTACAGTTTGACTGTGTGGAATACCATTCATTCTTTCAGCCGCTTGAAGCGGCACGCCATACGCTGCTGTCGGATAAGATGGGGTTCCATTTCTTTGAGCTTCCAAAGCTGCCGGATGATATAACCCAGAAGGATATGCTGTTGCTGTGGCTTTCGCTGTTCTAGGCGGATACGGAAGAGGAACTGGAGAAAATTAAAGAAATGGAGGTGCCAGTTATGAGCCAGGCGATCAATGCTTATTATACGATTACGGCTTCGTCAGAGTTCCGTGAGAAAGAACGGCTTAGGGAGAAAGCAAGGCATGATGAAGCACAGGCATTGTACAATGCAAAACGGGAAGCAAAACGGGAAGAGAAATTTGAAATTGCGCGGAAGCTTATTAAGCGTAATAGACCAGTTGATGAAATTGCGGAAGATACAGGACTAATGTATGAGGAAATAGAGCAGTTACGTATCAGAATGTGATCAGACACACAGGGCCTGGAATATATAATTGTTATAATTTCAGGCTCTGTTCTTAATTCAAGAGTAATGATTAAGCTGCCAGATGTCGGCATATGTTTTTTTGGATCTGCTCCATTGATAGTAAATAGATAACGTATAATCAGCCTTTTTACACATCTCTGCTTCTATTGCCTGCTGGTTTTCCCTTCAAAATATCATTGCCACCCATGTCATTTCGATTGCGTTCCTTCAAAAATAACTACTGCCCTTAAGAAAACGATAATTGAAGAAAACGGATCCTGATCAAATCTTTCGCAATCCAACATTTTCAACAAAATTGGAAAAACACCTAACAAAATCCCGAAATCAGCCGATAAACAAGTTATAGAACTTCACAAACCGTGCATAATACCCCATAGAAGCGAATAAAGAAACCAATCAAAAAGCGGTATGTTACCCGCACCAATTGTGAAGCATTCTAAAAATTCATTCAGGGACGAGACGATGAAAGGAGATGCCTAATATGCGTATAGATGCCTATAACCAGATCGCAACTTTATACAAAACAACAAAGCCATCCAAGGCGAAAAGTACCGCAGAGATTACTACTGCACGTGATCAGGTTCAGATCTCACGGGCAGGGAGAGATCATCAGATCGCAAAGAAGGCAGTCGCAGCAGCTTCGGATATCAGGGAAGATAGAGTAGCAGAGCTTAAATCAAGCATAAAGTCTGGAAACTATGACGTTGATACTGGAGATTTTGCGAGTCATTTATTAGCAAGCTATTATGCGGCTAATTAAGAAAAGTAACACGATCGTTACGGAAATGTGAGGATGAGGCGTGGCAAGTTTAATGGATGACCTGATACAGGTCTTAGAAAACGAGAACAGGGAATATGAAAAATTAGCGGAGTTGTCTAAGGAGAAAAAGCAGGTCATCATAGACGCCAATGTCCCGGCGCTGGAACAAATCGTAGATAAAGAACAGGATGTGGCCAGTAAGATCCAGAACCTCGATAACCGCAGGCAGAAGGTCATGCATGACATGTCTGTGGTGTTAAATAAGCAGGAGCAGGATTTTAAACTGGATACGATTATAGAAATGCTGAGCAGCCAGCCCAGGGAACAGGAACGGTTACAAAACGTAAAAGAACAGTTGAAGACGACATTAGCAGAAGTTCGTAAGATCAACGAACAAAACCAGACATTGCTGAACCAGGCTCTGGACATGGTCGAGTTTGACCTGACTCTGTTTCGAAGCATGCGCACCGCACCCGAGACGGCAAACTATAACAAGAACGCTTATAATACGGGAGAGATACTAGGAGGCGGCGGATTTGACGCAAAACAATAACGGACAGGAGTGTGAGCAATTATGGCAAATGGAATGGGTTCAATATTTGTCGGACATTCAGGGTTGAAAGCTTCTCAAGATTCGATTCATAATGTAGCAAACAACCTGGCTAACGTAAACACCCCCGGGTATGTACGTCAGCAGGTTGTTTTTCGTGATGCACGCTACAGCAATTTAGCATATTCAAAAAATAACTATAAGAAATTAGTCGGGCAGGGTACTTCGATCGGAGAGATCGTACACGCCAGGGATATTTTTCTGGATAAAGCGTTCCGCAGGGAAAACGGAAGACAATCTTATTATGCAGCAACTTTTGAAGCAATCGATGAAGTACAAAATTATTTTCAGGAATTAGAGGGTACGGCCTTCCAGCAGATTCTGGATGATGATGAAGCGAGCCTGTGGCAGGCGTTTGAAGAATTTGCAAAGGATCCGTCAGATATGGCGAACCAGAACCTGGTGATCCAGAAGGCAAGTTTATTCGCTTCCCGTTCGCTGGCCGTATTTAAG
The DNA here is from genome assembly GCA_947564835.1 of uncultured Eubacterium sp. Classification (GTDB taxonomy): domain Bacteria; phylum Bacillota; class Clostridia; order Lachnospirales; family Lachnospiraceae; genus Eubacterium_J. The sequence continues at coordinate 77,599 of CANOET010000001.1, read as the reverse complement.
GGCCTGATGAATTACCAGAAAAATATCAATATCCAGATTTCGGACGATATCGATAAAGTTAATCAATATATAGAGCAGATCTATAATTTAAATATACAGATCCAGTCTACGGAAGCAGGCGGGCGCGAAACAGCGATGAATGAGCGTGACGCGAGGGATTATGCGCTTGACCAGCTGAGCAAGTTCGGGAATGTTACATATGAGGAACGGGTGAACGGTTCCGTCAGTGTCAAATTTGAAGGCGTCCTGATCGCCGATGATATGTTTTATTATAAAATGGGCAAGAAAACGGATCCGATGACCGGATTTATTACGCCGTACTGGCCGCACCTGTCCAATGAAGAAGGCGGCAGGTATGAGGAGGTCTTTGATTTTACAAGGGAAATCTGTACGGAATTTAATACAGATATCGGTGAGTTAAAGGCGCTTCTGCAGGCGAGGGGCACGACGGTATCCAATTTTAATGATATCCTGAATGTCAATGCGGACCATTACGACGCGACGACCGGGTTATCGATTATGCAGAATACACAGGCGGAATTTGACAATCTTGTACATGGGATTGCAACGCAGATCAACGACCTGCTGGCGCCGAATATCACGATGGATGAGCTGCTCGTGCAGAATGAGGATGGTTCTTATTCCGTATTTAAAAATGTAAAGGTGCTGGATGAAGAAAACTGCTGTGTCGGCGCGGACGGAAAGAAGCCGCCGCAGGAGCTGTTTACCAGATCCGGCTGCGAACGCTACCGCACGGTAACCGCTTATGATAAAGAGACCGGTACCTGGCGTGAGTATTACATGTACAACGAAGAAGATGTAAATGATTCCATAGAAATCACCATGAATAACGGAAAGACTTATCATGTGTTTAACAACCGCAAAGAACCTAAGAGTACAACGGTTGCAAACGTAACGCCAGATAAGGACCAGGCTGGCAATGACCTGTTAGACCAGGATGGCTTTATGGCAGTAAAGCTGGACGCGAACGGCAAGCTGGTGCTCAATGAGCTGGGGGAAAGGCCGTATACGCCATGGGATAAACCAGGCAATTCCAAATATACCAATGATATGGTCGACGGCTCCTGGGTGTTGAATGAGAGTTATTATTACGATAAATCCAAGCAGTACACTGCTTTGGAAATTGAGATCAACTATGATTTGCTGACCAATATCACGAATCTTCCGCATCAGCATGAAAATATGTCAATCGCCTATGATATGGCGAATAATCTGGCGGATTTATGGGATAAAGCGACGCTGTTCATCAATCCGCGCTATACGCAGTCCCAATACACGTACAGCGATTATTACAAGGAGATGATCGGCGAGATTGCGATTATCGGTTCCTTATATGAGACGACCTCGGATAAGCTGGAAGCGACCGTAGAAGCCGTGGAAAACCAGCGCAACGAAGTAATCGGCGTATCTTCAGATGAGGAGCTGACCAGGATGATCAAATATCAGAACGCATATAACGCTTCCAGCCGCTATATCCAGACTGTCAGCGATATGATTGAGATGCTTGTTACCATGCTATAAAGAGACGTGAGGTGAATCTATGAGTTCTACATTTTTTGGGTTAAATATCGGCTGGTCTGCCTTAAACGCATACTCAGCCTCTATTAATACAACAGCAAATAACGTATCCAACGCGAATACGCCGGGCTACAGCAAACAGGTGGTAAATCTGGTAGCCAAAGCTTCCCTGCGCAATTATACGTATGGGACGCTTGGCAGCGGCGTGGATGCGGATTCGATTTCCCAGATGCGCAATACGTATTACGACGTAAAATACTGGGCGAATAACAGCAACGTCGGACAATATGAGAAAAAGCAGTATTATATGTCCCAGATTGAGAATCTGTACCGTGATGATGAAACAAAGCTGGCCGGGTTTGATACGATCTATACGAATATGTTCAATGCGCTGGATTCCTTAAAAGGAAGCGCAGCCGACCAGTATATCCGTACAGATTTTATTAACAAAGCGCAGAGTTTTATGGATTACTTTAATAATATGTATAAAAACCTGCAGACGATCCAGGCGGACTGCAACCAAGAAGTTGTTGCGTTAGTAACACAGATAAATTCTTATGCACAAAAGATTTCGATTATTAATGATAAAATCAACACGATCGAAATCCAGGGCAGGCGCGCGAATGAGCTGCGCGACCAGCGTGCTTACCTGATCGATCAGCTTTCATCTATTGTACCGGTTGAGATCGAAGAGACCGAAGTCCGCAATTCCAACGATCCGGATACGTATCTGGGCGGCACGAATTTCCGGATCCGCGTGGAAGGGCAGCTGCTTGTGGACGGCAACCAGTATAATGGGCTGGAATGCTATGCCAGGGAGCAGAAGGTGAATCAGAACGATATCGACGGGCTGTACGATATCCGCTGGTCACATACAAAAAATGAATTTGTCGCATCTTCAGACACGATGTCCGGCGAATTAAAAGCCGTATTGAATATCCGCGACGGCAATAATAAAGAAAATTTCCAGGGAACGCTTTCCAGATTCGATATGGCAAACTCCGAAATCCGGATCGTGGACCCGAACATTAAATCCGTAGAAGGCATGAACATGCCGAACGAAGGGCTGATTACCGTTGCGAACCGGACCTATTCCTATACGAATTTCCGCATGGAAGTCTCAAGGGATAAAGACGGCAACGCACAGTATGAATATGTGTTTAAGCTGTCAGACAAAAACGGCGACCTGGCTTCCTTATCCGGAAAAAGCGGCCGTGAGGTAAGCGTCGGCCGGGCAGTGGATGCGCGCGGGCTTCCTTATTATATGTCACAGATGAATGAATTTCTGCGTTCCTTCTGCCGGAAATTTAATGACTTCCAAATCTATGGACGCGGCGACGGCACCGGATTGATGAAGGATGATGCAGGCAACTGGGTTCCGGCTGTGTCAGACCGCTACACAAGGGAGCCGGACCGTTATACCGTAGACCCGGTAACCGGGGCGATTATTGAAAAAGAAGTTGAATACAGCAAAGGCGGCGTAGACGTAAACGGGAACCAGATGGGCGCGTTTTTTGTATCAACGAAGACAGACGGGACAGAAAATAAATTTTTAGATACGAAGAAGCTGGACGGCGAAAAAGACGCGGACGGAAAGGTGGTTCCGGTTACGTATTATTCCGATGCCATCGGCGGCAATTACTATCAGATGACGGCAGGAAATATCAAAGTCAATGACAAGAGCATCCACGATTCCAACTATCTTGCGACTTCCAGCTTTACCGATACGCACGAAAGCGAAGCGGGGCTTGTGGACGATATGCTTGAACTGCAGTCCAGGACCGTGATTTACCGCGGCTCTGGCGGCGACCAGTTTTTAAAATATATTATTTCGGATATCTCTGTAGATGCCAATGAAGCAGAGATTTTGTACGCGAATTATTCAGATATTAACACGATTGTCGATACGTACCGGATGTCCATATCCAGCGTAGATGAAGATGAAGAAGGCATGGATCTGATAAAATTCCAGAACGCTTACAACCTGGCGTCGAAGATTATATCTACCATGAACGAAATGTATGACCGACTCATTACGCAGACCGGTGTATAAAAAGGAGGGAACAGCGATATGATGCGAGTAACCAATTCCATGATCGTGAAACGGACCAAATCGAATATCAATTCCAACCGGACCAAGATCGATTATACGAATAACCAGATGTCCACACAGAAGAAGATCACAAAACCTTCCGACAACCCGATCATTGCCATCCGTTCCCTGCGTCTGCGCAGTACGCTGAGCACGATCACGCAATATTACGAAAACAACATTCCGGACGCCGAGTCCTGGATGGACTGCACGGCAACAGCGCTGACCAATATGAAAGATATGCTGGACGATGCTTACAGCCGTGTGGTATACGGCGCAACAGATGAACTGGAAGCCGAAGACCGCGAGACGATCCTAAAGGCGCTGCAGTCCCTGCAGCAGCAGATTTACTGCGAAGGAAACGCAGATTATGCCCGCCGCACGGTATTTACCGGATACCGGACGAACCAGAACCTGACGTTTACGAGCAATAAAGAAGCGAAGGATGAACATTATAAGATTACGGAACGGTTTGATTATCAGGATATTGATAAGAAGAGCTATTACGCGAACCAGTTCGACGATACGTCGGATGCCGCGGTGACAAAAATGCCTACAGATGCAGCAGGAACACAGTTAAATGATGTGCCGGTCTTTAGTGAAAAGGAATTGAACCGACTGCGTCTGGCCTATGATAAGATTACTGCCGGAGGAAAAAATCAGGAAAATACATTAACGATTTCGTATACAGATGAAAACAAGATGAAACACGAATTGCTGCTTTCTTCAGATCAGAGTCAGATCGGATCGCAGGGGTGTACTTTTACGACAGGGGAGATTTCAATGCCTGGCACTCCGCCTACAACGGCTCCGGGATTGAATATAACTCCGCCAGAAGGTTATTTTGCCGTATACACAAATGGAGGAGTAAACACAGTCATTGAGAGTAGTGGTGTTATACCTGCATCAGATAATGGAAAATATAGTGTTACATTATACAAAAAAACAGATTGGGTATATAATACTACAACGGGGACAGTAGAACGGAATCCATCATTGCCAGCGTCGCAGAAACAAGAGCAGCCAATCACAACTGAGCCGGTTATATATCATGCAGCTGTTGTAGCTAATCCGCCTGCTACAGAAGCAAAGCCTGCATATTTAACGGCAGAGTTTAATGGCCAAGAAATAAAATATGCTGTATCGAATACAACTGATTTACGAAAAAACAATTACGACGTGAAGGACGATGAAATTATATTTGATCAGGAAAATGGTGAGCTGATTTTCACTGGCGAAATGGCAAAAGTATTTGATGAAAAAAGAGTATCTTTTACCTTTGAATATGATAAAAAAGGCTTTGAAGAGGGAGAGCTGCGTCCGGAAAATTACTTCGACTGCACCCGGTACATGACGGAGCGCGACGATATCGTATATGAAAATTTTGATGAAAAGGGCAATTGGAAAACACAGGCGATCTATTACAATATCGCAGGCGGCCAGCAGATGCAGATCAATACCGAAGCAAGGGAAGTGTTCAGCTCTGATATCCGCCGGGATATCGATGAACTGATCGACGTTGTAAGCATGGCGATGACCGCGCAGACGACTGTTGACGAGATTAAGAAAAAAATAGAATCCGGCAATTATTCGGGCACGGAGTTGGAAAACCTGAACAAATGGTATGATGCAGCTAAAAAACAGCTGGATTATGCCAACCAGAATATGCATGACACCTACAGCGGTTACATTTCCAGATTCCAGGGCTATCTCGACACCGTGAACCTGGAGATCACTGACCTGGGCGGACGCGGGGAACGTGTGGAAATGACAAAAAGCCGTATGAGCGTGCAGCAGTCCACCTTTAAAGAACTTAAATCGATCAACGAAGATATGGATTTATCCGATCTGGTCATCAATTATACAGCAGCATCCGTAGCCTATCAGGCAGCTTTGCAGGCAGCGGCAAAGATCGGCAAGATGACACTGTTAGACTTTATTTAATACTGCAGGGAGTGCTTCAGCGTACACGGTACTGAAACAGCAGCCTGCATAATAGAATAGGATAAGACACGGACGTCAGGAACAGCATATTGTTTTTGGCGTCCCTAATTTATGGGAAGGCAAAAGGAGTATGAAATGAAGGCAAATACGAGATTATTTGGCGAGATTGAGATCCAGGATGATAAGATCATCAAATTAAAAGAAGGCATTATCGGATTCCCGGATTTACAGAATTTCACACTGATCTATGATGAAGAAAAAGAAGGAAAGGGTGGTGTAAAATGGCTGCAGTCTATGGACGATCCGGAATTTGCGATGCCTGTGCTCAATCCGCTCGATGTAAAACCGGATTACCGGCCGACTGTCAGTGAAGAAGGGCTGAAATCATTGGGTGAAATGCCAGAAGAAAGCACATTTGTACTGGTTACGATCACCGTGCCGAAAGAAATCGAAAAAATGTCAGTCAACCTGAAAGCTCCGTTTATCATAAACATGGAAAACTTACACGGCGTTCAGCTGATCGTGGAAGACGATTATCCAGTCAAATACATGATCTATGACATTTTAAATAAGAAGAAAGCAGGTGAATAAGGATATGTTGGCGTTAACCAGAAAAAAAGGCGAAGCACTGGTGTTAAACAATAATATTGAAGTAACAATATTAGAAATCCGAGGCGATCAGGTGAAGATCGGCGTATCTGCTCCGAAAGAAGTGCCAATCTACCGTAAGGAAGTCTATCTCCAGATCCAGAAAGAAAACGAAGAAGCTTCCAACGCGGACAATATGGAACTCTTGAAAAATATGTTTTGATATTAACATTTTTACTCTTTTTACCGATATAAAAAGCAATAGGAGTAGTGGGCAAGCCAGAGCATTCGCAGGGAGGTGATAATGTATGGCAATAGAAGCAATGAACGCAGCTGCCGCGACGTATCAGGGACGTGTGTCAAACGCAGCAAATCCGAAAAGCAAAGCGGCTGTCAAGCCGGCCGTATCGGAAACAACAGCCGAGAAGCCGGAAGAAACGGTTGACTCTGGCTCTGATCTAAAGCTATTTGAACCCGCAAGGGAAGGACAGAGAGAAAACAGGGATTATCAGGGAGGCAGCCAGAAGGGCAACAAGCAGCTGGAACAGGCCATCGAAAAGTTTAAAAAAAGCGTCAACCATCAGACAGAAGCAGTATTTGGTATTCACGAGGGTACAAACCGTGTGACGATTAAAATTGTAGACAAAGAATCAAAAGATATTTTAAAAGAATATCCGCCGGAGCAGACACTGGATATGATACAGAAAGTGTGGGAAATGGCAGGTATTATGGTAGATGAGAAATTATAGGAGGTAACGATATGACAATCAGAATAACAGGTATGAATTCGGGTCTGGATACAGACGCGATTATTACAGAACTGGTTTCTGCATATAAGGCAAAGGGCGACAAGTATGTAAAGTCGCAGACCAAGCTTTCCTGGACACAGGATCTTTGGAAGTCGTTGAATACGAAGATTTTTAATTTTTATAAGAGCCTGGATAAACTTCGTCTGGGTACTTCCGTAAAGAAAAAAACAACGGTATCCGATCCGACAAAAGCAACGGTAACCGCCGGCAGCAATGCTGTAAGCGGGACACAGTCCTTAAAGATTAAAAACCTGGCGACAGGCGGCTATATCACAGGCGATGAATTAAAGAAGGCAGATGCGGATGGTAAAGTATCATCAGACGATACACTCGGCAGCCTTGGATACAGCGGTTCCGGAAAGATTACCCTCAAAGGGCTGGAATCGGTAGAAGGCAGCAAGGATCTGGAGATTGATGTAACATCCTCCACTACGATTAAAGACGTGATCAAGCAGATCAACGAATCCGGCACAGGGGTAAAAGCATCCTTTGACGCAGAGAATCAGAGGATTTTCCTTTCTTCTACAAAAACAGGCGAAGGCACAGACATTAAGCTGGAAGGGGATACCGCGGCGATTAAGAGTCTCGGGCTGGATGTTCCGGAAGACGATGCCAGAAGAATCAAAGGGGAAGATGCGAAAATTGAATTAAACGGAGCGGTTTACACATCTTCCACAAATACATTTAATGTAAACGGGCTGACCATTCAGGCGAACGCAGTGACCGGAGCGGACGAAAAACTGACGATTACCACAGACACCGATACGCAGGGAATGTATGATAATATTAAGGAGTTCATTACCAGCTACAATGACCTGATCAATGAACTGTCCTCTTATTATAACGCCGATTCTGCAAAAGGCTATGAACCGCTGACCTCCGAAGAAAAAGAAGCGATGTCCGATTCCGAAGTAGCAGAATGGGAAAAGAAAGTAAAAGGCGCGTTGCTGCGCAGGGACAACACGTTAGGCGGCATTATAAGCGCTATGTCGACAGCGATGTCTTCAACCGTATCTGTGAACGGAAAGAATTTCGGACTTGCGAATCTCGGCATTAAGACCTTGGGATATTTCACTAGCTCCAAGAATGAGAAAAACGCACTGCATATTGACGGGGACAGCGATGACAGCAGTTCTTCAGAAAATGCTGATAAATTAATGGCAATGCTCAACTCCGATCCGGAAGCAGTGAATGAAATTATCAAAGGAGTAGCATCCAAGCTGTACAAAAACCTGGATGATAAGCTTAAAGGCTCCACGACACTCAAGAGCGCTTATACCGTATATAACGATAAAGAGATGGCGAAGAGCTACAGCGACTATACGACTAAGATCAAAGATTGGAATAAGAAAGTAGCAGAAATCGAGGATTCTTATTACAAGAAGTTCTCCGCAATGGAAGTAGCATTGGGCAAGCTGCAGAGCCAGATGTCTTCCTTCACAAGTATGCTTGGTTAAAGTACCATACAGGATTTTAAAGTCACAGGACAGTTTGGCTGCCCTGTGACACGGGTTTGAATACTTTATGTATCCAAACCTTCTTTCATGTCGGAATATCAGGGAGGATTCGGGATGTTAAAAAATAATGCATATACCGCATATGCGACAAACAAAATACTGACAGCGACACCAGCGGAGCTGACACTCATGCTCTACGAAGGTGCGATTAAGTTCTGTAATATAGCGGTCAAAGCGATCGAAGACAAAGACATTGAAAAAGCCCATACGAACATCGTCAAAGCAGAAAAAATCATCGAAGAATTTCAGGCTACCTTAAATCATAAATACGAGGTGGCAAAAGATTTTGACAATGTATACAACTATCTGCGTGACCGCCTGATTCAGGCAAATATGAAAAAAGACAAAGAAATCTTAGAAGAAGTATTGGGGCATTTGCGTACGATGCGGGATACATGGAAAGAAGTCATGCGTCTTGCCAACACACAACAATCATAAACACCGAGGAGTATCGCATGCAGGAACATGATTATCTTGAAATATTAATCCAGAGCCTGACCAAAAAGCTGTCAGTGCTGGGGGATATCCGGAAAAAAAATGAAGAACAGCGGGTAATGCTGTTAGACGAAAATCTTGGCCCGGATGAATTTGAAAAAAATATCGAAAGTAAAGGAAAGCTGGTAGAGAACCTGGAAATGCTGGACGAAGGATTTGACCAAATCTATGAGCGCGTTCGGGAGGAACTCAATGCACATAAAGACCAGTATCAGGAACAGATTCAAAAGCTTCAGGAGCTGATCCGCAGTATTACAGCAGAAAGCAACAGTATCCAGGCAGAAGAACAGCGCAACTATCAGCTGGCGCAGCGCAAATTCAGTGATATCAAAAAGCAGATCCGCGAAGTAAAAGCCAGCCAGAATGCAGTGCAGCAGTATTACCGGAATATGACGAAGGTGAATTTTATTGATGCGCAGTTTATGGATAATAAGAAGTAAATCATTGATCCGCTGAGGAAAGCGGAGAATTTAAATAGAATTAAGAAACGCAAAGGGCAGGTTATCTTTCGGTAATCTGCTTTTTTCCATCTATAGAAATTGATGGAAACACTTTTTCCATATATTGGAATTGATGGAAACACTTGAGTTCTGTTCATAATATTGCTATAATTAAGATAGCAGTAAACATTAATATGCAAATTGCCGATATGCAAAATAAAAAGCAAAGGATCGTTATGAAGTGGAATATAGAATGGGTTGACCTGCAGAATATGGAACATATGGTAGCAGAATGCTGGCGCATGGGCGGGCATCAGTTAGAAAAATACGTACAGAAGCTGTCAAAACAGCAGGAACTGGTATTCGCCGGAGATCTTGGCATCCGTTTTCTGGAATTTCTGCAAAAATCGATTGATACCGGGAAAGCGCCCGACTGGTCAAAGCTGCAGAAAGATATTCACTTAATGCAGGAACTGATCCGGGACGGACAGGCCCAGCACGATGTTTATTGGAAAAGCCAGTACCAGGAACTGTCAGTACACCCGAAAGCTTATTTCGGTACAGAGTTCGGCAGGGCATTTACAGAGCAGCTTGCGGTGAAGCTGGAATTGGGTATCAGCGAAGAACAAAGGATGCTGCAGCATGATATCGCAAAGATCCAAAGGATCTGTTCCACCTGTAATTGGGATGACGAAAAGAAGGCGGAAAAAGCGCTTCAGCTCCTTACGCAGGATGAAAAATATTACTTTTCCAGCTGGCTGGGGGATGCTTTTATTAATGTGCTGCAAGAGCGATACGGGAAAAAGGAGGAAGAGGAGGAGGCAGATTTCATTGAACCGCCGGAAGTACCAGCTGTACAAAAACCTTCCGTCAGGAGAAAGATCATTCTGACACTGTCTGCCTGCATTCTGATCGGCGTGATCTGCCTGCTGCTGTTTCTGCAGTCAGACGGCGGACGAGGCAGGGAAAAGCTGCAGAAGATCTTTTCCGGGGCAAGATCTGTGACAGATGTTACACCGGGGCAGAAGCTGCAGGGAAATCAGACATCACAGCAGTATGCGGCGGATACACAGAACGGCCAGCCAGCGGATTCCAATGCAGCAGATGTGCAAAACGGCCAGACAGCAGATTTTAGTACAGCAGATCCACGGGAAGGCCAGACGGCAGATTCGCAGAAAGGCCAAATAGCAGATTCGAGTATTGCAGATCTAAACGAAGGCCAGTCAGCAGATTTGTATGCAGCGGATCTGCAGGGCAGTCAGACAGCAAGTATGTATGGAGCGGATCCAGCAGAGGGCCGTCCAGATAATTTATCCCATATGGATACAGGCAATGCGGATGCTGGAAATACAAAAGAGACGGGATTAGATGCAGCCGCAGCGGGGACAGGAGCGGAAGAGGACGGCAGTGCGGCAGTCAATGAACAACAGACCGCACAATTGCCCGAAATCCTGCCGCAGTATGCTTCTTTTCACCAGAAATATCCAGACCTGTTCGGCTGGCTGAAAATTCCGGGGACGGAAATTGACCATCCGGTGATGCAGTCCGATGATGAAGCGCGGGGCGAACGGTATTTTTATTTGCACAGGGATTATACTGGAAAGAAAACAGAAGCAGGTTCTTTATTTGTAGAGCAGAAAAGCAGCTGTTTTCCGCAGGATTCCAATACGGTCATTTATGGGCATAACATGAGCAACGGACATAATTTCGGGATCCTGGAGCAGTATAAGGACGCGGATTTTTATTACAAGCATCCCAAGCTGACGTATGATACGATTTATGAGACCGGATCTTACCAGATTGCCGCAGTCCTGATTACCAGGATTTTATATCAGGATGAAGAAGGGTTCCGTTATTACCGGTTCTATCATTATGATACCCGGCAGGAATTTCAGGATTGCGCGGATTTTATCAAAGAGAACCAGCTGTATGACACAGGTGTGGATCTGGAGTACGGCGACCAGCTGGTGATGCTGTCGACCTGCGAATATTCACGTCCGAATGGCCGTCTGGTCATTGTTGCAAAGAAGGTCAGCTAGCAGTTATCTGGCAGTTCATTGTATCATACAAATAGAAAAAATAGGATAGAAATGTGAGAAAAGTATCAGGGAAATATGATAGGAACGTTATAGAAACATGATGTGAACAAGATAAAAATAAATTATAAAAAGCGGTCATATCCAGAAAGGAGACAACATGAACTTACAATTCAAAAAAAGGCATTCTTACATCCTGACAGTGGTTCTGTTTTTTGTAATGGGCATAGCAGGTTTTATGGGCAAAAACCAGATACAAGCACACGCAGCGTCGCAGGGGATTAATGCCAGGTACCGCACCCAACAGGAAATACGCAGCTATGTAGCGGCAAACCGTGCGGATTTGAAAGATAACTTTGTATTTGCGACAGATCCGTTTGTAGAACTGCCGTACAATCCGGGCAGGCTCTCAGAAGCAACACAGCAGTCCGCTGTGAATATGCTGAACCAGATCCGTTACATTGCGGGTATTTCCGACAATGTCACCATTTCCAGCCAGTATTGTGAATATGCGCAGGCGGCGGCATTTATCAATTATCTGAACGGGCAGGTGTCCCATAATCCGGACAGGCCGTATTCTATGGGCAATACGCTGTACCAGACAGCGCAGATGGGCGCTACCTACTGCAACAATTCCTTCGCATCCTGGGGCAGCCGCAGCCTGAATGAAACGATCGTCCAGGCGTGGATGGGCAATCCGGACGGCACGGATCTGGCAACGCTCGAACAGCGCAGATGGCTGTTAAATCCGCAGATGAAGCAGACAGGCTTTGGCGTGGTAAGCGGCTTAAAAGGTACCTTCAGCAGTGCGTATGTAGCAGATACGACCAATTCACTGGCTTATGAGACCGGCATTGCATGGCCGGCGCGTACAATGCCAGTCGAATATTTTGAAGCAGGATATCCGTGGAGCTACAGCCTGGGCTATACCGTGAATGCAAATGACATTCAGGTAACACTGACCAGATACAGGGATTATAAAACCTGGCATTTTTCTTATGCGTCCGCAGACGGAGACTTTTATGTGAATAATAATTCTTACGGGCAGACCGGATGCATCATCTTCCGTCCGTCCCTGCAGAGCATCGGAAGCATCAAAAGCGGCGACACGTTCCAGGTAACGATCACCGGAGCAGGCACAAATATCTCTTATAACGTAGATTTCTTCAATCTGGGGCTGCCGAAAATAACCTATACCGTATCCTTTAACAGCCAGGGCGGAAATGCGGTATCGCCGGTGATCGTCAACGAATTAGGCACGATTTCACCGCTTCCGGTACCGGTAAAAGCAAACGCGGAATTTTTAGGCTGGTATACGATGCAAAACGGCCAGGGAACCAGGCTGACAGAAACCACGCCGATCAGCAAAAATCAGACATATTATGCTTATTGGGGCGAAAGCAAGGCATTAACGGGCATTACGGCAGTATATAACGGTTTAAAATATGCAGGTGCAAATGTATCTGACGGGATGGTCGTACATGCGAATTATGCGAACGGCACGTCTGAACGCGTATACAGCTTCGCAGTTTCCCAGCGCACACTGACGAACGGACAGAACACCATTGTTGTTACATATAACGGCATGTCGAAGACAGTAAATGTCACCGTAGGCACATCGTCCGGAAATGATGTGCAGAAACCAGATCCGGCGCCGGATGAAGACGCGCAGTTTTATGAAATCTTCTTCCATCCGAACGGCGGGCAGAATCTGAATTATCAGAAAATATCCCTGGCAAAGGGAGACGAGCTGGACGCACTGCCAACGGTAGAACGTGCGAATTACAGATTCAAAGGCTGGTATACCAAAGCATCCGGCGGCCGCAAGGTCAGCAGGACAACGATCCCGAATGAAGAGTGTGTCCTGTATGCCCAGTGGGTCAGAATCACCAAGCCGAAACAGGCAGCAGCGCCGTCTTTTGCTGCAAATGAAAACGGACAGCTGAAAGTAAAAATAGACGCTATCAGCGGTGCGGAAGGATTTGAGATCTGCTATTCTACGAATAAGGATTTTGCATCGAATGTAAAGAAAGTGTCGACTTATTACACCACAAAAACGCTGAAAAACCTGAAACGGGGATCTATTTATTATATCAGGGTACGCGCGTATAAGGTTGATTCTATGGAGCGCAAAATTTATGGAAAATATAGTGCATCCAGAGGGGTAAAGATTGCATAATTGACAGGAAGGATCTGTGCGGCTGCCGCTTGGAAAGCTGTAGATAAAAATCATAACAGTTTAGATAACCCATTGAACTGTTACAAAAAATCTGCTATATAAAGGACGTAATCCTTAATATAGCAGATTTTTAATTTTCAAAACCGGGAATACAGTTCAATGCCCGTCTATTTTTACAGTAAATTCGATCGCATTCCCATCTGCATACGCTGCGGAAATCTCGCCTTTATGCGCTTTGACAATCGCGTAAGCCGCTGACAGCCCAATCCCATATCCGCCGTTTTTCTGCGTCCTTGCGCTGTCGCCCCTGTAAAAACGGTCAAACAGCTTTTCTGCATCCTGCTGCGGCAGTTCACTGCAGGTATTTTTCACTTTTAAAATCACTTTATGTTCTGTTTTTTTCAGTGACACAATCATGCTGCCGTCAGAATCGGTATATTTTACCGCATTATCGAATAAGATCGACAATAAGCGCTGCATATATTCCCGGTTAGCATAGATCCCGGTGTCTGCACAGATCTTTGTTTCGATCAGGATTCCTTTTAATGCGGCGGCCTCGTAAAATGGTTGAATGGATTCCTCCAGCAATTCGCTGAATGAAAAATGTTCCATTGGTAGCTGCTGCATATCTTCTTCCATTTTGGCCAGGGTCAGCAGATTTTGCATCAGTCCGTGAAGGCGTACGGTCTGGCTGCGGATATTGCGGCTCCATTTGTTTTCCCCGCTGATCAGTTCCATGGCATCCAAATTCGCCTGGATAATGGCTAACGGCGTCTTGATTTCATGTCCGGCGTCTGTGACAAACTGCTTTTGCTTCTGGATATTCCGGGCAATCGGCCGGATCGCTTTCTGCGACAGGAGCACTACAAACAGCAGCATACACAGCCAGCAGCCGGCCGCAATGCCAGCCGATAAGACCAGAATGGTCCATATAGAATGAAACTGCCCCGACACATCCAGAAATAGAAGGATCGTTTCATCATCTTGTATGATTTCATTATCCTGTTTGTATTTATTATTCTGTTTGTTTTCAGTTTTGCCTGATGACAGGACCTTATATTTAAACTGTTCCAGATACCCGGATGATTGTTCCTTTCGAACTGCCAGCTGCGCATACGTCTGGGCTTCTGTTTCGCTGACAGATGAAATCCTGCTGAGATCACTGCGGATGATCTGCCCGTTATGATCCAGACTGACGGTAAAAAAACGCAGAGACATTGCAAGGTCTTTGTCCATCGGTGGGCGCATCAAACCGCCTTTTTTTTCATTTTTAGGAAAGGGGAGCGGCCCGGAAAAGCGTTCCTCTCCGGGCGTATACCCGTCGGTTCCTGTTTCCTGCCTGCTGATCTGCAGTTCGGTATCTGCCAGCATTTCCAGCTGCTGATCCGTTTGTCTGACGGTAACCCAGATGTTTGCGCCGTTGATCGCACAAATCAGGACAAGCAGCAGTACGGAAACTGCTGCCTGTGCCGTCAGAATAAATTTCTTTTGTAATAATCTGATCATTCTGCGAACGGTTCCTTATCTTCGATTAATGTATAGCCAATATTCCGCTTTGCCCGGATCGTCACCCGGTTGCCCAGCGCTGCCAGCCGTTTGCGTAAATAGGAAATATACACCCATACTGCGCCGATTTCGGCTTCGGTATCATATCCCCATACTTTTACTAACAACTCTTCGGAGGACAAATACATGCCCTGGTGCAGCATAAGCGCTTCCATCAGGCGGTATTCCAGCTTGGGAAGAACAAAAGCCTGCCTGCTGCCTTTTAACTCATAGCTGTTCCTGTTCAGGGAAATATCGCCGCACGATAAAATATCAGGTGTAAATTCCTCCCGCCGCCTTAACATAGCACGGACCCGCGCCAACAGCTCACCCATTGCAAACGGCTTAGGCAGATAATCGTCTGCGCCCAGATCCAATCCTTCAATCCGGTCTTCCACTTCCGCCTTTGCGGTCAGCAGCAGCACCGGGGTACGGCAACCCGTTTTACGCAGCCGCTGCAGCACTTCCAGCCCGCTTAGCTTCGGCATCATAATATCCAGAATTATGCCGTCATATTTTTCCGCCTGCGCATATGCCAGCGCTTCCTCGCCGTCTGATACCGTATCTACGATATATTTATGGTACGTTAAAATATCCGTAACTGCCTCTGACATCGCTGCTTCATCCTCAGCATATAATAATTTCATATATCTGCCTGCCTCCTGCTTTCTGTTTTCAGCTGCTTCCTGTTTTCGGCTGTTTCCTGCCTGCAGCTTCTGCCAGTGTCTGTGCCTTACTTTCACTTGTATGATTGCTTCCGCGTCCCATCCGCTTCAAATATTTTCTTCAATTCCTTTTCCGTCCGCGCAATCGGAATCAGAAGCACAGTCACCTGCACGACAAGAACTGCTGCGCCGACAATCCCAATCCGGTTTTCATTTTTCCCATATACGCAGACCATGCCGAATACAGAAAATGGCAGCAGCGTCCATCCCGTACGCAGCCATAACCTTCCGAAATACCGGTGTGCATATTGCCATGTATCCATATTCAGCCTGGACATTTTTGTCCGATAGCCGTAGAAGCCGTTGATTTGGCCAGGAGGATGTTTCAAAAATATCTGGCCGAACACAATCATAAGCACTGGAAGGGCCATATTATTGATAAGCATAAATACCCAAAACCACATTTTTTCATCTCCCTCATTTTGTGCGTTGTATATTTGCCGTCCGCACAGCTGCGATATCTGTCGCTCCATTTTCGTCAGGATTCCGGATCTGCCTGTGCTTTTTTTGAACATGCTTTTAATATTTTTTTGTAGCTTCTGAAAAAAAGATAAAATCCAACGGTACATAATAAGACCAGCCCCAGTATCCCAAGCACAATGGAAATGATACAGCACAGTCCGTTAATGCAAAATCCGATTCCTGCTGTTTGATATAACTTTGCCATTCTTGCATTATATGTTTTTAAATCGGTAACCTTATCCTTTAATGTCTGGTCTCCGGACCAGAAAGGAATCGGTGTTTGGCTTTCCTTATTCATACCCATAATAAGAAAAGGAAGCGCGCATAATAAACAGGAGATCAAACCAACAATTGATGTGCCTATATTCATGGTTATTATACCTTTCGTTTATTTGATTGCAAATGCAATAATCTTTGCTTGGATAAGAAACATTTTTGATATTATGTTGCGTTTTTTTGTTGGCTATGCGGACGCCGGATGAGGGGGCGGGGGACTGGATTTCGGCTCCTATTCCAGAATGTTAAGAATCCCTAAGTATTCTGCATTTACACAGTGGCACCGTCCGGGCGCGTCGCCTAGTTCGCCCTGGCTAAACGCCAGAAGCTAAAGGCGCCGCTGGGCTTCGCCCCTGATTTATTGGGCAGAATACTAAGGGCTTCTAAACATTCTTCCAACGTCGCTGAAATCCAGTCCCCCGCCCCCTCATCCGGCTGGTTTTCACTGGCTTTACGAAGATCGTACCGAACAATATAGCTAAGCGGCAGTCTGGTTACTATATAGGTTCTAAGATCTTTCTGGTCAGATATCATGGTGGCGTATGGGATATCAGCTGGCCTTCATAAGTATTTCAGATAGTATGCTTCACATTTTATTTCGAAGTATCTATGAGATTTTAGTAACTTTGAATGGTCTATTCTCCCATAAATGTTCGCAATTTTATACGTATAGTGCAAGAAATCATTTTTAAGTACCAAATACCTGCCGCATTTCGCATCTATCTATCAATAGATCCGATACTTTTTTTCGATACGCATATAAACCACCATCAATCCTATTGATAAAGCCATACAGCCTAATATGCTGTATACGATCCAGGCTGAATTTTGGCCTCCAAGCAGCGGAAGCCCCGTTACAGCAAAAAGTCCGGCAAAAACAAACCACATTTTTGCCACTGCCCGGTTATAGTTTTTCACATCATACACCCGGACTGGCTGCGTCAGGTTCCAAAAACTGACTGCCTTCTTTGCATTCCATGCCGCAATTCCGATAACTGCGAACAATCCGCTGGCCATAAGCCATATACATAATATAAACATCATACAAATCCCTCCCTTCTTCATAATTATACATTGAGTTCTCTAATGCTGTCCATCGGCTGCACAATTACACATTAAGTTCTCCAATCCTATTCGTCGGCTGCAGAATTACAGGCAATCCATCCGCTGACGGTATAAAAACGGTTACTTAATATATAGCCCCGACAATTTCAGATCATCATTAAAAAACAACGTATACGTAACCCCAATATTTTCATAAGCGGCATTTATCTGTGCCACCGCTCGTGTCTTTCCGCGGATCCTTTGTTCTGACATATAACATTTTCCAAATTCCCGGAATGATCCCCAGTCCGCACCTGCCTGGTCTTTCGCTGATCGGATGATTTCTTCCGTCAGAATATCCTGTACATTGTCAGCCATGGCTGCCTGCAAAGACTCATAGTCTTCAGCGTCCAGCAGCCGGATGATTTCCTTGCTGCGTGCCTCAACTTCTGCCTGTGTATACAGACCGCTGCTGCCGAATCGCAGACTTACAGGCAAAAACCATGCTGCTGCAATCACAATGACCGCCAGTACAGCCGCAATGCCAGCTGCCAGTTTTATAAAAAAGCTTCGTTTATATTTTTTGTACTCCTGCTGCGGCAGGTTCTGGTTAAATTCTTCCGCAATCGCGGCCGGTTCTCCCATGCGCAGCATAATCACGTCAAACGGCACGCCCTGATCTGCCTCGGCCTGAATGTCTGCCAACAGCTGCCGGCAGATTTCTTTCCGTTTTGTTTTGGAGCATTTTACTTTCTTTGCAATCTGATTGACATAAACCTGTGCTGTCATTGTTTTCCCTCCATAATCTGCCGGATTCCGTCGCACATCTGTATCCAAAGCTGTCCGATCTCTTCCAGCGCAGTCCTGCCCTGCTCTGTAATCTGATAATATTTTCTGGCCATCTGCTTTCCCTTTGGGCTGCTCCAGCAGCTTTCCACCAATCCGTCATCTTCCAGGCGGTATAAAATCGGATACAGCGTGCCCTCCTTTAAGATAAACAATTCCCCGCTTTTTTCTTTTAATTCACTGATCAGCTGATAACCATATTTTTGCTCTGTCTCTAATAATTTTAAGACAAGCATGTCTAAGACGCCTTTTTTCATTTGACGTATGTATTTATCATTCATATTCTTTTCCTTGCTATTTAGTATTACTAAGTATACTATATTACATGGCTTCCATTTTGTCAAGTGTAAACAGAGGATATGGCCTAAAATAATATGCACATTTGCAGCTGTTGCGAGATTACTTTCAATGGTTACACACATTTTTCACAAAACCAGCGTTCTTTTCTAAGGCTCATCTAAGTTTCATCATGTAAAATCCAGATACAGAAAACACAGTATTGTAATTTTCAATTATATACAGTGCTGGAGCAAAAGGCAGGCGCTGTATTCACCATTAATTGCAAAATGCAGTACTAGTTCAGAAAGGAGGAACAGATTATGGTTATGCGCCATGAATGGAAGCATGAGATCAACGCCGCAGATCTGCTGCTGCTCCGTCAGCGGCTGCGGGCGGTTTTGCAGACAGACCCGCATGCGGTTCAGGGAAAATATAAAGTGCGGAGCCTGTATTTTGACAATGCCGAAGATAAAGTCTTGCTGGAAAAGGCGAACGGGATCAAATGCCGGGAAAAATTCCGTATTCGTTATTATAACTTTGATACGTCCAGGATATGGTTAGAAAAAAAGAGCAAGTACGACGGGCTCGGCACAAAACAGAGCGAGGTATTGACCAGTCAGCAGGCACTGGCAATCGTACATGGCGATTGGGACTGGATGATCAAAAGCGGCAGCGAGCTGATACGGGAATTGTATACAAAACTTCTGTCACAGGGGCTTCGGGCAAAAACTATTGTAGATTATACAAGAGAGCCGTTTGTCTATGGGCCCGGAAATGTCAGGGTAACGCTGGACTACCATATACGTACCGGTTTGCAAAGCACAGATTTTCTGAATCCCGATTGTATCATGATTCCGGCAGGAGATCAGACTGCTGTTTTGGAAGTGAAATGGGATGCGTTTTTACCGGATATTATCAAAGATCTAGTGCAGCTGCAAGGAAGACGGACTTCTTCATTTTCCAAATACCAGATTTGCCGGATGTATGGGTAAGCAAGACAGTAAAGGAGAAAAATTATGACATTTCAGGATATCTTTAAATCCAGTTTTTTGGAAAATGTGGCCAGCGTCAGCCTGATTGATATGGCGATTGCGCTGCTGCTGGCGTTTGGGCTTGGGTTATTTATCTTTTTTGTGTATAAAAAGACTTTTACAGGTGTTATGTATTCATCCAGTTTCGGCGTCACACTAATTGCGATGACAATGATTACGACAGTTGTGATCCTGGCAGTGACGTCGAATGTCGTGCTGTCACTCGGCATGGTCGGTGCGCTGTCGATTGTGCGGTTTCGGACTGCGATTAAAGAGCCGTTGGATATTGCGTTTTTATTCTGGTCCTTAACAGCCGGTATTACGCTGGCAGCGGGCATGATTCTTTTGGCGGTAGCGGGGAGCATTGTGATTGGAATGGTATTGCTTCTGTTTGTAAATAAAAAAACCTATCTGAATCCTTATATCGTTGTACTCAGCTGCCGCGATTATGAAAGTGAATGCATGGCAAAGGAATTTTTAAACAAGCAGGTACAGCGGTGCGTTGTAAAGAGCAAATCTGCACAAAAGGGTGCGATAGAGCTGAATATGGAGATCCGGATGCGCGAAGACAATACGGATTTTATCAATATCTTATCGGAAATGAACGGAATTAACAGTGCGGTCCTTGTAAGCTATAACGGGGAATACATGGGCTAGCGCCGTTTGGAAAAGGCAGGTGAAGGGATATGTCAACAAGTAAACATATTGATAAAATCTGTTGTATTGTGCTTGCATTTGTAGTGATTCTGACAGCAGTATTTATCCATGCGGGGCAGTTTGGCGTAATAACCGTATCTGCCGGCACAGGTTATGAACAAAGGCTGTTCAACAGTGAAAAAGTGCATACGATTGATCTTGTAATGGATGACTGGGAAGGTTTTCTGGAAACTTGTGAAAATGAAGAATATGAGTTATGTTCCGTAGTCATCGATCAGGAGGCATATAATAATGTAGGAATCCGTGCAAAAGGAAATACCTCCCTCAGTATGGTATCCCAGTATGGAAATAACCGGTACAGCTTTAAGATCGAATTTGACCATTATGACAGCACAAAAACGTATTACGGACTGGATAAACTGAGCCTGAACAACATTATCCAGGACAATACGTATATGAAAGATTTTCTTTCCTACCAGATGATGGGAGATTTCGGTGTCAGCGCGCCGCTGTGCAGTTATGCATACTTAACCATCAATGGAGAAGACTGGGGGCTGTACCTTGCCGTAGAAGGGGTAGAGGAAAGCTTTTTGCAGAGAAATTACGGAAACAGCTACGGAGAACTGTATAAACCCGATCAAATGGATATGGGCGGCGGCCGCGGAAACGGCGGAGGATTCGATCCGGAGAAATTCCAGCAGGAACGTGATACGCAAAACAGCGGACAGTCGGAAAACTCATCTTCCGATGCAGAACCGCCAGACCTTCCAGCGTCAGGAGATCGTGAAATACCGGATGGAATGCCGCAAACAATACCAGACGCCGGAGATGGAAAAATGCCGGAAGCGATGCCAGATCCAGAAAGTGGAGAAGTTCCAGAAGCAATGCCAGATGCAGGAAATGGAGAAATACCGGGAGCAATGCCAGATGCAGGAAATGGAGAAATATCGGGAGCAATGCCAGATGCAGAAAATAGAGAAATACCGGGAGCAATGCCAGAAGCAGGAAATGGAGAAGTTCCGGGGGCGATGCAGGATTCGGAAAATGCAGAAATGCCGGATACAGCACAAAAAGCAGAAGACGGCGGACAATCAGATGGTTTTCCGGAACAGGGAAAAGACAGGCACAAACCGGGAGGTTTTCCGGGAAATGGAAAAGACGGCAGGAAAAGCGACGATGTTTCGCTGATTTATACAGATGATAAATATGACAGCTACAGCAATATTTTTGAAAATGCCAAAACAGATATTACGGACGCTGATAAAGACCGTCTGATCCAATCACTCAAAGCAATGAACGAAGGCACAGATCTGGAAAATACAGTTGACACCGACCAGGTGATCCGCTACTTTGTTGTGCATAATTTTGTATGTAATTTTGACAGCTACACAGGAAGCGTGATTCATAATTATTATCTATATGAAGAAAACGGCCGGATGTCCATGATTCCGTGGGATTACAATCTTGCATTCGGCGGCTTCCAGCCGCAGTCAGACGCAACAGGGCTGGTCAACTATCCAATCGATACACCGGTTTCCGGAGGGGATACAGACTCCCGGCCGATGCTGGCATGGATTCTGAACAATGAATCATATACGGAACTTTATCATCAGTATTTTGCAGAATTTATTTCCAGTTATTTTACAAGCGGCTACTTTACACAATTGATCGATTCTGTCTCAGACATGATTGCGCCATATGTAGAAAAAGATCCGACAAAATTCTGCACCTACGAACAATTTGAAACAGGTACCGCGGCGTTAAAGCAATTTTGCCTGCTTCGTGCAGAAAGTATTCAGGGCCAGCTGGACGGCACGGTTCCGTCCACATCCGGAGGGCAGGCGCAGAATAGTGAAGCGCTGATTGATGCGTCGGACATTACCATTTCAGATATGGGTTCTATGGGAAGAGGGATGGGAGGCAGGTTTTCAGATACTATGTCCTTTCAATCCTATGAGACAAATTTTTAGCTTGTATTTTTATAGTATAAATGGTATAATAATACGCATTGTACAAGATTTCACAAGAAGGAACCAGAACCATCAGCGCTTCCCGCATGGTTAACAAATACAAGAAAAAAATTAGAAAAAAGAAATAGATAGGATGTGTAAAAAAATGCATTGGTCAGAAGAGATAGCAAGAAAAATAATCGAACAAAAGCCGGACAAAGAAGAATACGTCTGTGCAACCGGAATCAGCCCGTCCGGTTCTATTCATATCGGCAACTTCCGGGATATCGCGACCAGTTATTTTGTTGTACTGGCGTTACGCAAGCTCGGGAAAAAAGCCAGGTTAATGCATAGCTGGGATGAATTAGACCGTCTGCGCAAAATACCGGTCAACGTGGCAAACGTAAACCCGGATATGGAAAAATATATCGGATATCCATATGTAGATGTACCAGATCCATTCACAAGCGACAGCGAATCCTCCTACGCACAGCATTTTGAACAGGAATTTATGCAGTCCATACAAAAGTTCGGCATCGAGATTGATTACCGCTATCAGGCTGCCATGTACCGCTCCGGAAAATATACTGCGTATATCAAGCAGGCGTTAAAAGAGCGCCACAAGATTTTTGATATCCTGGACTCTTTCCGCACACAGGAAGCAAAGCCGGGCGAGCGTGAGAACTACTACCCGGTCTCCATCTATTGTTCCAAATGCGGAAAGGACACGACAAAGATTATTTCTTTCCGGGAAGAAGATATGACCGCGGAATACGAATGTACTTGCGGCCATAAAGACCACTTTGATTTTAATACAAACTATAACTGCAAGCTGGCATGGAAAATCGACTGGCCGATGCGGTGGCTGTATGAAGATGTAGACTTTGAACCAGGCGGCAAAGACCACGCGGCGCCGGGCGGCAGCTATGATACTTCCAGCGTGATTTCAAGAGAAATTTTCCACCATGAGCCTCCGGTATTTCAGGCGTATGAATTTATCGGGCTCCGCGGCGCGACTGGAAAAATGTCAGGGTCAACCGGCCTGAATCTGACGCCGGAAACACTGTTAAAGATCTATCAGCCGGAAGTAATCCTTTGGCTGTATTCCAGAGCAGAACCGACCCGTTCCTTCGATTTTTGCTTTGACGACGGCATCTTAAAGCAGTATTTTGAATTTGATAAAATGTATGACCAGTTTATGTCCTCTGATGCGGATGACAGGACAAATTCCATTATGTACAATTGCCAGGTTGCAGGCCATACGGTATCAACGGTTCCGATGGGGCTGCTTGTGCAGCTGGGTTCCGTAGTGAACTTTAATCCGCAGGTGCTGGAGACTGTATTCGAAAAGATCGGGACTCCATATAAAGAACAGGATTTTGCGGACCGTCTGGAGCTGGCCCAAAACTGGCTGGAGCTGTGCAGCCCGGAAAATGTAAACCGCTTATGCCAGCACAGAAACTGGGATGTTTACGAGACATTTACTGAGGAAGAAAAAATCGAGATTAAGAATCTTTATGATTATCTTCTGGAAGGAAATTATAACCTGGAAGAATTAAACCAGAAGATTTACGCAATTCCGGTAGACGTTTACAAGCTGGAAGATACCGGGAAAGAGCGTAAAAAGCTGCAGGGGACATTTTTCCAAAATGTGTACAAGCTTTTAATCGGCAAGGAAAAAGGCCCGAGGCTGTATTTGTTCCTGTATGCGATTGAAAAGGATCAGTATCTGCCGCTGCTGGATTTCTCATATCCGAAGACAGAAGAAGAAATCCGGTTTGAAGCAGAGGCAAAAAAAGCCGCAGAAGAACTGGAAGCTGAAAAGGCGAAAAAGAAAGTCCATAAAGCAAAAATCTGTGAAGGCAAAGAAGCAGATCCGGTGCAGCCGCTGAAAGAGCAGATTTCGCTTGAGCTGTTCCGGAAAATGGATCTGCGCGTATGCGAAATCATCAAATGCCAGGAAATCCGCAAGTCGAACCATTGCTATAAAATCACGCTGGACGACGGGCTTGGC
The DNA here is from genome assembly GCA_947564835.1 of uncultured Eubacterium sp. GTDB lineage: Bacteria > Bacillota > Clostridia > Lachnospirales > Lachnospiraceae > Eubacterium_J. Next base: position 53,132 of record CANOET010000001.1, on the reverse strand, counting down.
GAAAGGGTGATCGTATCTTCCATTAAGGATGAATACGAACCGGAAGAGCTGATCGGCCGCAAGATTGTCGTCATTGTCAATCTGGAGCCGGCGCGCATCAACGGCGTAACGTCGAATGGGATGCTGCTTGCGGCAACGAATAGTATCTGCGGCTGCGAGCTGCTGTTTGTGGATGAATGCGTACCAAATGGGACGTCAATCAGTTAGGCTTTTTTGAAAAATATGCAAATTTTACTTGTCAAAATTTGCAGAATGTGATAGAGTAATAGATGGAAAGAATCAATTTCGGGGCGGGGATTATTACGGGGATAACAAATGATAAATGCCATGAATTTGATCCTTTCCTCTTTTTATGCGGATAAGCTTTGGCGAAAAAAATAAATTTTTGCTTGTCAAAAATTGTATAATCATGTATAATAATCTTCAAGGAACAATTGCATGCGGGATGTCAAATGAGAGCGGATACTTACGAAAGATAAAACATCCTGAATGCAGTTGTTCTTTTCTATACAAATCGTACTGAGTAAAATACAAAAACTGGATTGACAAAGAATAGGCAGAGTTTTATAATAATCTCAATAAATCAAAGAGGTTTTCTGTATCTTTCTTCTTGTATTTTACAAGGGCTTGTAAAATATGTCGGCCAGTACATTGAAACGATCGGATTACAGTCATTTGTACGTAGATTTTATTTCACAAAAAGGATTTAGAGGAAAACGAATGAAAAAGAAATACATTTGGGGCTATATTGTCTTTTTGGGGATTAGTGGATTTTTTGTGTTTGTTTTAATATCCAACGAACTGAATAAAAACGAGCCTGATATGACAGGGTTATTACAGAATATCGGACTTAGTGTGCTCTGCTCCATCATTGCATCTATTTTGTACAGTGTGCTGCAGCTTTCTATTAGCTCGAATGAACAAAAGGACATTGTAGATCGCTTAAAAGAAATGAATGAAAAGCTGCGGATTCAAAATGAACTATATGACAGCGGAATTGTTAGTATCCGAAAAAAATCATATTATGACAGGGATGGTAAATTCTGGAAAGATATATTATTATCATCGTCGAATAAATTAGATTTAATAGGGCATGCTATCAGCAATTGGTTTGACGACGAATATAGAACACTGTTTGTAGGAAAAGTGACTGAATTACTAAAAAGAGGAAACGCAGTACGAATTATATTATCTGGTGAAGAGCCAGATATTTCAAAAATTAAAGCAGCAGAACGCAACGAAGATCAGAAACGGAATTTAAATAAAGTTGAAAGAACCTGTTACGAAATGAGGATCATTCTTCGCGGCGTGCCCAGAGATAAAAGAAAAAGGCTGCGGGTGTTTTATACGGATTTAAAACAGGTATCTTATATGTACATAAGAACAGATCACAAGTGTTTTATTTCTCCATATATTTATAGTACGACAAACAGCTCAAACAGTTTTTTATTGGAATTGGAAACAGGCGTAGATTATTCCAGATGTTTTGACAATGATTTCTCAGAAATGATTGAGAACGAAAATATTTGTAAACCAGTAAATCTGGAGGATGGTTTATGAGATTAATTAAAAAAATTTGTGTAGAGAATGATTATGCAGGAAGTAATTGGGATTTTGAAAAAACAACGAAATATATTTTAGATCTGGATGGCCGGAATGTAGAAGCGGGTTACTTTGAGCATTATAAGGATGGAACATTGGTCAAATCTGTTCTGGAACTGCCGCAAAGCTATGGCTGTCCCAGCAAATGCGGTTTTTGTGCAACCTCCGGAATAAAGAATTTTTATATTTTTACCGCAGATATATTAATGCAGTTATTTGAATATCTTTACACAGAAAATACCTTAAAGGATCATAAATATGTATTGTTAACAATGACCGGGATGGGGGACATTTTCTACAATTATGACAATGTCGAGCGTTTTTTATTAGGATTAAAGGATTATACGAATGTAAGCGTAACGTTGTCTTCTGTATTATGGAATGCAGAATTATTGCGGAAAGTGGAGTTATTAAGCAGCCAGATCCGTATTAGAAATGTCCAGTTAACATATATTACAGACTCTGATGAAAGGCGGTCTGAGATCATACCGATTTACCGACAAAAAGAATATCTATTAGATGAAGTGATTGCATTTATGAAAGAATCCCATCAGGCTTATTACCGGTTTAATTATATCTTAATGAAGGGGATCAATGATGACCAGCAGGATTTTAAAAATTTTGCACGTAAGATGGAAGATATTAAAGATAAGGTCATTATTCGCATTTCTAAATTAAATGAAACAGAAGCTTCTAAAAGGAACCATTTGTATCCTGCAGAAATTGAAGTAATGGAGAAATTCCACCAGTTTTTGCAGAAGGAAGGTATGAATAGTTATGTATTCTATGCAAAGAAGAACGACCATATGAATTGTGGGCAATTAATAACGGAAAACAAGGAGGAGTAACAAAATGCGGACTTTTATCGGAGTGGAATGTATAGCAGCAAATGCCTTGATCGAATTATACGAAGACGGCATTCAGGAAATTAGTTTTTCCCAGCTTGCAGACTTTGGTTTGTCAGTAGTGGAGCAATATAATAGGGAAAACAAAACCGAGGCGGTGCTGATTTTCAATCCGGAAGACATTCAGGGAATGGTAATCAATTATTCAGATTACTTTGACATCAAAGAAAAAGATCAAAAGTATATCTGCCTGAAAGATAATGTTGACATACGGAAATTAAAAGAACAATTCCGATGGACGCTTTCCTATGCGATGCTGAAAGTTTTTAACCGCGTAAGTGTAAAGACAGTTATAAGCCTATAGTAGGAGCAGGATGTTGAGATGGATACAAAGCTGATAAAAGATCCGGTTCATGGGTATATCAAGTTAAAGGATTCCTATATTAAAAACATTGTGGACTCTTCTGAGTTCCAACGGTTGAGAAATATACGCCAGACAAGTTACGACAGTTTATATCCTGGTTCCAGCCATAATCGATTTATACATTCCCTGGGCGTATATTATTTGGGGCATAAAGCGTTTAAGGCACTAAAGAAGAATGCATCCGATCTTTTTCACGGAATGGATGACACAGCCTGGAGTCATTTGCAAAATACATTTGATATTGCCTGTTTATTGCATGACGTTGGACATACCCCGTTTTCGCACAGCGGAGAAGATTTTTTGCTGACCCAAAAGGAAGCAGATACATTCCATATCATGAAGAAAGCATTGGGGCAGACAAGCCAGCCTGAGATAGAGGTGTTATATAATCAACTGCTTGAGACCATGCAGGAAATGCTGGATAAAAAAGCGTTTGAAGCTTTTTTAACGGATTTTTCCTATACAGTTTCAGGCAGCGTTAATTATGATGGAAAAGCAGTTGTGGCAAAACCGCATGAAATTATGAGCGTGATTGTTGCAATCAGTGTCTATATCTCATTTATGAAAGAACTGCAGGTAGATATTGATTTGTTTGCAAGAGCGATCTTAGGAATTACATATCAGAAAAAATCGGTATCTTCAAAAGGTGTACGCAATGCATTGATACAATTGCTTAATTCCAGTATTATAGATGTAGACCGGTTGGATTACATCATAAGGGATACGCAAATGTCCGGATTTGACAACACAACAATCGATGTAGAAAGACTGCTGGAGAGTGTTACAATTATTAAAAAGAAAGATGGAAATTACTCGCTGGCTTATAAGAAAAACGCATTGAGCACAATAGATAATGTGATCCTGTCTTACGATGCAGAACGCAGATGGATACAGGCGCATCCTGTAGTTATTTATGATTCTTATCTGGTAGAGCAATGTCTGGCCGCGATAGAAAAGCATTTTAAAATTGATCAAAGCCAGCAGGGGATCTTTCAAAGAGATGCATTAGGGCAGCAGGGCGTACGGACGGCGAACGGATTGCATATCAAATTGCTGAATGACGGTGACTGCCTTTTTCTGATGAAACAGTTAGATCATAGTGAAACGAACGGATGTGTAGAAGAATACTTAGAACGTAAAAAACGCAAGCAGCCGATCTGGAAGTCCGAAGAAGAATTCCGCATGATAATGGACCAGCTCCCGCAGTCACAGCAGGATAGCTTTCATTATATTTTCGGAGCGAATAACGAAGAGATCAACGGCACAAGTATCGGCAACGAATTAAACAGTAAACGCATCGAAGAGATTGAGCAAGAAATAGAAAACAATCAAAGGGATCAGGATATGAATGAGGAGGATAGGGATAATCATATTCGGATACTGCAAAAGCAGCTATTCTGGCTGAAAGAATTGGAGAGCTATTTTGGCCAGCGTGGTATGAAATTTGAGATGTATAATAAGAAGGCAAAGACTTTTCAAAGTAAGATTAATGAATTGAGCAGCCAGGGGCTTCAGATTCGGTTTGAACGGTTAAAGGAAGATAAAGATATAAGTAAGGTTTCAAAAGTATATAAGATGATTGAATATGAGAATAGGAATAAGAGTTTGATTTATTGGTATATTCATAAATCGAAGAACTTTAAATTTTTGGAATTTGTGGAGTTTTTGAAAGAGACTTCGAGGAAATTTGAAGCGGTGTTTTAAAGGGAATCATTTTAATAGAAATAGCTTGTACATTTTAATGGGAATGGGTTTTCGGAAGCAGCTTGTAGAAATCAGGGGTATCACGGATTATGCTGAGGATTTTTGCAGGGAACTTCCGGAGATTTATTTCAGATAGGTGTGCAAGCTTTTTTTGTTGTAATAATGGTTATAATATGAAAATAAATGAAATTTATTGTTGAAAAATGTCGGCACATATAGTAGAATGTATAGGATAGTATTTTTATCATAGCATGTATCTTATTATAATTATATGGAGCAGGAATTATGACATATGTGACAACAATTAAATTTGATGGAAATCAAAACGGAGAACCATGGCTTATTTATAAATATCCGGGTGAGCAGTTTGTGCCAGGCACCCGCCTTGTTGTAAAGCAGGGACAGGAAGTGCTTATATTTCAGGGCAGGAAAAACTGTGAGGTCTATCAATCTGGGACGCATGTACTTTATTCAAATCATACATCTGCCGGAACAGGTGAGATGTTTTCAGCAGAAATCTATTTTGTAAACATCACTTCAAAATTAGATATGAACTGGGGAACACAGACGCCCTTTCAATTAGAAGATCCTAAATACGGCCTGATTCTATCCATCCGTTCGTATGGAAAATACGGTCTGAGAATCCAGAATGCAAAAATGTTTGTTTCTGAACTGACAGGGACAATGCAAAAGGGAGCGGCGATTGATTATACGATGATTGCCACCTATTTCAGTGCGCTGCTTACAACGAAAATAAAAACGGTTATTTCTAAATTTATGATACGGAAACAAATATCGTTTTTAGAAGTTACCGCCTGGCTGGATGAATTATCGGAACAATGCCAGGATGCCATTTCCGATGAATTTGAACGGTTTGGTGTAGAAATACAGAACTTTTACATAGCGTCTATTACACCTCCGAAGGAAGAGTACCAGCTGCTTCAAAAGTATAAGCAGGAAATGGCTTTGGGGAGCAGTTTTTACGAAACGAACCGTTCTTATACCGTTTTTGAAGAGATTGCAAAACGGTCTGAAAATGCAAGCTTTGAGGATGCAGGAAAAGGGCTCCGGATGCTGCGCAGCAGTCAATTAGAAAGCAATGGCTCAAAAATATGCGGCAATTGTAATGCTATCTGCGCGCCAGGCCAAAGATTCTGCAGCAATTGCGGAGCAAAACTGTAGCTTGGCAGATTGATGGGTGTGTTTTGTATAGCAATGAATCGTTACTGCAAGGAAAGGATATGGGAGAGAATTATGAAAAAACAAAAAGAAAAAATATTGGAGACGGCAAATAAAATATTACCGGTTATCATTGCATTGTTTGTACTCCTGACAGTCTACGTGTGGATTACGACAGCACCGCCTTGGAAAAGGGTAAATGCTGCAAAAGGGAAGCAGATAGAAAGCGCTGCTGATCTGGGGCTGGAAAACGAAATGGAGTCCAGATTCGAAGATGAGGGACAGACATATTCTGCGATCAAAGGATTTAAAGTCAGTGCAGATAATACGAAAAAAGGCAGCACCCAGACAGCTTCGTATGGAGAAAATACGGATGAAGAAATTTTAGATGATGAAAGTACGGATGAAGAGAATACAGCGGATGCCGATGAATTTGCTTTTCCGAACAGCTACAAAGAAAGATTAACAGCCGCAGATGTCAGAAGCCTGACAACGAAGGCAGAAGTGCAGGATGCGATCAACTATATTTATGCACGAACAGGATGTATGTTCCGTGATGATGAAAAAAGGGCGTACTATGAACAATTCGACTGGTACGAAGGCAGATATTATGTGGATGAAATGAATGAAAATCCATTAAATTATATGACAGAACTGCAGCATGATAATATCGAACTTCTGGCACAGCGCCGGAATGAATTAAATGAATAGACATGGGAAGAGAGGATTTGTTATGGCAGTAATCCAACGGTTTATAAACAGAGTATGGGGATATATCCGGGAATCAAAGGCCAGACTTTGTATTGTACAAATGGTATTGGCATTTCTGGCTGCGCGCCTGTTTATCTATACAGGTTATGTAAGGTACAGCCCGGAACGGGAAGCAAAGGCGTATGCCGTAAAGCTGATCAATGCCGATTATGACAGTATTTATGATGACCTGGATCTTTCCGGTGATGTTGATGCATTTATGAGCAAAGAGGCATTTGTAAATGTCCAGCAGAGAATGCAGACAAAGAGTTACAAAGAATATCAGGTAGAAGAGCCTTCTTCTGAGGACGGTTTTTACCATAAAGTGTTTGTTGGCAAAGCAGCTGCCAATCGGGACAGAGGCAGCAGTTATATTTCGATCCATTTGACGGATCAGGAAGGCGGAACCCATCGTAATGGGGTGCAGGTGAATCTGGGCAGTTCTAAAAAATTGCTTTTGTTCCATGACTGGAAGCCGGATCTGAGTGATTATATTGTCAAAGATTTTATTATAAATGTACCGAAAGGAGCGGCTGTAACGGTAGACGGAGTGAACTTGCAGGCAGAGTATTTACAGGAAGGAGAGTATGGCAATGCAAGATATGTGATTCCGCAAATTTTTAAGGGTTACTATGAAGTAACGGTCTCAAAAGAGAACATGGAAGACCTTACGATGCTCGTAGATACGTCGGAGGGATCTTGCAGTGCAGATGCAATGAAATTAAAGCCGGAAGCCATGCAGGAAGCAGTTACCCAGGCAGCTGACGATCTAAAAAAGATCTATAAGGCTGCATTTCAAAATAAAGATGAATCCGGATTACAAGGAATCTCTATTTTGCCAGAGTCTGAAGAAGATGTCATAAGTAATTATTTATATCTGGCACAACAAATCCAGTCCGGAAGGAAACTCAGCCTGGCGGTGGGGGAAATACAGCCGGAGGCTTCTTATTATAATGATGATGGCACGGTTTACATTCATATAAACCTAAATTATGATTACAGCGAATTGTATGAAGTAACTCATTGGGACGGAGAAGTAACGAATCAAAGCTACAATGGAAATAACACCGCGGCATTTGTTTACTTGCTGGATGGTTCAACACTGAAGCTAAACAGTTTTCAAATCTAGGGATATATTAGAGGAAGAGATTTCAAGCAAAGGAACTGTAAAACAAGTTATTTCCGGTTCCTCAGATCAGGAAAAAGAAGAACAAATGTGGAGATGAATCGATGGCCAACAAACCAACAGCATATGAAGGAAACGAAAAATATTGTTTTATTAGCTATTGTCATGAAGATGAAGGAACCGTGTTCAAAATTATGACATGGATGACGGGATACGGATGCAGATTTTGGTATGATGCCGCAATCCCGATCGGCAGCGAATTTCCGGAAGTTATTGCGGAACATTTAAGGCAGGCAGAGGTAGGAATTGCTTTTTTATCCAATGCATATATGAAATCAGACTTTTGCAGGATGGAGTTAAACTATATGCTGAAGATAAAGAAAAAATGCATTCTTCTATATATTGAGCAGGCAAAGCTTACATACGGATTTGAAATGCGGCTGGATATGATTCAGTCTGTTCTGATGTACAAAAGGAACGATTGGGATGTGGCAATAAAAGAAGTATGCACGGATAAGATCATTGAACCATGTTTAGAGGGATTTTCTGATGAAAGACATTATGGATTGCATGCATCGGAAAAAAAACTGGTGAAAAGCAATAAAATAGATCATAAAGACGATGTTCTAAATACACATTTGCATGAGAACATATTTCAATTAAATAATATCAATGAAAATACGAAAGAGAAAACGGATGTATATCTATACTTTGAACAGCTTTTAGAAAAAGCGAAAAGTGAACATGACCCAGTATTAAAAAAAGTAGTGTATGAATTGAAAAAAATAACCGGTTTTCTGAGAAATGAAAGCAGTTTTGGCGAGAGAGGACCCCAGGTGTTATCCTGCGAGCGTTTGATTCATCAGGAGTTTGAAAAACTAGCGAAGGAAATGTCTGATTTTTCATCAGATCCAAACACAGACAGGGCACCTGCGGCTGCACGTATGCTGAAGTCCTGTCAGGAAATATCTATGCAGTTAAAGATCCGGGCAGAACAAATGAAAAAATAGGGAGGAAAGTAAGATGTCTTATGAAGTAATCGATTTAGAATGCCCAGGGTGCGGCTATCATGTAACAACCAATACGAAACAATGTCCGCAGTGTTACCGGCAGATTGTGATTACTAACTCTGACAGCGCTGCGTCCATGGCAGACGAGGATGCCAGAAAATATGCAAATAAATACAGCAAAGTATTATCCAGCCATCCGGATCAGCCGGAGTTAAACCTCACAATGGCATTCTGTTTTTTGAAACTAAAGCTGTATGATAAGGCATTGCCATATTTTGAAAAAGCCATTGAAGATGATACAGAGTATGCGGAAGCATATTTCTATGCAGGAGTAGCTATGCTGCATGGCAAGCGGCCGTTTTTAGTACAAAAATCCGTGATTGCTAAAATTGAAGAATATGTTTCTGCAGCGACTGAAATGGAACCGAAGGGAATCTATTATTACTTTCTGGCATATATCAAGAAAGATTTTTATGAGAAAAAATGCTTCCGCACCTCACCGACTTCTCAGGAAGTGATGAGGATTGCGGCAGAAGCAGGGCTGAACAGACAGGACATTACAAAATTATCTGAATTTGTGCCGTTAGAATATGCGTCAGGCTTATAATCTTCAGCAGGGGAAACAGAGGAGGGAGTTATGGAAAAATACATAATCGTACCGGTTGATCCGGCGGAGACGAAAAAAATTCGAAAGTATTTTAAGGAGAAGCATAGTGTTCTGAGTGCGGTAGTGCTGCTGCTGTTAGGAACTCCAATGGCATTAGGCGGACTGATCAGTTATTATAAAAGCGGGACTTATTTTATGCTGTTTGGAATGCTGCTGGGCGGACTTGGAATCAGCTGGCTGCTGGAGGACCAATTTAAAGGTGAAAAAGAGGTAGATAAAGCAAGAGTTGAAATTGTAAAAGCGTTGGGGCCGCATGGAATGGAGAAGCTGAATCTGGTTAAGGAGCAGGTGGCTTTAATAGAGCCGATTATGTTGATTGGTTCCGGAGCCAGGCCGAGTGATAGTTTTCAACTGGCTAAAATGAATGCCATGCGCAGAATGGGTGTCGTGAAATATTTTATCACATGGATGAAAGTGCTGCTGCATAAGGAAGCGAAGGAATACGATCCTAAGGAAGCGTATATGATAGGGTCTGATGAAATATTGCGTTCACTTTTGATAGAAGTATCTATTTACTATATGACAGAGGAAGAGATTTTGCTGTATGTTGGGGATGTGGATATTTCTACAGGAATGATTTACAGAGAATCTACTTCAGAATGTTTTTATCAGGACATTGAGGCAACGCAGTTTCGCCAGGTGATCCGTAAAGTGTTCCATATCAGGAAGAAGAAATATGTGAATACGATGAGCGAGAGCTTTGGGCTGTATATGAGCGGCAGCAGTTTTGGATCAAGTATGGATTCCAGGTATAAGGATGCGGCGTTGGATCGGAAGTTTATGGCGCTGCGGAATTTGATTCGGGAGAAGAAGAATGCATAGAAAAATGATTTGATCAGATAGGGCAGGTGACGGTTTTAATGGGTTTGCTGAGAATGATCGGCGCGCTATCTGTTTCTGCCGTAAAATGTATCCTTTAAAATCTGCAATTCATTAAAATAACAGATACTACCTTTGCTTATACTGCAACATGGGATGGGATCGAATATTATGGTGAACCGTACTGGTAATACCTATTTGATGATTCATTAGAGTCTGCCTGTGGACCAGCCAAAGGCATTTGGCTGGTCCAGGAATGGAGATTCAGGCCTGGGAAGATGGTATTACCGGTTCTATATTTCCATCTTCAGAGACGATGACACCAAACATATTGGATCCTGTATATTTACTTTTAATAACAGAAAGATAATTGTTTACAGAATTATGTCTGGCTCCTTTACTCACATCTCCAATTTTTTTAGCTTCTCCGTCCAGTATGGCGCCAATTGCATGTATGTTTCCGTCCAGGTCTGCAATGATCGCACCATCAATGGATGTGATTCCTTTGATGTTGTGTAGGTAATCTATTAAATTCATAGTGCAAGATGGATTGCCTTCTGCATCATAGATTTTTATACACCGGTTTTTATTATTAAGTCTGTCAACTTCACCTTGTTTATCATCTATACTGGTCAAAATATCTTTATCAATAAATATGACAGATGTACCATGTGACTCTTTGGAAAGGAGTGTTATAATCTCTAATAAATCAGTAGTTTTTTGTGGGTCTAAATCTAGAGGGTCTAGTGTTCTTTTCCATAGATTTTCTCTGCTCTCATAACAAATTTTGTAAGTTCCATTATTATAAGAGAACCATTCCGTATTATTGATGGAAAGCTGCCAATTTAAGTATCCATTGAATTTAATTTGTGGATATTTTTCCAGGGAGCTCTTTATAGTATCTGTATAAGCTATAATTCCTGCAAATATACTTTCTGTAGTATCTTTTTCTGATTTATTAACAGCGATCATAGTGGTTTCGTCTGTGTTTAATTCTAAGAGTTTTCGTAGTCCCCGGAGGTTATTTGTTTCTATAGTACGGAATGTAGGTGGCAAAAACTTTAAATCCAGACAAGTTCCTGGAATAGGTGTATGAAACAGTTTCTTACATGTTTGATCTGGGACGAAACAAATACTTCCATGTATTGGGCGCTTTTCATACATTTGTGCCGACAGTTGTATTATTTCATTTTTTTCTGGGAGAAACTTCATTTTTAAAATTTTATCTACAAACATATTAAGAAGCAGTATCGGATCGTTTACACATGAGAAAAGATGTTTCAATACAACTTCATTTTCCGTATCGTTATTTTGGTTCAATGTTGTAAACATTTCATAGTCAACAAAACCTTCCACAAGATTTTCAAGAAAAATCTCAAAAAATTCTTCAATAACTTGATTATGTAAATCGTTATTATTTATGAAATAAAAATCGTTAAGGACATATATTTCCCAGTATAGAGAGTATTTATCCTCCTTATCTGTCTTATATTTATTCCAGGGTTTATCCATTTTCTGTTCAAACTTAGTGTGAAGTTTATATGCTGCAATATCTTCCACATTCTCTATCACATTATAGCGTAAATTATTATTTTCTTTCTGCGTAATGACATAGAAAATTTCTAATTTGAAGTTTTCATATATTTCTTTAAAAAGTTCTTTCAATATAGTATGAAATCGTTGATTTATTGCTGATTGGCTGCTCATTTTGATCTCTCCATATTTGTGATATTAACGATATTGTCCATTTTTTGTAAAACTTGTTCCCGATACTCACCAACAAAGTTTTCTATTTGCAGCATGGCTGTTTCTATATTTTCAGTATTGCATACTCCGAAAATATCTAGAATCTTTTTTTGCTTATCTTTTTTTCTGTGAATTAAATCTGCACAACATTTTCTACATTTTAAAAGGTATTTTAGAATTTCATTTAAAACATAGTAATCTAAGCAAAAATCTGGATTCACTATGTATCCTATAGGTTCAAAATTGTTGGAACAATTATTTACATAATATTTGTTAATAAATAAATTAATATCGGTTTGTAGACGAACCATATCGTCAGATGAACTGATGGATAGCGTATAATCTTGTTTCCATCCGTAACCTAAATTTCGTTTTTTACTAGTAATCATCATACAAATAAACACTAAAGATAACCGGATCAAAGTTGTATTAAGTGGATTGGCCATTAGTTGTTCGAGCTGACCTTGTTCCTTTGCATTATCAAGGAATGTTTCCATATATTGTTCCACACGTAATTCTAAAGTCATAATAACAATGATATCTGACAAACATTCTTTACAAAGAGACAAAAGTGTACTTATCAAACTTTCAATATTTATATTGTCAGTACCGTATGATGATATCTGAAATAAACGGCGCGAAGCTCTTGCTATTTCATTCTCTAATTTTTTTCGGTTGCTTTGAGCTACTTTTTTGTTAAAATCCGATTTTTTGTAACTTTCCATATAAATATCATACAAAAACTTCTGAAAAAGCTTATCTTCATTTTCTCTTATGGAATGTATCGATGAATCTAAAAATGCATTTTTTAAAATAATACCATGATCTTGATGCTGTTTACGAAAATGAGCAAGCTCCTCTGGGTTGTTACAGTACTTACTACTTGATCTTCCTTCATTATCAGTAAATCTCTGTCTAATATAATTAATATCATAATAATCTTGATAGTCTTTTTCTATATGCCCGCAAAGAGTTTTTTCTAATTCATTCCAAAGATCAATAGATATATCCTGGTCTAGGGTTAATTTATTTTTATAATAGATTATTATCATGCGGGAAAGTGCCTTAAATAAACAAATAACTCTTGCAGAACGATTTCTTATCTGTCCACCTACATAATGTCCAATTTCATGACCAAGAATAATCATCATTTGTTCCAGGTTATAGACTTGGCTTTCGGGAATATTTACCAGACATAATCGTTTGTTTGATGAATACCCTTCAAATAATTCTTTAGTATATACATGCAGCGAAACCCCTGGACATGTCAAAAACTCGTAAAAGTGTTCGGTTTCACCTTCTGTTTCATTTAAAAAATCCCGTACTAAATAAATAAATGCATTGTAAAAAGCATTTAGCTTAATTGGTAAATTATATGTTCTTACATTTAACTCAATTATTTGCGTAATCTGTCTGTCTGATCGTATAGGATTTTGCGCATATGAATTTAATCCGTTTAAAAAGGCTCTATATTCTCTGTAAATATTATTGATATTAAAAATCACTTTATTGTCATAAGTATCGATCAGGATTTCTACTAGTAAAAATATAGAAAGTGCAGAGGGCAGAAACATATTTTCACTAATATTGTCTTTTTCAAACTTAGAAAGAGAATTTAGTAAATGGTAAATAGACAGAAACATACTGTCACTGTATGAATTATTCTCATACTTAGAAACGAAACCCTCTAATCTTTTTTGCAAAAAAATAAAAAATTTACGCTGCGTTTCAGACATGCCGGATTGATATCCAAAGTTGCATGTTTCGGCATTCTGGCGTAATCCGATAATAGTTGTTAAGCAAGAAATATATTTCTGATATGTATTATTTGAATGATTTAATAAGCCAGTGGAATCTTTAAAAAATGTTAAAAAAGTTTTCCAAGGAATGTCCTTAAGGATAATTAATTCATCATTATATCCAAGAATAGACTGTTTGCAAATATGATTCGCTAGTTCATTTTCATCATTCAGCTTTAAATCCTTCTTTATTTCAAAGAACAGTTTTTTATAAAATGCTTGAATACTTCCTAATGACAATTCCATTGCATAAATATATGCCTGGTACATCTTCTTATTATTAAGTGTCTCAAAGTTAGAATCATTTAAATATTCTTTACTTACAGCAGGTATGGTAAAACTGTATTTTACTTTCCAGATGTTTTCTGAATCTGAAAAAAATGGTTCTTTGCGGTGAATCTGGTCTATAATTTCGGCTCCGTCTTCATAAAAGCGACTTTTTAATATCAAAAGTAAGTTACTGTTATCTAAAGTTAGATAAGTAATTCCTTTTACATTTTCCTGATTAAATTTTCGTTCAACTAATTCACGGCTTTCTAATAGTTTGGAAAGATTCTTTCGCCCTTGATCCTCAAATTGTATCATGATAAAGAATAAAAAAGGATAATCAAAGCTGTGCTGAATATTCTCCCAAAATAATGTATCTTCGTTGGCTGCTTCATTTTCTGTTCTAAATCCGTATACGACTTGCCTTGATTCACGTTTTAATAGTTCTCCTTTTGTAGCTGCATTGTTTTCCCATAAGTATTTTAGTGGCTTTTTACTGGCTGATAAAAGGTTTCTCTCAGCTATTGAAATACCGTCTATATAACCAAATGCAAGGTAATCCCAACTATGTATATCACTTGTTGGAGGAATAAAATCATTATGTAATACAAACTGTCTGCAAATATCCACTTCCATAACTAAATCTCCCCTGTTTTTCGTATGTAGTTAATTTAAGTAAAATAAAATCTGTCTTCTGAAAAGAAGACAGATTTTATCACATATAAAATGCAAATATATAAATACGATGTTATCCTGTCTTGGCGGCAAATTAAAAATCAATTTCGTCTAGATCCACATGAAAGTGTCGATCGGCTGGACGACTGGGGAGAGTATTTGAACAAACCTGATTTTCTTTCATACATAAAAATGCACTCGAATCTGTTTTTCCGAACTGCAAAGTACCTTGCACAACTTTTTTTACATCCAGGTCTAAACCTTCTGTTTTCCATTCTAAACCTTCCATTATTCCCCTTCTCCGTTTCAATATTTTTATTAACACAGCTATACAAAAACATATTTATATAACTGTAGTCTAAGACTTTCAGATATTATATCTTCTTTTTTGCATTTTGTCAACATAAAAGAAAAAATTGGATATAAATACTAAATAATTGTTTTTTAGTATTTGCAAAACTATATATTATATACAATAAAACGATTGGCGCAAAAGGGTATAAAGCTAAATAAAAGTTCTAAAGTTATCTTATTTTTTACCGATATATCTGTATATTATAGTTAAATACAAGTACAAAGATAGATTAAAAAATATTAGGAGTAAAATATGGGATCAATCATTAAGGCCTTGTGTCCGAAGTGCGGCTACCATACAGAATTATTTATCGGCGGAGGACTGGCGGACTGTGAACGGGAGACGGCAATAGCTGCCGTACACAATGAAAAAGAGGCAGCTGCAGTTAAAGCAAGCGAATGGTTTCAGATCAAACGCAATGCCGCGTTCTGCATCAGGTGTAAAAAGCTGGTTGTTGCTACAGATGTAACATATCAGCAGACAGAAAACGGACAGGAAATGCATATCTGGGGTGTCTGCCCGGATTGCAGCAGCCCGGTTACACCGGTTCCGCGGGATGCAAGAGAGGTTTCGTGTCCGAAGTGTAAGGAGAGGATCACTTTGGATCTGATTGGACGATGGGATTGAAGAACAATTTTAGAATGCAATGGATTTGCATGTACCTGGGTCAGGCTGAAAATGCCTGACCGTATCACAGGAGAAAACCATGGAGGGGAGTGTTCCTATCAGTGATTATCGCACATAATCTGGCTGCATTAAATTCACAAAGACAAATCAATATCAAGAAAAAGGAAAAAGAGAATACAACAGAACGCATGTCAAGCGGCTATCGGGTCAATACAGCTGCGGATGATGCGGCAAGCCTTGCTATTTCAGAAAAGGTGCGTGCAATGGTGCGCGGGATGAACCGTGCAGCGTTAAATGCACAGGAGGGAATCAGTTTGATTCAGATTGGAGACGGGGCATTGAATGAGGTGCATGATATGCTGCACCGCTTATCAGAGCTTTCGATTCAGTCAGCAAATGGGACTTATGTAAATGGTGACCGTGACGGGATGCAGGATGAGTTAGAGCATATCTGCAGTGAAATTGAACGGATCGCGAAGACGACGAATTATAACAGGATATCGCTTTTTCAGGATGATGGTTATGAATATGAATGTACTTATGGGGATTATTCAGCGTATTCTCAGGCGGAGCAGATGGATGTACGAAGCAGCCAGCAGGCGATGGACACGAAGGTGGACCTGTCTGAAACGCTGAATGGATTCGTTGCTAATCCTCCGGATAATGAGATTAATATTATTTATACAACAGCAGAGCGGGTGGATCAAGCTGTTAGCGCGACACAGACACCTGAAGGCAGCAGTACGCTTGCAGGCAATGATATTATGATTGAAGGAAAAACACTCAGCCAGATTTTGAAAACAGAGATTATACCGAATACGGTCAACAATATTCTCGAACATTATCCGGCATTTTCTTATCTGAAGGGATCCAATATTGGTATTGGCCTGGAGTATTTTTCCAGCGGTTCGTCTGGCGGGACAACAACGCTTGCTTATGTTAAGGGCCAGGTCAGGTCTTCAGGAAGTGTGGATTCTTCTGGTGCAGTTGTAAGCAGGGACGATTATATTACATATACACTTGGTGTAAATACAAGTGTTCTGCAAAATATTCAAAACAGGGCTGATTTGGATGAATTAGAGGCTACGATTGCTCATGAGATGATTCATGCTTTTATGGATGAGGCTACTACGGCAGGCATGTTTGGCAAAATGGAAAGTTCTACGGGCGGGAGCCTGACACAGAATGTGGATGGATTTCCTAAGTGGTTTGTAGAAGGGATGGCACAGACGGCATCCGGCCCTGGAAACTGGCTGGCATCTTCTACTTTCCAGATCACAGACCAGTCGACGGATTCGCAGATTCAGGCTGCAATCCAGAGAAATCAGCTTGGTTCAGGAACTACTGCCAGCGAATATGGGACAGGTTATCTGGCATGTATGTATCTGGGAGCTGTCATTGAAGGAGGCGGTACCCGTTCTTCAGTAGTGAGTGCTGCGACCATTTCAGACGGACTTTCGAAATTATTGAATCAGGTAATCGGCGGAGAATCATTGGATGCGGCAATTAATAAGCTGACAAATGGAACATTTCAAAGCTGCGCAGATTTTCAAACAAAGTTTGATGCAGGATTGCAGGATGCGGCAGCTTTTACCCGCGAATTACTTGCGGCGACAGGTTCGGGAAGGGGAGGAATCGTTTCCGGCGATTTAAAAGCTGCGGATCTGACGCCTGACAGCAGTCCGGGGACTACGGTTCATTTATTTCAGCTGGATCCGGATCATACGGGTGTTAAGAATCTTTACCCGGATGGGTATAAAGTCTATTCAGGCGGTGCAGCGAGTACATCAGGAACGCCGCCAACCGGATATAATCCTGGACAGACCGGGGGAACTGAGTATGGGGACTTTGTAGTGAAAGGAGCGGCAAGCGGCGATGTCACCTACGATGCGGTTACTCAAACACTGACGGTCAGCGGAAACAGTGATGTGCAGATCTCATTAAAAGATGGGCTGACTTCACCGTCAAACGGCAAAATCGTATTGCAGGGTACCGGAAAGGTTACATTAAATAACTTAAATCTTGATGCAGCAGATGCGCTTACTGTAAAGACGGATACAGAGATTACATATACCGGGGTTAGCGAACTGGGAGGCATTACACTGGACAATGGTACGGATGTTACATTTAACGGTACTGGCAGGCTGGAGACGGGAGATTTTACAAGTGATCAAACAAATACGGTCCGGTTTCATGGAGGGGCTGTTTCGGTCGGAACAAATGGCAGCGGGCAGATAGTTGCATCAGATATCGAAATAGACAATGCCTCTGTTACAGCTGACTTGCCGGCACCGCAGAAAAATTCTTCAGGTGAGGCTTTGTATGCGATTGATCTGCCTTGGACGGATAAGCTTGGCGGATTAACAGCTGATGTTGTATCGATCAGTTTTGATGGTGTGAAGTCTGATATGGTTATCGGCAATGGTGAGAAGGCGACATTGTGGATGACGGCAGATGCGCTCTCTTCGCAGTCAACGCTGCATAAGGTTACGGTTACAGACGCTGACGGTGTATCCCAGACCTTGCTGGCGAAATTTGATCCTACAGCAGCGAATCCTGGCTTTGAGTGGGTTGGCCCGTTTCAGGTGCTAAAGAATGGAGCTGCCGCACAGGAGGGGACGGACTATGTCTATGAAGGCGAAAAATTAGTGATCAAGCAGGCAGGGAATTACACGATATCCGGCGGCACGATTTCAGGAGTGAATGGCGGCGATATCAATGGCAGCATCAGGCTGGATGATCAGCTGGGAGCAGATGTGAATATTTTGCTGGATGGGGTAACATGCAAGCCTGCGTCAGGATGCGCATTGGATCTTGGAAACGGGAATCAGGTTACTTTACAGCTGAAAGACGGACAAAATAATCAGTTTCAAAGCGGCAATAATGCTGCCGGGATACGTGTCGGGGAGAATACCAGCCTGGTTGTGGAAAATGAATATGGCTTATTAGGGTCAGGCAAGCTGGAAGCGACCGGTGGGACAAATGGTGCAGGTATTGGCTGCAGTAATAATAGTAATGCGGCAAATAGCAGTATAGAAATCAGGAGCGGGGAAATCAAGGCGACCGGCGGGAGATATGGAGCTGGTATCGGCGCCGGAAATCGGGCGGAGTTTGGCGATATAAACATTTCAGGAGGAAACATCACAGCAAAAGGCGGTTCCGGCGGCGCAGGTATCGGTGGTGCATATGGTGCAAAGGTTGGCGATATTTTGATCACCGATGGTACGGTAGATGCATCCAGCAATGAACACGGAGCAGGTATCGGAGGCGGCTGGACATCGACAGCCACGAACGGAACGATTACCATATCCGGCGGGGATATTACTGCATCCAGTACGATGCATGGAACCGGTATCGGTGCGGGATGTCAGGGCAATAGCGGGAAAATTACGATTAACGGTGATGCACATATTATCAGTGCAAAAGGCGGCGATGATGGAGCCGGGATTGGGGCTTCCTGGCTTGGTGAGTGCGGAGATATTGAAATATCAGGAGACGCTGTTATTGATGAGGCCAGAGGCGGTGATAGTGGCGCTGGTATTGGTTCCGGAAACGATGACAGTCATGTTGGCAATATTGTGATCGATACGAATGGGGAAGTTAAGGCTTACGGCGGAGAGAATGGCGTCGGGATCGGATCCGGTTACAGTGGTGAAACGGATATGGTATCTTCCACCGGGGATATCGATATCAAGAAAGGAACGGTTTTAGCCCAAGGTAAGACAGATTCTACCGGTATCGGGTCAGGACGCGGCTCTACAAGCGGAAATATTACGATTGGAGATATAAATAATCCGGAGAATAAGGTAATTGTTACGGCAATTGGCGGCATGACGCATAATGGAGGCAATATCCTTTCTTATACAGACAAATCACATAGTGATGATAGCGCGGGTACGATAACAGTAACTGGAAATGGTACGACATTGCGTCCTGGCAGTTCGGGCGAAGGATTGTATAGTACTTCTGGTTCCAAAGACCAAAATGGCAATCCAGTTTATGCTTATCCAGTTTACTTATTTAAAGACAATGCAGTGCTTGATGCAGGTAAACAGCTGGAAAACTTTGGACTGCTGCCATTGGATATGATATCAGGTGTCAGCAAAGACAAGATTAGTAATATCCAGATTTCATCTGATCAGAGTGGGGTGGGGCCATGGACGCCAGACTTGCGGCATGAGCCGTTAGATGAGAATTACGTTTTTATCTGGCTTCCAACAGGAAATTCTAACAACGAGCAAAAGCTTACGATTACTTATGACTATACGGATGATACAGGCGTAACCCATCAGGGATCTACTGTGCTTGATTTGAAGTTCTATCCAGATGCGGGTGTATTCCGTGTTGCGCAGCAGGATAAACCGAAACCAGCGGAAAAGCCGGAATATATTACGAAACCAAATCCAGGTGATTCGAATAATAGTTATGACAAGAAGAAATATGGAGGAATTATCCTGCAGGTCGGTGCAACTGCTGGAGTAAAGCTGGAAATACCGAGGTTTTATTTTTCTCTTAAGGCTTTGGAAATGCAGGGCCTGAATATTTCTACAGAGGAAAATGCGGGAGATGCGATAACAGTGATCCAGAATGCTGTTACAAAAGTCTCAAGAATCCGCGCTTCCTATGGGGCTTATCAAAATCGTTTAGAGCATATTATACAAAACCTGGGCCAGACAGCTGAGAATCTGGCAGCTGCTGAGAGCCGTATCCGTGATGCGGATATGGCGAAAGAAGCAGTAGATTATGCGGCTGCTTCTATACTGACGCAGGTGGCTGAGGCTATGCTGTCGCAAAGAAAACGGGATAAGGATCAAGTTTTAGAGCTTTTGCAGGGACTCTGATATAAATGTCCAATGGAGTGGGTTGGGCGGGATTTTGATATATACAGCAAAGAATCCCGCTTACAAACAATTTAAAAATATATCATATAGGAGTGCAGATGAAAAAATTATGTTTTGTTACAGCTGCAAGATCTGAATACGGACTGTTAAAATGGCTGATGTATGATATTTCCAAAAGCTCTGATTTTAAACTTCAATTAATTGTAACAGGAGGTCATTTACTGGAAGAGCAGGGACATACGATAGACCAGATCATAAAAGATGGATTTCAAATTGATACGGTTGTTGATGCGCAGTTGGACACAAAATCAGAAGCAGCAATAGCAGCATCTATGGGCCGTATGGCAGAGTCACTTGCAGATGCTTTGGAAAAATTGAAACCTGATTATTTGGTCATTCTGGGGGATCGCTATGAACTTTTGTCAATTTGCAGTACAGCATTTATTATGAGGATTCCGATTATTCATTTATCAGGCGGCGATGTTACGGAAGGGTTGATTGATAATGGAGTAAGAAATGCCGTTACGATGCTGGCAGATTATCATTTTCCGGGAACAAAGGCAAGTAGGGATAATATTGTGCGTATGCGCGGCTCTGATAAAAATGTCTGGACGGTTGGTGAACCCGGGTTAGATGCATATTTTAGAGAAGCACTTTATACCAGGCAGGAGCTGGCGGACATGCTGGGGCTGGACTGTCATTTAAAGTGGGCTTTGTTTACTTATCATGCAGTAACATTGAACAGCCTTACATCTAATTTGGCAGCAGTAGAAAATTGTTTGAAGGTTCTTTTGGAATTGGAAGGGGTTCAGGTAGTTGCCACCTATGCGAATGCGGACTTTGGGGGGAGGTATATTAATGAGATGCTTGAGCAGATTGCGAAAGATCATCCGTCTAAAATAAAGGTGATTGCTTCTCTTGGGAGCCAGAGGTATTTGAGCTATATGAAGCAAGTGGGTTTTGTGCTTGGCAACTCCAGCAGCGGTATTATAGAGGCGCCTATGCTTAAGGTGCCTGTTGTAGATATTGGAGACAGGCAGTCCGGAAGGTATAAGTGTGCGAATGTTATTTCATGTACGGAAACCTATGACAGTATTCAAAAGGCAGTTTTGGAAGCAATACAGTTGGACGTGCCTGATGGTGATTTGTATTATTGGGGTGATGGAAGGACATCGCAGAGAATACGAGAGATATTGCACGAACAGTTTATTGACAAAAATAAAGTAAAGGTAGAAGCGATATGAAAAAGACTTATATTATTGCAGAAGCAGGTGTGAATCATAATGGAGATATCAGGCTTGCGAAACAGCTGATCGATATGGCAAAGGATGCAGGGGCTGATGCGGTAAAGTTCCAGACGTTTAAAGCGGAAGAGAGTACCGGAAGACATGCAGAGAAAGCCTCATACCAAAAAAATAACGATCCTACCCAGGAAACACAATTGGAGATGATACGCAAGCTGGAACTGCCGTTTGAGGATTTTGCGGAATTACAAAAATACTGTAATGAGAAGGAAATAGATTTTATTTCCACACCGGATGGAACAGAAAGCCTGCAGTATTTGCTGAAGCTAAATGTTCCGTTGATTAAAATAGGATCCACAGAGGTAACAAATGCCCCCTTTTTAAAAGAAATTGCGGAATCTGGCAAGCCAGTGATTCTGTCTACGGGAATGAGTACGCTGGGAGAGGTTGAGAAAGCGCTTGATACTATATATAAAACAGGTAATCTGAATGTTACATTGATGCATTGTACTACGGATTACCCTACGGCGATTGAAAATGTGAATCTGAATGCGATGCTGACTTTAAAGCATGCGTTTCATGTGCCAGTCGGCTATTCGGATCATACGCTTGGTTTTGAAGCTGCAGTTGCCGCAGTAGCTATGGGTGCAGTTGTAATAGAAAAGCATATCACTCTCGACCGGGATCTGCCAGGCCCGGATCACAAAGCTTCTATGCCGCCGGAAGAGTTCCTCGAATATGTGAGGCATATACGAAATGCGGAGCTGCTTTTGGGAGATGGCAGGAAAAAGCCGACGGAGCATGAAAAGGATATTATGAACCAGGTTCGCCGCAGTATTTTAGCGAACCAGGATTTAAAGCGGGGGACAATTTTGTCAAAAGAGATGTTTTGTTATAAGCGTCCTGGAGATGGTATATGGCCGGAATATGCGGAGATATTAGTTGGCAGGGAGTTAAAGCGGGATATTGCTGTTGAAGAGAAGATTTTGTGGGAAGATGTCTGATCAATAAGTTTAAGAAGAGCCTGCTGCCATTCAAACAGCATTTTACCTGGAAAGGGCTGCTGAATCTTTGCATTGGAAAGATAATATTTGATAGGGAGGCTGATCAGAGTCTGATTAAATTTAGAGAGAAAAGAACAACAATATGAACAGAGGGAATCTTTGTATTTGATCGAATACAGAACCTGAAATGTAAAAGGATAAAGGAGATAAAATAATGGAACAATCGATGGATTCCAGGTGGAATGAGCTGCATAGCACTGTTGAGTGGGACAGTAGATGCTGTGAAGAAGACAGAACAAAAGCTAAATAGAAAAGGACTTTCAGCGAATTTAGGTGTATATGACGCATTAAATTTGCCTTATGAGGATAACTTTTTTGATGCGGTTATTGATGTGGGCTGTATATGTTGCAATAAATATGAGGACTGTGTAAAGATGTATAAAAAGATACATCAAATTCTTAAGGGGAGGGGAGACTACTGTCTAGTGGATTTGGCTATGCAACAACTGGCTATGGATTAGGAAAAGAAAGAGAAACAGGAACCTTTGAAGGTATTACCAGAGTAAATTTATCCGGGGTAGGACGGATTCATTTTACAACAACGGATGAATTGTGTCTAACACTGACAAAATGCGGTTTTCAAGAGTGTAAGATAGATCATATCCGGTATTCGGATCAGGGGAATGATATAGAACAGTTCGTAGCATATGGAGAGAAATGTCATGTGTAAATATCAGTTGTGGTTTATTAAAGAACAAAAAAAATGGAAAGAATTTTTAAGAAATAAGGACATTACAGATGTATATTATCAATATGAATATGTATTCTCGATTTCAAATTATTTAAATGGTGTGCCGGTTTTGATCAATTATGGGAGTGATGATAGTGGGTTAATTTATGCGCTTATTATACAGGATATAGCTTTGCATCAAAAGTTTCAGGGAGTGATTCCGAATGGAATATTTTATGATGCGGAATCTCCTTATGGATATGGTGGGCCTTTGTTTTATGGAGATTTTGAGGTGACAGAAGCAATAATGGCTGATTTTCGAAGCAGTTTGAAAAAGCTATGCAGAAATGAAGGAATTATTACACAGTTTATACGTTTTTATCCTTTGATGTTTGAAAAAAGAAGTACACTGATTGCTGACAGAATAGGTATGCATAAGAATACGATTTATATGGATACATCTGATAAAGACAGGGTTACCGCGCAATTGGATTCACAATACAGAAGAAAGATTAGGAAAGCTGCTGAGGCGGGAGTAAAGATAGTAACAGACCAGGGCGAGAGAATAGATGATTTTATACGTCTATATAATGCTACCATGGAAATGCATCAGGCAGATGATTTTTATTTTTTTTCAAAAGAATACTATGAATATCTGATCTGCCATTTTCAGGAGCATCTGATTCTTTTTTATGCGTATTTGGACGATAAGGCTGTAGGCGCATCTTTATATTTGTATGATCAGCGGTATATGCATTTTCATTTGGGCGGCAGGGATGTGAATGCACCCAATGTACCGTTTGAAAATCTTATTATGGTAGAAGCTGCGAAATGGGCAAATGAGCATGGAATACAGAAGCTTCATCTTGGCGGAGGATTATCAGATCAGGATTCTTTGTTTCGATATAAAAAGAAGTTTAACAAGACAGGGATGCTTCCGTTTTATATAGGGAGGAGTATTTTTGATGAAGAGAAATATGCTCAGTTAATGAGGGTAAGAGCAGAGACAGACAGCGGCTTTAATGAGAATAATTCATTTTATATTCAGTATCGGTATTGATAAGAAGGAGAACTAAGAAATGAATGGATGTTTTACGAAGTCATTTCATGAAGAATGGGAATATGTACATAGTACACAGGAATGGGGAATTTATCCGACTGAACATGTGATTCGGTTTGTTGCACGTAATTATTATAAATTAGATAGGGGAAAAACTAGGATTTTAGATTTTGGCTGTGGTGAAGGAGCCCATGCATGGTATTTAGCCAGGGAAGGATTTGATGTTTATGCTTTTGACGGTTCCAAAAGTGCTGTAAGGAAAGCAACGCAACGGCTGGAAAAAGAACATTTAGAGGCACATTTCCAAGTGTCGGATGCTTTGGATTTAGGTTATCCGGATAACTTTTTTGATGCAGTTATAGATAATGTATGTATCTATAGCAATTTATTAACTAATATTCAGGTCATGTATCAAAATGTGTATAAAATGCTAAAATCTGGCGGCAAATTTTTCACAACGTGTTTTGGGAAAAAGACAGATGGATATGGATCTGGAGAAGTGTTGGAGAAGGATACTTTTGTGAATATGACAGAGGGGGCATTGGTTGGCAGAGGGATTACGCATTATTTTGATAAAGAGGCATTGGAAAAAATGCTGTTGGATAGTGGATTCCAAAATGTGCAGATAGATTATGATTTGTATACAGACAGAGGAATTACCGTGGAGTTGTTTATAGCATATGCAGATAAATTGTAATGCAGGACATGTTATAGAGAGAAAGATATGGAAGAGGTAGATCATATGCGGATCATATTTGTGGGGTGCGTAGAATCATCTTATCTGGAATTAAAGTTATTGCTGGAACATAAAAAGGATGTTGTAGGAGTTGTTACGAAAGAAGCCTCAAAATTTAATGCAGATTTTGTGGATTTAAAACCGCTGGCGGATCAGTATAGGATTAGCTGTAAATACACGAAGAATATAAATGATGCGGATACAGTTGAATATGTGAGGAATTGTCGGCCAGATGTGATCTATTGTTTTGGATGGTCTCAGCTAATCAAAAAAGAAATCCTGGATATTCCGCCGCTGGGTGTAATAGGCACACATCCGTCTGAGCTGCCATACAATCGGGGCAGACATCCAATTATATGGGCTTTGGTATTGGGGCTGAAATATACAGCATCTACTTTTTTTGTTATGGATGAAAATGCTGATACGGGCGACATTATTTCACAGAGAACGATTAAAATTGAAGATACGGATTATGCAAGGGATCTGTACGATAAGATTACAAAAGCTGAATGTGAGCAGATTTTGGAATTTACTTCTGCTCTTGAGCAA
Organism: uncultured Eubacterium sp.; assembly: GCA_947564835.1. Classification (GTDB taxonomy): domain Bacteria; phylum Bacillota; class Clostridia; order Lachnospirales; family Lachnospiraceae; genus Eubacterium_J. The sequence continues at coordinate 27,373 of CANOET010000001.1, read as the reverse complement.
GGATCTTGTGTAAAGAGAAAACAGGAGGCGGCAGCTGGGAATGCCTGGCGAAAGAGGGGGGAGAAAGATGGCTTAATTGATTGGCGAATGTCGGGAGCAGCTATTTATAATCTGGTCAGAGCATTAAGTCATCCCTATATAGGTGCGCATTTTACTCATAAAGACAGAATATATAAAGTGTGGCGTACAGAAAGGTTAGATGGGCAGAAATATCAACATATAGAACCGGGCAAGGTGATAAAAGTAGTTTCAGAGACAGATTTTTATGTCAAAGCGTATGATGAATTAGTGCATATTACAGATTGTGACCGGATTGTTCTAACGGAAGGAGAATATTTATCATGAAAATACTGGTTGTTTCTCCGCACACAGATGATGAAACATTGGGAGCGGGAGGGTTTTTGTTAAAACATGCAGATGCAGGCGATGAACTGTACTGGCTGAATGTGACGAATGTAAAAGAAGAGTACGGGTATACGAAAGAGGAGGAAAGTCAGGGCAGAGAAGAAATAGAAAGAGTTGCCGCAAGGTATCGGATGAAAGAATACATAGATCTGCAGCTGGAACCAGCGGGGCTTGACCGATATAGAACGTCTGAATTGGTGCAAATGTTTTCAGGCGAAGTAAGAAGGATTCAGCCTGATATTGTAATTCTGCCTTATTCGAATGACGTGCATTCTGACCATAAGATCGTATTTGAAGCTGCATATTCAAGCACGAAGTCATTCCGTTATCCGAGTGTGACAAAAATTTTGTGTATGGAAATTATCTCGGAAACAGATTATGCTCCGGAAATGTGTGGGGGGGGGTACGTTCCAAATTATTATGTAGATATCAGTGGTTACCTGGAAGAAAAGATTGCAATTATGAAAGAGTATAAGAATGAAATTAAGGAATCGCCTTTCCCGAGGAACGAGCAGGCGATCCGTGGGTTGGCAAAGTATCGGGCGGCAGCATGCAATGTGGAGTATGCAGAAGCATTCCGTGTGCTGAAGGAAATAGAACTTTAAAGCCTTCTTTGCTGATTACGTCAGTTTATGAAAGAAAGGAAGGAAGAATATATGAAAATATTGATGGTGGTTTATGACAATGATTCCTACATAGCATGGTTTCCGCAAGGGCTTGCTTATTTAGCCGCTGCGGCCAGAGATGCAGGGCATGAGGTCTGTGTTTATCAGCAGGATATTTATCATTGGCCGGATTGTCATTTAACGGAATACCTGGACAATCATGATTTTGATGTGGTTGAGATCAGTATTATCGGAGGGTATTATCAATATCGGAAATTGTTATCTTTGTCAGAAGCGATTAATGCTTCTAAAAACAGAAAGAATTTTAAATATACAATTGGCGGACATGGTCCGGCTGCGGCGCCGGAGTATTTTTTGAGGAAAACCGGAGCAGATGTTGTCGGGATTGGTGAAGGCGAGATTACGTTTGTTGAACTGTTGGACGCTTTTAAGAGGGGGGGGTGCGCTTGAATCAGTTGATGGAATTGCATTTTTAGATTCAGACGGAAATTATATCAGGACAAAACCAAGAGAACTAATTAAAAATATTGATCAGATTTCATGGCCTGCGTATGATTTATTTGATATGACTTTTTATCCATTGCTGCGTGTACCACATATAACGAATCGTGAGCGTTGGATGCCTGTTCTTTCGGGGAGAGGATGTATTTTTAGGTGTAATTTTTGTTATCGCTTGGACAAAGGATTTCGTCCGAGAAGTGCGCAGAGTATTATAGACGAAATACAATTTTTAAAAAAAGAATATAATATTAAGTTTATCACTTTTTCAGATGAATTGTTGATGAGCTCAAAGGATCGTACCTTGGAGCTCTGTCAGGCATTTATAGATGCGGATTTAGATGTGAAATGGGACTGTAATGGCAGACTCAATTTTGCGGATATAGAAGTGCTGCAAAAAATGAAAGATGCAGGATGCGTGTTTGTTAATTATGGTATAGAATCATTGGATAATGATACGTTAAGAGTGATGCATAAAGGATTAAACCGTGATATGATTATCCGGGGTGTAGAAAATACCTTAGAAGTAGGTATTAGCCCGGGGCTGAATATTATCTTTGGAAACATTAATGAACCACTTAGTGCATTGGATGATGCTGTAGAATTTTTACTGAAATATGATAACCATGCACAGCTGAGAACGATTCGTCCGGTGACGCCGTATCCTGGAAGCGAATTGTTTGATTATGCGGTGGAGCATCATCTGCTGGAAGGTGTGGAAGATTTTTATGAGAATAAACATCTGAATTCTGACCTGATAGCTGTGAATTTTACGCGGCATACCGATGATGAGGTATATCGCGCCCTCTATCGGACGAATATGAAGCTGATTAAGAAATATCAGGAAGTGCAGTCAAAAAATATGGAGGCAGTATGTGCAGACCTGTATTTTAACAGAAATACGGCGTTCCGCGGATTCCGTCAGACTTAAATGCCTCCGAGATGAAAGAGATGAAAAATTTTAAAAATGGCTATAAAGTATCCAAATGTTCATCCGATATATAATACAAGTAAAGCAACATTACTTAAAAGGGCAGGGTTTCCATTAGGAGCGTACGGCCGATAGAGATTCTGTCAGCAACATAAAAATTATCGTTTGCATCATGGAAGATGCAGTATATTCAAGGAGGAAATTATTATGGCAATGGTAGTACAGCATAATCTTACAGCAATGAATGCTAACCGTCAGTTAGGCGTTACAACAGGCGCACAGTCTAAATCTTCAGAAAAATTATCTTCTGGTTACAGAATCAATCGTGCAGGCGATGATGCTGCTGGTTTAAAGATTTCTGAAAAAATGAGAAGTCAGGTTCGTGGCTTAAATAAAGCTTCAACAAATGCACAGGACGGCGTATCTCTTATTCAGACAGCAGAAGGTGCTTTAAATGAAGCTCATTCCATCCTTCAGAGAATGAATGAATTAGCAGTTCAGGGCGCTAACGATACAAATGAAAACATTGACCGTGATGCGATTAATGAAGAGTTAGATGCTTTGACACAGGAGCTTGACAGAATTTCTACTACTACACAGTTCAATAAACAGAATCTGTTAGACGGTACTTTTGACAGCAAGAATCTCCAGGTTGGAGCAAATGCAAATCAGAAGATTACGATCAGTATTAATAATATGGATGCTGCGACATTAGGTTTAAGAAGCATTAAGGGTATGAAGCAGGGCGATGTTCAGAAAGGTAAAGAAATTTCTACAGTGACTTATAATGGGCATACTTATCAGTATGATGACTCGAAGGCATTATCAGCGAATCAGGATGCAGCGATAGCTCAGATTAAGGATTCTATTGATAAGCAGGCATCAGAGGATGACTATGCACAGCAGATTTCTGGTACAAGTATTTTCTTTATAGATGCAGCAGGCTCTCAATATTCAACAGCTTCTCAAGCTATGGCAGCAGATGTTTCGGCTGCAAAAAGCAATGTGTCTACTGATTTAGGTACTCTATCTAGCTTCATTACTTACGCCGAGACGACAGAGGTTACAGGCAAGAGTCCAACAGTTGCAACAAGTGGTGAGAGTTTTACATTAGCAAAACCGGAAGTAAATAGTTATGCGGAAGCAAATGCAACAATTACTGCTGTACAGAATGCGATTAACAAAGTTTCATCACAGCGTTCCGCACTTGGTGCTTTACAGAATAGATTAGAGCATACAATTGCTAATTTGGATAATGTAGCAGAAAATACACAGTCAGCAGAGTCTCGTATTCGTGATACAGATATGGCTTCTGAAATGGTTGAGTACAGTAAGAATAATATTCTTGCACAGGCAGGGCAATCTATGCTTGCACAGTCAAATCAATCTACGCAGGGTGTATTATCGTTACTGCAGTAAGATGATGTTAAGCTGTACTTCGTACAGATCATTATTTATAAAAAGAGCTGGCAATGCCAGCTCTTTTTTATAAATTAAATTAGGAGAGAAGTGTGGATACTAAGATTAAGGAATTATATAAAACGTTGAGAAATGATACAGCAGCATTTATGATCTATCAAGATCGGAGCATTATAAAAAAGACCTATAAAAATATAGCTGCAATCCAGGAGTTTGTAACATGGTTTCTGAAAAAAAATCCGTTAGGCATAGAAGAAGAAGTATATGTGATGATGTGCAGAGACTTGTTGAATAGTTTAAAGGATATGCTGGAAGCAGCGGAACAGAATGATATGGTACTGATGAACGATGCATTGGCATATGGTATTTTGGAGTATTTGAAAATGTTTTGTAGTCCGGAAGAGGAGGAGAAGGAAAGTGACGCAATATGAGAAAAACTTAAAGGTACTTTCAAAATATTATGATAAGTTTGATGAATTAATTGAAAAAGGGAGAAAAGAACTTAAGCCAGATTTTGAAATTATAGAAGAAACAGCAGACGATGGAGGCCGTATTCTAAGAATACGGCAAAATGGAAAGATGTATTATTTAAATGGAAAACGCAACAGTAAAGAATCGGCTTTGCTTTGGAGAGATGCATTGGGTGAACTGCAGCAGAATACTCCCATTATTATGATGGGAACAGGAAATCCTTCCTATTTAAAAGAGCTTGCGGAACAGACAGAAAATAAAATTACTATTATAGTATATGAACCATCCTTACAGATATTCTTGAAATTTTTAGAAATGGCAGATTTGGAGCGATGGATGGAAAAACATTTAATTATATTTTGGGTGAATGGATTAGAGGAAATGGGACTGCAAAAATTGCAGCCAGTGATAAAAAAAACATTGATTTATGAGATGCTTGTATATGTGAAGTATTTCATTTTACCGAATTATGAAATTCTATTTGAGAAGGAAGCGGTTGATTTTATGCGTATCTGCCGCGATGCTGCCGCAGAAGAAGCGGTACAATATAATACGAATATCATTTTTTCAAAAGTGATGGTGAAGAACTTATTATCTAATGCGAGATATTTGTGCAAAGGATATAAAACAACACAATTAATTAATCTTGTACCAAAGGATGTGCCTGGAATATTAGTGGCGGCAGGACCTTCACTCAATAAAAATATCAAGGATCTTAAAGAAGCGCAGGGAAAGTCGTTTATAATAGCAGTTGATACGGCGGTGAAGCCTTTATTGCGAGAAGGTATCGTGCCGCATATGATAGCGATGATTGATGGGATGAAACCGTTAAGCCTATTTGAAGCTGAAGGTGTAAAAGAGATACCTTTGCTTACATCTTTAAGCGCAGCGAGTGAGGTATTAGATTATCATACAGGCATGAAAATTTTTTATAATCAAGGTTATCAGTTTGCTGACAGGATTTTCCAGAAATCCGGTCAGATAATAGGAGGAGTTGCAACAGGAGGGTCTGTGGCAACAAGCGCTTTTTCTTTTATGTATATGATAGGTATTACAACAATTATATTAGTAGGGCAGGATCTTGCTTTTACAAATAACAGATCGCATGCGGACGGTACCTTTCAGGAAGTAATGGAAGAATGTGATACAAGCAATTATATCATGGTTGAGGGAAATTGCGAAGATAAAGTTCCAGCTCCTTATTCCTTTCAAATATTTATTAAATGGTATGAGCAATATATTCAGGGATGTACGGAACATAAGAAAAACAGAGGAGAACAGTTTTGCGTTATTAATGCTACCGAGGGTGGCGCCAAAATAAAGGGAACCGAGATCATGACTTTAAAGGACGCGATTCATAAGGTATGTACAAAAGAAGCTGATATTGCAAAACGTATCAAAGATTTGAAGCCAATGTTATCAGAAGAAGAATACAAGTGGGCGGAAAATTATTTGCTGAATCTATCTGAGGATTTTCATACATTATCTTTGCGGGCGAATAAAATGAAAAAGCAATATCATAAATTAAATCGATTATGCTCGAAAAAAAATATCAATCAGCAGGAATATTTGTCAGTTATGAAAAAGTTAAGAAAAGGAATTAAGGAAATCACACAGATGGACGTATACCAGCTTGTGAATATGACAATGTCAAACGCTAACTATATATTAAGTAATGAACAGTTCCTGTCAGAGGATACATTGCAGAAGGAAGGTAAGGAGATTGCAAGAAAAGGCATAATTTATATGGAAAATGTTAAGAAGCTTTCTGATGCATTTGAAGAGTATGCAACTGAAATATTTAGTAAAAGGGAGTCAATCAATGAGTAACATATTTCTGGAGGTTAAAAATAAGATCGATTTTGATTAAGAGCGGGATGGAGAATGTCTGTAAGAATCGTAATACATAGTTGGAGATAGCAAATGAATGAGCAGGAACAGCAATTGTACAACCAATTTTTACAATTAGCAGCAATTTCAGAAAATATGCAACAGCGTATCATTTCATTAGAGAAAGCAAATCAGATTTTAGTAAAGTCGCAGAGGAAGTTTACAGAATGGATGGATGATACGCTGGATGATATAGAACATTATAGAGATAATATATATTTCGAGATTATGGATTACCGAAATATCAAGGAGCCAGAAGAATTTTGGTATCCACAGATTGTATCAAGAGAAGAAACAATGCATCGGCTGCTTCTTAACCATGCGTCAATTGCCCGGTTTGGTGACGGAGAATTTGCAGCAATCCAGGGCCGCATCCGCCACAAGTTCCAAACGGTAAATGATGAACAGCTAGCAAAGCGGTTAAAGGCAGTATTAGATTCTAATGAGGAGAACATGCTGATTGCAATTGCTGATAATTATGGCAGTCTGGAACAATATACAGCACAGGCAAAAAGAGAAATTCGGCATTATATGACAAGGGGTGTGCGCAGAGAGCATTTAAATCTATTAAAGAAAGAACGAATTTATTATCATGCATATATTACGCGCCCTTATGTCATGTATGCTGATCATCAGACGAATGCTCCCGCAGAACGGTTTCAGCAAATCAGGCAGATATGGGATGGCAGGGATTGTATTTTTGTAGAAGGCAGCAAGACAGGGATGGGTGTTGGAAACCAGTTATTTATGAATGCAAAATCGATTCAACGTATATTGGCGCCAGCAGAGAATGCATTTTTCAGATACAATCAGATCCTGGATTTTTCTTTGAAACAGCCAAAAGACAGATTGTTTTTGCTGGCCTTGGGTCCTACGGCTTCAGTGCTTGCCTATGATCTGTTTCAGGCAGGTTTCCAGGCCGTTGATATTGGGCATATTGATTTGGAATATGAGTGGTTTTTAAAAGGAGAAGGGCGGCGGACAGCTGTTGAGGGAAAATATAATAATGAGATTGCAGGGGGAGAAAATCCGAAAGCAATCGAAGATAAAGAATATTTTAGCCAGGTTATTGCTGATTTTTCAAAAATATGATAATATAGTCTCGGAAGGTGATCATGTAAAGTAGGTGTTGAAATGAAGAACATAGCAGTTATAACTGCCAGAAGCGGATCTAAGGGATTAAAGGATAAAAATATAAAACGATTACACGGAAAACCATTAATGGCATATTCCATAGAAGCGGCACACATGTCAGAATGCTTTGACTGTATCCATGTTTCTACGGATAGTGAAGAATATGCACAGATTGCAAAAGAATATGGAGCAGAGGTACCGTTTTTAAGAGAGGAAGAATTGGCATCAGACTCAGCCGATTGTTGGGATGCGGTGCGGGATGTGCTATGCAAATATGAAAAAATGGGGCAGAAATTTGATCGTGTGATGCTCTTGCAGCCGACCTCCCCCTTGCGTACGGCAGGGGATATTCAAAATGCATTTTCTTTGATAGAGGAAAAAAATGCAGAGGCAGTAATTGGTGTATGTGAGATGGAGCATACACCGTTATGGTGCAATACATTACCGGAGGATGGAAATATGAAGGCATTTCAGAGTCCGGAATATGAACGGCCAAGACAGCAGCTGCCTGTTTATTATAGGATTAATGGGGCGATTTATTTGGTAAATGTGGCATTTCTGATGAAACATGGAAATTTGTATGATAAAGATTCCTATGCTTATATAATGCCGAATGAACGTTCTGTGGATATTGATAATATGGTTGATTTTTTAATGGTAGAGACGTATATGAATCAAATTAAGGGATAACAAAAGTCGGTAATTTGATTAATCATAGAACAGCAAAAGACAACAGGAGATGCTAAAGATGTATACAGAGACATTTAGGGATCTGTGTCATGGAACAGATGTGATTTCTGCTAATAAAATAAAGAAAAATGGGTTTGTTTTGAGTAAGGCTGATGGGAATTGGTGTGGAGAAGGAGTGTATTTTTATGATATAAAAGCAAAGGCATGGTGGGCGGCGGACAGAAAGTGCAGGCAAATAAAGGAGATGACGGGAAAAAAGATACAATCTGCAGTTATTTTTGCTGATATTATAGATATTGATAAAGAAAAAATATTTGATATGCGCGTACATAAAGATCTTTGTAATTTTGAAGAATTTGTTTCTCGGATTTTATCTGGGAAAGAGGTTCACATTCAGGATATTAATGATGAACACGAAAGAATTATACAGTTGAGGGCAATGTTTATAGCATATTATACTCAAACATTTCAAAAGAAACTCGTGATTGGACATTTTAGACAAAGAGTTCAGCCATTATACGAACATGCAATTGAGTTTGCTCAAAAATTAGATATGGTTTTTGGAATAGAAACAATATATTGTGTCAAAGATAATACTATATTAGAAAATATAAGATGAAAAAGGAGGTCTTTCATGATGGAAAAAATGTTACAGGACTTTATTGCGTTTGCAAAGGAGAGTTTTGGTGTGAATGTGACAGTTTCAGAATCGGATGCTCCAGATTCATTTGAAAAAATTTTTGGCGGTAGTTTCTTGCAGGAGGCGGATCAGCATACGATTCCAGATTGGTATTCTGATGAACGATTGGAATATAACAATTATGTGACAAGTTTTGCAGCAGATAGTTACATGGATATTGTTGAGTGTAATGTAACAGCTGAGTTAGAGCTTGCTGCATAAGGGAGGGAATGTATGGACATAAAAAAATTAGAATCAAGTCTTAAAATGGAAAATTTGTTTTTCAGTAAATGTGCTTTTAAGAGAGAACAAAAAATAGCAGATGGTGAGTACAATGCTAATTTTGAAAGAAAAATCATTAATTTGGGTAATCATAATTATAATGTTGAAGCTGAATTAACGATTAGTAAAGTTGATTTTGAACTATTTTTAAAAGCAGAAGCAGTATTCATATATGAAGCGGATGATTATGAACGTGAAGAGAGCATTGTGAATAATAATACAATAGCGATTATGTTTCCATTTATTAGGAGTCAGGTTTCATTAATGACAACACAACCAGGAATGATGCCAATTGTTTTGCCGCCAATTAATACGGCAAAATTAAATCGTTGATACAAAGAAAGAAGTTTCCTTTGTTTTGCCTTTATAGGTAGATGTGCAAAGGAAACTTTTTTACATATTATTTACTATTTCTATCTGCACCCTATTTTAGCCAGGTGATTGCTGATTGTTCAAAAATATGCTAATATAGTATAAAATTTGATTATGCAAAGTAGGTGTCGAAATGAGGAATATAGCAGTTATAACAGCCAGAAGCGGATCTAAGGGATTAAAGGATAAAAATATAAAACGATTACACGGAAAACCATTAATGGCATATTCCATAGAAGCGGCACACATGTCAGAATGCTTTGACTGTATCCATGTTTCTACGGATAGTGAAGAATATGCACAGATTGCAAAAGAATATGGAGCAGAGGTACCGTTTTTAAGAGAGGAAGAATTGGCATCAGACTCAGCCGATTGTTGGGATGCGGTGCGGGATGTGCTATGCAAATATGAAAAAATGGGGCAGAAATTTGATCGTGTGATGCTCTTGCAGCCGACCTCCCCCTTGCGTACGGCAGGGGATATTCAAAATGCATTTTCTTTGATAGAGGAAAAAAATGCAGAGGCAGTAATTGGTGTATGTGAGATGGAGCATACACCGTTATGGTGCAATACATTATCGGAGGATGGAAATATGAAGGCGTTTCAGTGTCCGGAATATGAGCTGCCAAGGCAGCAGCTGCCTACGAATTATAGGATTAATGGGGCAATTTATCTGGTGAATGTGGAATTTTTGATGAAGCATGGAAATTTGTATGATAAAGATTCTTATGCTTATATTATGCCAAATGAACGGTCTGTGGATATTGATACTATAATTGATTTTCTGCTGATAGAAACATATATGAAAAATTATAAAACAAGTTGAAGTTTTGGAGCCAACGGCTGCAATATGATACAATATATTGGAAAGGATTATTCCAGTATATTGTATCATAAATAGTCAGGGACGCAATTTAACCTGTTAAGAAATTTCATTTTTAGATAGTTTTTCTGCTCTGATTGCTAAGCGATTTAAAATCATATCAGAATGGTCGCTTAATTTTAAAATATGTGCCATAAGGACAGCCTTTTCTTTGTCATCCTGTAAGCTTTCCAGTAATTTTACGATTCTGGAAGCACGTTCTGTTTTTTGCTCGGTAGGTACGTGTAAAATAAATCGGGCTTTTTTGATGTCTTCTGAAAGCTTCTGACAGATATCCTGGTAATCGTCATCAGACATTTTGATACCATCATCGAGTACATAATAAGGCAGTCTAATATCTACCCAAATATAAAAAAGTGCAAAGGCTTTGAGCTTTTTCGTGTCAAGCAAAGGGTTTTCTTCTATGAAATTCCAAAGTTCCTGATAGAATTTTTCTTTTTCATAATGTTTTTTTAATAGCGCTTCTAATGTCCCATCAATAATTTTGCCATAATCTCTGGCGTATTGGTATTTTTCTTCTTCAGAAAATATTTTTTCAATACGTTTTTCTTCGCTGGTATCAAGATCTTCTGAAGTTTCAATAAAAAACATGAATAATTCTGGTTTAAAATGTTCGGATTGTTCAATTAGCTCATAAACTGCATAGGCTAGATCTGTCTGGTCTCCGGATGAAGTTTGCAGAAGTTCTGTGATCAGCAGTTGAATTCTATCTTTTTCAGTAAATTGTTTTTGCTCCATTCTCTTACCTCACTTCTATAATTAGATGTTATTAGTTTTATAATACCTGGATTTTCAGTAATATCAATGCTAACATTAGATGTTATTAGATTAATAATTCGAGGATTTTCAGTAAAATCTATGCTAACATTTTCTGTATTGTAATTGTATCTGGAATTTAAAAGTTTATGTGGACTAGAATAATATTGTTGTTTGTTCTGGCTGCTAAATATACCCCCATATAATATACTCCCATATACTGTAGTCGAATTTTTTGATACAGCAGCGTATTGCCTTTTTGTTATCAGTTCATAAATTTTCTCGCCTTTTTGTGTTAAATAGTAATGCTTTTCCCTGCCCATAGGACGGGAAATAAAGAATCCGTTCCCTTGTATTTTATTGACAAATTGCGATAAAGAAGATACACTTGTATGCATCCTGCTGGCCAATTCTTTGTGGGTAATGCCGGATTCGTCATGAATGCTTTTGAAGAAGGAGTATTTGCTATTCATGATGATCGCATATTCGGTTAATGAAGTACTCGTTTCTATTCGATCAAACCAGATATCGATCATTTTAGTAAAAGACAGTAACTGGCCCATTTGATATATCCTTTCCGGACTATCATCGCAAGTATATTTTTGGCCTCTCCAGTACAGTTCTACATAATTTGCTAATTGCCAAAATTCATCAGGAATGCGTTCTGTATCACTAGATTCAATTGCGGATGTAATTTCAGTAGAAAATTCGTATAGATATTCATCCGGTATAATTTCTCTTTTTGATATATAATTAGATATAATAGTAATTAGCTGCTTCATATTGATGCATCTCTTTTCTATATTATTTATAAATAGTTTATCATGTGATGACAAATTTTTCAACAATAATGATATCATTCATTGTGTAGATATTATATTTTTTGTGCTGTTATGCAAGTATTATGGCCTGATCCAAAAGTAAAATCATATTCCATAATAAAAACACACGCTTCTTTCGTACAAGTTGCGATGCAATTGTTTCTGTCAAGATTACGGATCCATGCGCCTGCTATTGTATTTTCTTTATTCACAATACATCCATTACAAATCGTATGCGAGTTTTTGTCGACCGAACTGCATGCATTTGCAAAAATGGAAGATGTAAAATATTTATTGGCTAATTCTTTTTCCCGGCTTTCAAAGGAAGCTACAGAAGGGCTCCAGGCAGAAATTACTGTAAATGCAGGAAAAAGTGCTTTGGCAATTTCTGCGGTATATTCACCGTCAATTACATCTCTGCATATAGCCGGTAGAAATAGTCCAATTCCTTCAAGTGCCAGCATGTCGCATTGTTTTCCGGGATTGGTAAGTCTTTCTACGTGGTGAAAGCCATGTTTTGCGGTGTTAGGTTTTGTGAATTGACTGTATTTATAATATCTTCCGATTTCATCACCGAATGGATCTAATATGCGCATGATATTGTTATCATCATCTGTCCAGGTTGTGCCTTCAAATACTGCAAAAAGTTTATTTCCGTTGCAGTTCTGAAAAGAATGTTTTCTTAATGTTTTTTGTATAGCTTCGTGGATTACGGGGCTAATTGTATATTCTGGAAGAACAATAATATTACATTCGGCAAGAAGCGCTTTTTCGATAGATTTTATAATAGCTTCTGTTGCTGCTGATTGATCATTCTTTGAATAGTCTACCCGAAACGCACTTCCGATCACAGGTTTAAAGTCAAAATTCTGATTACAGGATACAGGAATAACGGCTATTTTTAATTTTAACTCTGGGTTTAGCATATCCTCAGGTTTCTTTTTTATATAGTTTCCTGGCAAATACTTTATATACGGTACATTTATATTTTCTTTCCACCGGCTGGAATCGATAAATCTGAAACTTTGAAACTGTTCAAAAAATGTACTTGGGTGAGTCCGATTTCGATGAATCTGGTCTATATAATCAGAATGTATTGTCCGGTGTGTATGGAAGTAGACCCGGTATCTTGCGTTGGATTGCTTGTTTAATGGCCCGAAAGAAGAGGTAAGCCATTTTCTGTCCCACTCCATTGCTGCGGCGTCTATAGCACATAGTATACAATAAATAATTGTATAATGATTCTCCTGATCATTCAGAAATTGGATTAAATTAAAATTATTTATAAGATGCATGATTTCTTTTTGTACATCAAAATATTTGGACGGGGCATAATGATCTAATATTCTAATAACCTTTTCAGAAAAATCATTTAAATTTTCTATATTAGGGTTCGTTATATCACCTTGTCCCTGATCTATGTATTGGCTGATGAACAATGCATGATTGGTAATATGACTGCATAGGAGGTCAAAACAGTTTGCTACAAGATCAAAGATATTTTTTGCCTCATTGATGCATTTATCAATATCGTATAATAAGTCCATAATTGTACAGCTTCCTTCTAAAAATAAGATTGTAATTAAGTATAACATACAATCATTAAAAAAGCAAACGAAATATAATTGAATCAAAAAGTAGTATGCAGCATTCAGGAAACATGTTATAGTATAAGAAAATGATAAGAAAGAGGAGACAATATTCCCATGAAAAAAGTATTAGTTACCGGAGCCGACGGCTTCATCGGAAGCCACCTCACAGAAAGCCTTTTGGCAAAAGGTTACGAAGTAAAGGCATTTGCCTACTACAATTCCTTCAACACCTGGGGCTGGCTGGACACGCTTCCAAAGGAAAAGCTGGACCAGATCGAAGTATTTACCGGAGATATCCGCGACCCGAACGGCGTACGCACGGCGCTAAAAGGCACAGATGCTGTTTTCCATCTGGCAGCTCTTATAGCCATCCCATTCAGCTACCATTCCCCGGATTCCTATGTGGATACCAATATCAAAGGCACGTTAAATGTCCTGCAGGCGGCCAGGGATCTGGATCTGCAGCGTGTACTTGTAACATCCACCTCAGAAGTCTACGGTACCGCACAATATGTTCCGATCGATGAACATCATCCATTCCAGGGCCAGTCTCCATACTCCGCAACGAAAATCGGAGCAGACCGCCTGGCGGAGAGCTTTTACCGCAGCTTCGGGCTTCCGGTATCTATTGTGCGTCCGTTCAACACCTATGGCCCAAGACAGTCAGCCAGGGCAGTGATTCCGACAATTATTACGCAGCTGCTGGCAGGTAAAGAGGAGATCAAATTAGGTTCCCTGACGCCGACCAGAGATTTCAATTATGTAAAAGATACGGCGGCAGGCTTTATCGCTATTGCGGAATCAGACCGGACGGTTGGGGAAGAAATTAATATCGCAACGCAGCAGGAGATTTCGATCGGTGATCTGGCAAAGGAGATTATTTCCCAGATTAACCCTAATGCCAGCATTGTATGTGAAGAACAGCGTCTGCGTCCGGAGAAAAGCGAGGTTAACCGCCTGCTTGGTTCTAATGAGAAAATAAAAGCGCTCACAGACTGGAAGCAGCAATATACTTTTGCACAGGGGATTCAGGAAACGATTGCATGGCTCAGGGAACATATGGATCATTATAAAACGGATATCTATAATATTTAGCCGGAATTTGTCCGAAATATAAAAGGAAGAATGTGCAGCGGGAGGCTGATCGATGAATACTATGATACCATTATCCATTCCGAATTTTGAAGGAAATGAAGCGAAATATGTGAATGATGCACTCAGCCAGGGATGGGTGTCTACCGGCGGTGCTTATATCCGGGAACTGGAGGGGCGTATGTCTGATTTTCTGCATACGGAACAGACGGCGGCCTGCCAGAGCGGCACTGCGGCATTGCATTTGTCGTTGATTAAATGCGGTGTTCAGCCGGGGGATCTGGTGGTTGTGCCGGCATTGACGTTTATTGCAGCAGTTAATCCGGTCAGATACCAGTTTGCGGATCCGGTTTTTATGGACTGTGATGACAGCTTGTGTATGGATCCGGTGAAGCTGGAGCGGTTCTGTCGGGAGGAATGTGTAAAGGCGGATGGCGGGCTCGTGCATAAAGATACAGGGAAAAGGGTAAAGGCACTGATTGTAGTGCATGTCTTTGGCAATCTGGCAGATCTTGAAGCGATCATGCAGATTGCGGATACATATGGCTTATGGGTGATTGAGGATGCAACGGAGGCGCTTGGCACGAAATATACCAAAGGCAGGTATGCCGGAAAATATGCCGGTGCGATCGGGGATTTTGGGGCATTTTCTTTTAACGGCAATAAAATTATTACAACTGGCGGCGGAGGCGCCGTTACTGCGCGGAGAGCGGAGGATGTAGAGCATATGCGTTATTTGTCCACACAGGCCAAGGATGATCCGCATAACTATATTCATCATGAAGTGGGATATAATTACCGGATGACAAATCTGCAGGCAGCGCTTGGCGTGGCACAGATGGAGGAATTGCCGGAGTTTATTCAAAGAAAGCAGCGCAATTATCAGCTTTATCAGGAACTGTTTGAAGGGTTTCCTTTGGGGCAGCTGCTGCCGTTCCGTGAAGGGACAAGCTCAAATCAATGGTTTTATTCGCTGGATATTGAGATTGGGGAACTGAAAGGGGATCTGTTTGACCTGATCAGCCGTCTACAGGAGAAGGGTATACAGACACGGCCGATCTGGGGGCTGATCCATGAGCAAAAGCCTTATCAGCAGGCAATCGCTTATCAGATTGAGCGAGCGCAGTATTATAGCAGACGTATTTTAAACCTTCCTTGCAGTACACAGATTACGGAGGATGAAATCCGGTATGTGGCAAAGGAAGTTATGGAAACGATAACAGATATGCGTAAATAAAATCTCATGATCGTTTTAATGAAAGATACCGCGTGTGTATAAAGTTACATGTGCAAGTTAGTATAAACAGATCTATAGAAGAAGTCAGGAAGACGATAGAAAATAATCGGAATTTTCTATACAGCGAAAGGAAGTCAGGAAGACTGCAGGGATTGAGAATGCCCTGTTTTGCGAAGGAAGTCAGGGAGGACGATGGAGAAATGAATAGTGAGCAGTTGAAAGGTTTTTTATCAGCGGGAAATATTACTGTCGTAGAAGCCATGCAGAAAATTGATGCGAATGCAAAAGGGATCTTATTTATCGTAGATGAAGGATGCAGGCTTGAAGGGGTCGTTACAGATGGTGATATCCGCCGGTGGATCATTAAAACAGCGAATCTCCAGCAGCGTATATCGGAGATGATGAACAAATCTCCAAAATATATATGTCTAAAGGAAATCCACACAGCATCAGAATATATGGAACGGATGCAGATCAATGTTCTGCCTGTATTGAATCCGGCTGGCAAAGTAGTAGATATTGCTGTCAGGGATGGAAGCGGCAGTGTGCAAATACCAGTCCTCGCAAAACATTTACTGCAGGATGTAGATGTTGTTATTATGGCGGGCGGGAAGGGGACACGTTTGTACCCTTATACGAAGGTTCTGCCAAAGCCGCTGATTCCGATCGGGGATGTTCCGATTATGGAGCGTATTATCGGACGGTTTTGCGATTATGGGGTGAAGCATTTTATTGCGACGCTGAATTACCGCAAAACGATGATTAAGTCCTATTTTGCAGATTTAATGACGAATTATCATATGGATTATGTGGAAGAGTCCAAGCCGCTTGGTACGGCGGGAAGCTTAAAGCTGATTGAAACGGGATTTGGCAGGCCGTTTATCGTGACGAACTGCGATATCCTGATTGACGCTGATTATGCCGATATTTACCGGCATCACTGCAAGTCTGGGAATATGATGACGATTGTAACAGCGCTGAAAAATATTGTGGTGCCGTATGGGGTCATTCATGCAAAGGAGAATGCGATTGTCAATTCCATGGAAGAAAAGCCGAAGATGTCGTATTTTGTAAATACGGGCATGTATATTCTGAATCCGGAATTATTGGACTGTATTCCGAAAGATACGTTTTATCATATGACAGATCTTGCGGATGATTTGTTAAAGAAGGGAATGCAGGTCGGGATGTATCCGATTAGCGAGGATTCTTTTTTAGATATGGGTGAATTTGAAGAAATGCGCCGGATGGAACAGAAGCTTAATCTAAAGGCTGAATAGCTGCCTATGGTTCAAGGCTTCGCAAAAATGCCCCGGACTCCTGAATCATGTTCTTACGGAACGCGCAGCTAGTGCGCGTTCCTGACCCGTGAAAAGTAACAGATATTCTGTCTGTTTTAACGATAAAAAGGATGCCGCTTAACATCCTATTTAACTATATTATTCACTTTTTAACGGTGGTTTTTGGTACAACTTACGCTCAACAAATTTTTTTTCAAGTGCTAGTTGTTTTTTTACCGTCTCAATGTTATTATCTTCTATTGCCATTTCGAGCCTTTCGATTAGTTCAAGCTGATCTAAAAGATATCCGTTGTATTCTTTTTCATTATTTGGCATATTATTACCTCCGTTCACTTAAATAGTATTCTTGTTATGCCATTAGTATATCACAAAATATTTCCAGGCGCTATACCAATCTATGTGCAAGACAGCGGTGTAGAATAAAAATCGTTACCGTTCACACTTGTCCCAAAAGCAGGACAGCTGCGAACTGTAACCACATTGTACGTATAAAGCAATTCATTTTTTTATTGCTTTGCAAGCGGATGGAAATATGATATAATTGTTAAGACTATAATGCCATTTGAAAGGGAAAAAGTGCAGAAAAAATAAAAGGCTGATGTTGGTGCAAAAAATCATGGAAAAGGATAACAGTTATAAGAGAGATAACAAAAAAAGGCCGGCAGTATTTTTAGACAGAGATGGTGTATTGTGCGTGGAAAAAAGCTATGTTACCCAAGCAGAAGAGTTGGAAATCTTTCCTTACACAAAAGATTGTATCAGTTTGCTGCACCAAAAAGGCTATCTTGCGGTCTGTATTACAAATCAGTCAGCTGTCGCGCGCGGCATGATGAGCGAGGGAACGCTGCAGGAAATCCATGCGTACCTAAAGCAGCAGACGGGGCTGGATGCTATTTATTATTGCCCGCATCATCCTGACGGAACAGGTTCTTACCGGAAGCAGTGCGGCTGCCGGAAACCGCGGACGGGTATGCTGCGGCAGGCGCAGGAGCAGTTTCCGATCGATATGGCGCGATCCTATCTCGTCGGAGACCGGGCGTCTGATGTGATCTGCGGGCAGAATGCCGGATTAAAAACGGTGCTGCTGGAAAGCGGGTATGGTACGCGGCGGCTGGAACAGAAAGTAACTGCTGATTTCGTCTGCCGGGATTTGAGGGATTTTGTTGATATGATATAAAAATCAGGGAGGATACTATGGAAAACAACAGAAAAGAACAATTGGAAGCAGTAAAAGTATTGGCGGATTTTCAGGAGAAATTTATCGCAAATACAGAAATTTTGATCGATGAACTGACTACTTTAAAAAAAGAAGATACGGACCAATTGTTGAAAAGTGTTACGGATGCAGTAAACTGGGAGATGGGGGTGCTGAACGGTACTTTATCCCTGATCAATGAGGAAGAGGAAAAACTAAGTAAGAGTGAAATTAATGATGCCGTTATGAAACTGGCGGATGCTTTGCGTAGTCAGGAAGACCGGCAGATTGCCGATGCATTGGAAAATCAGCTGCTTCCAATGCTGAAAAAGGTGAAGGAGGCTGTGAAGGAGATTTTTTGATTCTGGGCGGCAGGAATTGACATTGTGTTGCGTTTTTGATTGGAGATGCGGACGCCAGATGAGGGGAAAGGGCCGCAACACAATGTCAAAAGTGTTTTATTTCTGGTTCATTTGTGCCAGCGCTGTATTCACCGCTAATTGCACAACGCAGTACTAGTGCCATAACAGCTCCATCATCTCAGCCAGCCTCTGTTCCAGTGTGTGGAACTCTTTTACTTTCTGGTAACCATTTTCTGCAATCTGTTTTCGTTCATCTTCATTTGTCAGATAATACTGGCATTTTTCTAACAGTTCTTCTTCGCTTGCATATGTTTCCAAATCTGTTCCGATCTCAAAGTACTCTGGAATTTCACTTTGATAATTTGTGAGTAAAAATCCGCCGCAGGCAAGGATATCCCAAATGCGCAGAGGGAGTGCTGATTTGATGGATTTCGCTGTCATATTTAGGTTGATTTTGCTTAGCCGGAAGATTTTCGGCATATCTATATAGGTACGCGCCAGACCTTTGTTATGGATGTCTGGCAAATCGGAAGTATCACTGCCGGTATAGAGGTCTACGGAGAAATGCGCAGACAGTGACTTTAATAACCGCAGGCGTTCCTGTTCCGTAACTTTTGTTCCGATATACAGATCTGCTACGAGGGCAATTTCATTTTGCTCGTATTTTTCCGGGAACTGATAAAATCCTGGCAGGAAACGTTTGAACTCTGCGGCAAGATCATCAGTAACAAGTTCACGGATAAAGTTATAACCATAGACTTTTAGCTGTGATTCAATGATACCATCCAGATAGCCTTGTAGATAGTCTGGAGGATTTTTCAACTTATTATAAGGGCATTTTTCTGTGTAGAGCGAGGCCACAAATGAAATATCGCTGCTGTATTTTAAGTGATCTTCTTGGGAAATGCTTCTGCAGATCGGGCTAAAAGTTGTTACATCGGAGGCCAGGGGAAGATAGAAAATGCAGTCCGGGTTTTTCGGGGCAAATTCCTGGTACATGGCGTAATCAAACAGGAAAATCCGGTTCCATGGACGATAAATAGAGTTAGAATATAATTCCAGCACCGGGCTGTCGACAATCCAGCATGCATAAGGTGTTTTAAAAATACTGCATACCTCGGAAAGCACCGGGAAGTAGTTGATGCTGAATACAAAATCAAAACGTCCGGATTTCAGCGGTTCGCTGACTAACAGCATCTGTTCTTTCGGAGTCAGATTCTTGTTGTCCATTTCCTCTGTGATTTCGGTGATCTGGTGTCCGGACTTTCTCCAGGCTGTAAGGATGGATGATTCACAGATGCTGTTGTATCGGTAAAATAATATGTTCATATCAAAAGTTCCTTATATTGTGATGTATTTAATGCTAAGGAGCGGCAGGTATAGCCTGGATACGGTTCTATATGCTGCGGAACTGAAAAAAGATCAGTGCAGATTGCGCCTTGGCTGGTACAGTGTGAAGTATGAAAACTTGGGGGATGCTTAGTATTACAGGTGATGTTGTATCAGACCTTAGAGCGTGCCAGGAAATTTATTCCAGCGATCGGCATTCTCCACGAACTGTGAAGAAGATCTCACGGAAGGCAATTTAGAAACACGCTCTAAGATGGGGTTTGCCAGTTACTATTCACACCTTGTTCAAGCACTTGCTGCTTGGACAAGGCCAAAGAATGTGGCCTGCCAAGCATCCAGCCCTTCGCCAAAGGCGAACTTTCCATTGGCTGGATGCCGTTACAGTTCGCAGCTGTCCCGCTTTTTGGACAGGTGTGAACTGTAACGTTTGCCAGGCTATTCATCTTGGCAATGCGTGGGCGGAAGGAACAAGAGATCATCCTTCTGTTGTTGCCGACAGCATGATGCTGTTTTGGATCACATACAGATTAAGTCCAGAAATTCTGCATTCTGCGGGCTTCGTCCTGCATTTTCCGTTTCTGCATCATAATCGAGTAAGTCTGTAATGTCTGCTGCTTTTTCATTTCTGTAATTGCTTTTCCGTAATCGGTGTCTGCCAGCCTGCTGCGGGCAGCGGTTGTATTGTAGGCAGCATAAGAGTTAAAGTTAATGGCATGGTCCAGACGGTTGGATTGTGCGCCGCCCAGGCTGCGCATGCTGCTGACTTTGTTCAGTGCGTTGTCGATGGTATTCAGGTCAAAGCTTTTGGTTACGTCAAAGTCAGCGATTCCAAGTGCCTTTAAGGTGGAATTTCCTGCTTCCTGAATGGTGATGGAATTGCCGTTTCCATCCGAGGCAATCTGGTAGCCGTTTGGGCGGCTGCCGTCCAGCAGGTTTTGTCTGTTGTACTGGGTCTGGGACGCAATGTCCGCGATGCCCTGTTTCATCTGGTCAATTTCATTCTGTATGCCTGCTACGTCGTCATCGGTAAGCAGTGCGCTGTTAGATGCCTGCAGTGCCAGTTCCCGGATTCGCTGCAAATAATCTGTGACACCGCCCAGGGCTGCGTCGGAGATATTCAGCAGGTCTTTGCCGGATTTCAGGTTGTTGGTGGCTGCGTTGTAGCCTTTTACCTGTGTATTCTGCTTTTCGGAGATGGCGAGTTCCGCCGCTCCCTGCGCAGCAGAGGTTAGTTTATTGCCGCTTGCAATCTGTCCGTATAAGGTGTAGGACGATGCGCTGCTGATGCCGGAAATACCGCTCATAAGATCACTCCTTTCTATCGTTGAAAAACCAATAAACCTCTATCATTAACATAGCGCGAAAATGGGGATTTGTCAAATATAAATTGTTTCGTGCTGCATGTTATATGGCGGCTGTAAAAAAGGATGTTTATAAATATTCATCGGCATCTTTATCGGTAAGGCTGTATTTCTGCATAATGATTGTTTTTATTTCTGCATCTCTGCGTCCGAAATCCCGTAATATATCCACAGCGCCTCGAATGCCTTTTTCTATGCCTTTTTCTATGCCTTTTTCCATGCCTTTTTCCATGCCTTTTTCTATGCCTTTTTCCATAGCGTTTCGTTCTATTAACTGTATCCGTGGTTCAATAATTGGTTTTACAATCTCCAGTAATTCTTCACTCATTTTAACATCTCCTATCCATTCTTTCATAAGCTGTATATTCGCCCTGAATGCGACTTCCAGGATAGCTTCCGCGTATTCTCTGTCCAGCTTTCCGGTAAGCTTCTGCATATGTTCCAGCAAGCTTTGCAGGTCCTGTTTTTTCAGCTTTCCAGACAGTGACCGAAGCCATACATGCAGCTCAGGTCTCAGCTCTTTTGTGACAACTACTTGTGCCGGGAAGGGTATATTTCCCGAGATGTAATAAATTCCTTTGCAGGGGGTTGATACCTGATATCTGTGGTTTGCAAAATAATCGAACAGACCGGCTGGTTTTGTATCGCGTACAAGTGTTATTGTTATGTCGCTTTCCGCAATGGCATCTACTGTTTTGCCATAGGCCTTATAAAGGCAGGCGTAGCCTTCTGCTTTGAAAAAGACGTCTATATTCAGGCTGTCTTCAGGGTCTTTGTATTCTATAATGTTATGTCCCCTGAAAATGTGGCCGATTTCGTTGCGGATGGATATGTCCGTCTGCTTTTTTGTTATAAGCAGGTCTATGGCCAGCGGTTTTATGTTCAGGTTATATTCCCTGTCAAATCTTAGGTTGTCCCGGCTGTCAGCCATTTCTAAACTCATAGCGGCGATAAATGCCGGGTGCCACTGTATTTTTGTATCATTCATAGTAAAGTTCCTTTTTCGTAGCTTCATTATAGCATGTTTTTCAGTGATTTACAATTTATATTGCATCTTATTTATGGTCTCATGGCTCCTTAAGGTTTTTCATACAGATCCAGTAGTTCCGGTTATGCACCGATGCTGCTTCCCGGATCCGCTTTTCTGCGTCACTTAGGTCCAGAAGCCAGTCTGACCGGACAGAACCGGCCTGCAGGCAGTGCCTGGCTTCCCGGAGCTGTTTTTTGTCAGCGCCCCGGCGCCATAGCTTGCGTATATATGTTTCCGAAGCAGCCTCGTAGGCCGGATGAAAGAAGCTTTGATCTTCAGAACAGAATTTCAGGTCAAAGCTGCGGGTTTCGCCGTGTTCCGGAAGAAAAAAGGATTCCTCAGTGGTACCCTCTATATGCAGATAATACAACAGGGCACGGTTCTTTCCCTCCTGCCGGCGGATAATTCTGCCAAGACGCTGTACCCGCTGTCTTTGCGTGGAGGTTCCGGATAAAATAATTCCGATGGAAGCATCTGGTACATCAATGCCTTCATCTATGGATTTGCAGGCAATCAGAATGCGGAGATCTCCGCTGCGGAACCGTTCCAGTGTATTTTTATTTGCCTGCGGACCCATTTGGGAATGGTATCTGCCTACCCGTCCGGGATATTGCGCGGATAGCTGCAGATATAGGTCGTCGGCCTGGCGGATTCGCTCACCGAAAATCAGAATCCGTTCTCCCGGCGTCCATTGGTCGGCCAGGCGCCTGACCAGGCTACCTACGCATAGCATCCGGGCTGAAGCCAGGCAGACAAGATTTTTCCGCTTAAAAGTCAGTCCCAGCCAGGCAGCGGCCATTTGGGCGGTTTGCGGATCGCTGCTGCCGCAAAGCTGCCGTAATTGTTCAAAACGTTCTTTATGGCCGAGATCTTCCAAAATGGGGTGCCGTTGCAGCAGTTTTGCATAAATCAGGTGCAGCTGTTCTGTAAGCTCGTCATATGTATTCCTTTCGTCGTTGCGGAATGCAAGCTCGATATGAAAGACGTCGTATTTGCTGACTGTATGGGAAGCAGACGCTTCGGACATGCCGTAAGTATAGACTTTTTTGCCCAGAAGCGCACATAGGTCCTTCCCTGCCTGCCCGGATGGCAGCGTGGCTGTTAAGCCAAGGGAGAAAAACTGTGCTTCATTTTCCTTTATATAAGGCAGAAATTCAAAAATGAGCTGATTCTGCCCGCTGCTGTAATGGTGGCATTCATCTGCGATTAAAAGAACAAAGTTCCCCTGTTTTAGTTCTGTCAGAATCTGCCGTGCCAGTTCGTAGCGGGCAGAATTAATTACGTAGATCATATATTTGTGGTCAGGAGAAGATTTGCAGCCGTCACCGCGCAGGCCGATGTTTTTGTGATAACCGTCGCAAGGCCGGAGAAATTCCCGCAGCGCCCGGTTCCACTGCCACATCAGGGAGCTGGTAGGGACTACGATTTTTACCTGCAGCGGTTTTTTTAGTTTTTGCTCCAGCTGCTGTGCCGCTGTAAGCGCCAGCAATGTTTTGCCGGAGCCTGTGACTGCTTGTACAATTCCTCTGCCGTTATTTGCAAACCAGTGTTTCAGGCATGTTTCCTGCCATGGATAGAGTTCTTTCTTCATAGGCTGACTTTCTTATCGATTCGTTATTTTGCAACAGTTCAGATAGCTCATGGAACTGTTACATTATTTTATCACAAATTACAAAGTTTCTAAACATAATTATTGAAAATATCCTATACATCATATATACTTCAAGTAACTTTAAAAATATCATTACAAATGCAAAGGGAAAAAATATGGATTACGAAAATTTATATCAAGAGCTCCAGCAGGATGAAAAAGAGGTAAAAGACCAGCTGGCATCACTGCAAAAGCTGTTCAAGGCAGTCAGCCGGGAAACAGAAAACGGGGATATCAAGAGTCTCGCGCGGGATTTGTCCGCCATGTCGGAGGCGGCTGCATGTATTTCGGAAAGTTTAAACAGCATGAAAGATTCGATAGATACGTTTGATACAAAGGAGTATTTTGAAAGCGGGCAATTTGCGGAACAGATGCTTGCTGTCTGCAGGGAAACTCAGGTAGATGTGCGCGGTGAGGCGCCGGTCTATGAGATGTTTCCGTACCGGGTGCGTCTGGATCAGGAAAATCAGGAGATCTGGCTGGACCGTAAAAAGGTGCAGTGCATGCGTCCGCAAAGTCTGGTACGGATGATTAAAAACGGGCAGGATAAGCTGCATAAAGCGCCGTTTAATGCCCTTACTTTTGTGAATGAGCTTGCCGATGCTTATGACCTTGCAGTTGTGAAGCTGAAAAAAAGGCCGGAATCCGATATTTATTTAACCAGCATTTATAAATTGCTGGCTCCTATGAGCCGGTTTCGAAAAGATTATGATCAGCATAGTTTTGCATTTGACCTGGCGAGGCTGTATATGTCTGATGTGGAACAGACGAAGAACGGGAAACGGTTTCAGTTCGGGCCGAGCAGAAATAACGGCAAAGCCATCCGGATTCTGGATAAAGAAGGCCAGGAACAGTTTCTTGCGACCATCCGCTTTTTTGATTAAGAGGTGTGGCTATGACGTTGGGTATGGAGTTTCTGACTGATTTCTGGAAGGAAAAATACCTTCAGGAATACATAAAAAACGGCGGGAGTAAAATTAAGTTTGTAACCGGGCGCAGGCAAAGCGGCAAGACTTATTTTCTGAAAAAGATGTCAGAGCTTGCCAGGCAGGAGCATTATAAAGTGGTGGAATTTTCTGCAAAGGAGATCTGGATGCATGATTTTAAGGAAATCTATGTAGAAATCTTCCGCCAGTGCGGGATTATGGAATGCCTGGAGGGCGCCAGCCGCCGGTTGATTCATGAAATGGGGTTTGCATACGAAGACATTCCGCCTGGGATGAAGTTTATAGACTTCCTTTCACAGAATGGAATGGGGGATGTGCTGACCAAGCGGGAAATCCGGTTTCAGCTCCGCAAGATTTTTCTGGATCATCCGATGCTGGATAATAATTTTGCGCTGGCATGCAGTATGCTGACGGGGAGCATTCTCGGCTATCCGGTGTTAGAAGAGCAAAACCGGGATATGCTGCTGGGATGGCTGGAAGGCGACCGTTCGGTCAAGCTTTCCCAGCTGCGCGCGCTGGATTTTTACCCAAGCCGTATTACCAAATACAATGCCAGGCATATGCTGCGCTCTTTGGCGGAACTGGTTCATATGGGCGGATATTCCGGCCTTTTTGTTGTCATTGACGATCTGGAAATTCTGATCAGCCGTTCCAGCCTGGAGCTGCTGCATTATACAAAGATGAAACGGGAAGATACGTATGAGAGTATCCGCCAGCTGATTGATGATATTGACAGTATGAATAATCTGATGTTTGTCTATGCATTTGACCGTGAACTGATGGACAATGAAAATGCCGGGCTGAAATCGTATCAGGCGTTATGGATGCGGATTCAGAATGAAATTGTCGGAGAGCGCTTTAACCGCTTTACGGATCTGGTTGACCTGGACCGGCTTGCAGCGCAGGAATATACGCCGGATATCATCGTAGCTATATCGGAAAGCCTTGCCAGGCAGAAAGAGGCGGTTTCTGCGTCTGTGCTGGATCTGGAAACAGCAAAAGAGATTGCGGCACAGGCACAGACCGCGGCGGTCGGCATACCAGGGCTGATTCAGGAAGCAATGCAGGAGGGAAAAGAGCATGTCTAAGATCAAAGGGATGCGGGAGGGAAAAGAATATGTATGATATCGAAGCAAGACACGTGATCGAAGCGCTGCGTTCTGGGATTTCCTCCCGTGCAGTCGGCCAGTATTTTTCCGAAGCGCGTCCAAAGATTATGAAAGAAATTTCCGGCCGCCTGGATCAGGTATGTGAACAGGGGAAATCAAGCGGCATGGTGATCAGCGGAAAATACGGGGAAGGAAAAACACATCTTTTGAATACGGTCTTTAACCTGGCCCATTCCAACCATATGGTAGTTTCCTATCTTTCTTTAAGCAAAGAAACGCCGATGGATAAGCTTTATCTCGTTTATCAGAAGCTGATCCGCAATACCTGCCTTCCCAAACGCCAGCAGCCGGGATTTATGTTTGAGCTGGAAAAATTGTCCGCCGGCAGCCCAGTGGCCAATGAAATGCTGCTTTATGCGGCAAAGCAGTTAGAGACGGACAAGCTCTACTATTTATTTCGCTCGTATCTGAATACCGAAGACGCTGATGAAAAATTTCTTCTGCAGGCAGACCTGGAAGGCGATTTTATTGCAAATGCCCCGTTAAAGAAAATCTACCGCCGTATTTTCAACGAACCAGTAAAATATAATAAGAATTTTACAAAAACAAAAAACTGCGGTGATTACATATCCTTTATGAGCCATTTATTTACACAGCTGGGATATCATGGCTGGGTGATTCTGGTGGATGAGACAGAGCTGATGGGCCGTCTGAGCAAAAAAGCCCGCTTAAATGCTTACCGCAATATGGCGGATTTTTTACTGCCGGAAAGATGCCCGGAGACGACATTCAGTATTTTTGCGCTCAGCGCTTCTTATGTGGAAGATGTGATTGAAGGAAAACACGAGTATGAAAATCTGGAGGAAGTGTATCCTGAGTCACAGGAGCCTGCTAAAACGGTATTAGACCTTCTGGTAAGGGCGCCGCAGCTGCTGCCGCTGACAAAGGAAGAAATCAATGAAGTGCTCCGTAAAATACAGGACTTTCATGGCAGGGCATATAACTGGAATCCCAATCTGTCCGTTGATTCGCTTCTCGAAGCGACACAGTCCGGCGGGTACCTGCTTCGGACAAAAATCCGGTCTGCGATTGAATTTTTAGATCAGTTATACCAGTATGGGAGGGCAGGCAGGACGGTGATCAATGAACTGGGCGAAGAGGTGTTGACAGAAGATGTTCCTCAGTTGGAGGACTTTTAAAAGCTTTCTGTCGGATGGGATTAAAATTTGGCTAGGCGGACGACTCTGCGGGCGGTGGCCAGGGGACGCGCCGGGAGACACACCTTGGGC